>JBBWZK010000197.1:0-22142 GCA_039648975.1 Blastocatellia bacterium
GACGAATCCCGGAGCGCCGGCGTCGAATGAACTGACGGTGACAGAGAAGTGTCAGTAGACAAAAGCCGTGAGTGAGACTGGCGGTGCAAGCCGGCGGTCTGACTTAGGGAACTCGAAGGAGGGTCACTTTGTGGCCCTCCTTTTTCTTTTCATCAGCTTCACTTTTGCTTGATAGAGAAAGTCCGCCCGGCAATGGCAATCGTTGCGTGGCGACTGGTCTCGCCTGAATTCGCCGCAACCGAATACCTGACCGTCCCATTGCCAATGCCATTACCTGATGTGATCGTGATCCAACCCACGTTGCTCACGGCTTGCCAGGCGCAGCCTTCGGCGTTGGCAACATTCAGTGTGCCGTTTCCCCCGGCGGCTGGAAAACTTTGCGCTGTCGGCGAGATTGTATAATCACAATTGTCACCCAGTCCGCTATCCTGCATAGCCGTGAAGGACTGTCCGCCAATCGTCACTGTACCGCTGCGGGCGCTGCCCGTCGCATTCTCTCTGACTTCAAAGGTGACCATGGCGCTGCCGCTGGCGCTGCTGGCTGAGGTGAGAGTTATCCAGCTTACGTCACTGGCCGCCGTCCAGTTACATCCGGCTGGCGCGGTGACACTGACGCTGCCGTCTCCGCCACTCGCAGGAAAGACATGGCTGGTCGGCGAGAGCGTGCCGGAGCAGGAAGACGAAGGATTGTGCGCTACAACTACCAGCCCATCGACGCGCGCAAATGAGAATAAGCTGCCGTCCGGCGAATAAGCCACATCAGTTACATAAGAGCCGGTCTGATTGAAAGATCTGAGCAGCGTCCCATCCGCAACGCGCCAGAAGCGCACGACGCCATCGTAGGTGCTGTCGCCTGATCCGGCGGCGATGACCTGCTGATCGGGCGAGAAGGCGATGGCGATGATGCCGTTGTTGCCGCCGGCTATAGTTCGCAACAGCGCGCCGTCAGAGACGCGCCACATCTTGATCGTGCAATCCGTGCATTGGCCGTACTGGTCTATGGCATCGCTCCCGGCAGCAAGCGTCTGTCCATCGGGTGAGAATGCCAGGCAGAGCGTCGATACGGCAGGGCTCAACGCCCGCACTAATGTGCCATCGGCGACGCGAAAGATCAGCACTCCCGCCTGTCCGCCTAAAGCCAGCAACTGGCCGTCGTTTGAAAAGGCAACGGCAAATATGCGCGCCCTGTAGCCGACACCGCCGTTGAGGGTTTGGATCAATGTCATATCGGGCAGATGCCATAGCTTGGCGGTGCCGTCCCTGCCGCCTGAAGCGAGTGTCTGGCTGTCTGGAGAAAAGGCTACGCTGGTCGTGCCGTTGTTGTGTGCAGAGATGCGACCCTGTATCAGCGTCCCGGTTGGGGCGTTATACAAGTGGAGATTCTGATTGAAAGACTGTATGCCGATGGCCACATATTGCCCATCATTCGAGATGGCTACCGTGTTGATTCCATTACCAACGCGGGGCATGGTCAAGGTATGAATCAACGTGCCATCGGCTGCCAGTCGCAACTGATTTCCCGCAACCAGTATCTGTCCGTCAGATGAAAAGGCAATGGCCGGGCCGGCCTGGGCTTGCCATACGATGTCAGGCTGGTCCTGCGGCAACGCCAGAACCATCATGGTTAGCGACAGCAGCAACACGCCCGCCCGCATCTTTGCCGCGAGGCTCATTCGACTAATGTTCATGATCAAGCTCCGCGAGAATCAGGTTGGTGGTGGGGAGTAGCGTCCTGAACCAATTATACATCCGAGTCGTGCAAATGAAATCTGAGAACAGGCGAACATGGCCGGCGAAGGTTGGACGACTGATGGCCGTCGCCCTACTGATGCCGCCGCTGAATTCGCCAGTCGCAATGAGTCTTTGCCAGCCCCTGGCCTGCATAACTGTAGCCTATCTCACACTAAATCATGCGGCGCACCAGCCGCCGCGCCGCTTCGGTGGTCGCGCCGTAGATCAGGTGCGACGCCAGCGAGTAGAGATGCTTCGACAGCGGGTATGCAGTCGGCGGCTTCGACAGGCCGAACAGCGGCACCATCGTTTCATCGGCAACCGCCCAGACCGCCGCGCCAAACGGCAGTCCGAAGCCGACGGCGGCAAGCGGCGTCAATTCAGCCAGCGCGCCGTAGACCATGCCGGTCGTTGCGCTGAACGTGTAATGCACCACCGGGCCGGCGATGCGGCGCTCGTCTTTGGTCAGTTCGTGATTGAACACTTCGCGTGAGATGGCCTCGGCGGTTTTGACCGTGGCGGGTTCTTCTTCTTGCGATTGCTGCTCGCCCTCAAGCTGCTGGCGGCTGACATGCTGGCGCGGCGGGTGAGCGTGCTCAGAATCCGATTCGTCTTCGGTGAGCTTGCTCCAGAGATTCTGAAACTGATTCATCACCAGACCGCCGACCAGTCCGGCCAGCGCGCCTATGGCGATGCCTTTCAAAGCTTCGGCTTGCCTCTGCATGGTTGGTTACCTCTACTGATTTCGGCAAGCGTCCGCAGAGAGCGCAAGGCTCATGTTTATTGTCCCTGGCTTGCCCGCCACCCGCAAGTCGAGGCGACCGAATTGGCTGCGGGCTTTCGCGCTGCGCCTGCGTCAAGCTTCAAGCTCTTTCGTCTACCTCGCTCATCAACGTAGCTTCGATCACCCATGGAATCTTGAATTTCCTGCAAGAGTGCGTATAGAATGCGCCTGCTCGATTGGTTATCTTCAGTTAGTTATCTGTGGAACTGGATTTCAGGTCTCTGACTGCGCCAACAGTATTTACTAATAGCTTTCCTTGCCTGTGCCTGCCGGCAAAAGAGCGCCCATCGATGGGCCTGAAAGGAGCCTCCTATGACACCGGATGGAAAAAATCAAGACTCCCATGCTGAATCCGAAAAGCCGCAGGGAACGTCGGTCGCAGGCAACGTTGGCGATGATGACAATTCAGAATCTATAAAAGGCATGATCCGTATAAAGGATCTTCGGAACCTTGTCCGCAGTATTCGTAAATACTTTATCCCTGCCCTGCTTATCGGACTGGTCCTCGCGGTTTTCGGTGAGTGGCTTTCCGAGTACGTGGGCCAGCAAAAGGAATTTCACTTTTCAGAATTTGTCGGAAGGTTCTTGATCTTGTTTGTCAAAGATGCGGGTATCGCGCTCAGCGTTTCTGCAATCGCGGTCTTCGGATATGAACGCATCAAACATGCCGGACCGGAGTTGGAGCAGTTGAGCCGGCTGGAAGGAGAACTCCTATCACTCAACAAAGCAAGAAGATCACTTGACGAGGCAAGAAACAAATTACAGGACACGGAATTGCTGCAAGCGAGGATTTCTGGCCTGTCTACCCAAATCAAAGAGCAAGAAAATAATTTAAAGGAAACTCTGAATGTCAACTTCGATCTGGCTATGAAGTTGAAAGCTATAATCGATAATCTGGCTATTCTGAAATCAGGAGACACCTACAACCAATGTATAAGCGCATTGCAGTTTATCTTCGCCACCGAACTGGGTGGCGAAGCGTTCTGCAACAGCATACGAGAACTGATAGAAGCAGCCCACGAGCTTCAGATGACGGGCAGAAACGCTCAGGACAACAACGCTCAGGAAGTAACCCGCGAGCTTCAGATGACTGGCAGAAATGCGACTGACATCCAAGCCTACTTGGGGTTTCTTGGATGGCTCATCGAGCAGGTGCCATATAGCTATGCCGACGGCCTTTCTCTTTTTGTACAACGCAGCACTGCCAAGTTTACAGTAAAAGTTCCCTCTGCTGAGAGAATAGCATCCAAACTCGTATCTATATATATGAGCTTAATGGAAGAGGGCGACGAGTATTGGGCGGTTACTAACATTCTTTCTTGGGATGCCGGGGAATCGCAATCTTTTAGAGATGCCGTCACAAAGGCGTGCTGTGAGCGAGGCGTGAAAAGCCGGCGGATACTCAATCTCTGTTCTTACGAAAAGAAGAGACCTACACTATCGGAGAGCGAGAAAGAAAAAGCTCAGAATAAGATCAAGATGCACGTGGACTTACAAACCGCCGCTCCCGGAAACTACGAGGTTCGCTACTTTAGCGAGAAGGAGCTTGAGAAAGTTACGAAGAACTATTGGGAAAAGGGGCGTTTAGAGACAACGGGTTTTGGCTTGTTCGTGCATAAGCCGAACAGCGCCAGGAAGGACAAGATTATTAGAGCCGAAGACCAATTCGCTTCGGAGATCAGCTTCGACCGCAATGTTGATGAGTATCGTAAGAGGTTTAAAACCATGTGGGAGGAAGCTAGTCGAGAAAAGCCGCCAAGCCTGTAACGCAATCGCCCGTAGCCCGGTGCGATGCGAGAGGAAGCTAGCCCAAAAAAACCTTCAGCGACCATGGCTTTCACTACGGATAGGAATCGTGAAGGTGACATCCGCCAAAGAAATTGAAGCCATTGCTTGTCAGCCTGACGAAGCGCGCCGGCCCGCTGAGTTATTAAGTCATTGAGCCTACGTCGATTGAGAACTTATTTTGAAGCTTTGCGCGCCTTTTCGGCATAACCCTGCGCGCCTTCATGAATGACTCGCGCCATGTGATCAGTATCCCAATCATTGAGATAATTCCTCAGCCTTTCCACTAATGAACTTACAGTACTGGGATTGTTCGCCTCGGCTTCATCAGAGGACGAGGTTTTGTCTTCTTCGATTTTTGTGACTGCCATAAGAAATTCCTTTCCTTCGTCTCGACGCTTCTTGAGACTCGGAAATCAGTTAAAAGTTTAACGGGGTTTTCCTGCTTTGCCAAACGGGGCAGAGCATACAAGAACCCCAGCTTTTTCGCAATACTTAATTCAGCAACCCGCGTTCCCCGATCTCCGCAACTTGTATGCAAGTCAGATCGGAACGCGTGCGGATACATAGATGCCATTAAATGCGAAATGGATTGCGGATGCGTGGAATTTTGCCGCGCGCCTGCCCCTACGGGACGCGGACAAAATGGGACGCGCGTCAAACATTCCGCCCACTAGTCAGCCGTCGCGGATCGCGTTTCGCCGCGCTGTTCCATCGCCACATAATCGCGCTCGTCGTAGCCGAGATAGACCTGGCGCGGGCGGGCGATCTTCTGTTCCGTGTCGAGCAGCATCTCTTCCCATTGCGCCAGCCAGCCGGCGGTGCGCGGAATCGCAAACAGCACGGGGAACATATCCACAGGGAAGCCCATCGCCTGATAGATGATCCCCGAATAGAAGTCCACGTTCGGATAGAGCTTGCGGCTGACAAAATAATCGTCTTCCAGGGCGATGCGTTCAAGCTCGACAGCGATGTCGATGACGGGGTTCTTGCCGGTAATCTCGAAGACCTCGTGGGCGATCTGCTTGATGATTTTGGCGCGCGGGTCGTAGTTCTTATAGACGCGATGGCCAAAGCCCATCAAGCGCACTTCGCCGGCTTTGACGCGCTGGATGTAGTCGTTGACTTTATCCTTCGAGCCGATCTCGCCGAGCATCTTCAACACCGCTTCGTTGGCGCCGCCGTGCAGCGGGCCGTAGAGCGCCGCGGCAGCGCCGGCGACTGCCGAGAACGGATCGACGTGCGAACTGCCGATGCTGCGCATGGCATTCGTGCTGCAATTCTGCTCGTGGTCGGCGTGCAAGATGAATAGCACGTCGAGCGCGCGTTCGAGCGTCGGGTTCGGCTGGTATTTCACCTCGGTCATCTTGAACATCATGTTGAGGAAGTTGCCGGTGTAGCTGAGATCGTTGTCGGGATAGTTGTATGGCATGCCGATGCTGTGGCGATAGGCGAAGGCGGCGAGCGTCGGCATCTTGGCAATCAACCGGTAAATCTGCTTGCGGCGGGCGTCGGCGTCAAAGATGTTCTTAGCATCTTTGTAGAAGGTGGACAGCGCCCCCACGGCGCTGACCAGCATGCCCATCGGGTGCGCGTCGTGGTGAAAGCCGTCGATGAACTTCTTGATATTCTCATGGATGAAGGTGTGGTGCGTGATGTTCCACGTAAAATCGTTCAACTCATCAGGCATCGGCAACTCGCCGTGCAGAATCAGGTAAGCGACTTCGAGAAAGTTGCTGCGCTCGGCAAGCTGCTCGATAGGGTAGCCGCGATAGCGCAGGATGCCAAGGTCCCCGTCAATGAACGTGATGCGGCTCTTGCACGACGCGGTGTTCATAAAGGCAGGATCGTAAGTCATCAGGCCAAAGTCATCATCGGCGACCTTGATCTTGCGCAAGTCCATCGCCTTAATCGCGCCGTTGTCGATGGCGACCTCGTATTGTTGGCCCGTTCGATTATCGGTGATCGTCAGGCTATCTTTGCTCATGTCTGCTCCTTTCATTCCGAAAGAATCATAAATGAAGACGGGCCGGGCGGCGCATGGAGAGGTACGCCATCCCGCACCATTAGTTTATGAATGTCCCGCTATTTGATGATAACCAATAAAAGTGAAATAATAAATGATGAATGATGAATGATGAATGGCGGAGGAGAAACGCACATCGTTAAGGATGGCCCTCTGTTCCTTAATTTATCATTCATCATTCATCATTTATCATTTCTCGTTTCCGCCTGTACGGCACATAATGCGGCGTCCACATCTTTTTCTCGATGCGCGCTTGCATCTCATCGCGCGCCGCCGGGGGCGCGAGCCCGACGCGCTGCGCTTCCAGGGCGACGGCGAGGGCGACGCGGCGCGACACCTTGCGCACTTCTTCGAGCGCCGGGAAGAGCGCCGCTGTCTCGTCGTGCAGCGCCGGCGAGAATTCCGCCAGCGCCCGCGCTGCCGCAACAAACATCTCGTCGGTGACGCGCCGTGCGCACGAAGCGATGACCCCAAGGCCGACGCCCGGAAAGATAAAAGCGTTGTTGCACTGGCCGATGTGTATCACACGCTTGTCGTAGACGACGGCAGGGAAGGGGCTGCCCGTCGCCACCAGCGCTCGTCCGTCCGTCCAGTCAATCAGATCAATCGGCACGGCTTCGCTCTTCGAGGTCGGGTTCGACAGCGGCAAGATGATGGGCCGCTCGCACTGTGCGGCCATCTCAAGGATGATCTCTTTGGTGAACGCGCCGGGTTGCGCCGATGTGCCGATCAGCACCGTCGGCTGAACGTTGCGCAACACGTCGGCGAAGGCAAGGTGATTTGGATCATCAAGCTGCCAGCCTGCGATGCGCTCGTGCGGCTGCGCGTATTTCGCCTTCGCCGGGTCGAGGCCATTACGGCCAGCCACCACCAGGCCATAGCTATCAACATGAAAGATACGCGACTTGGCTTCGGTTTCGCTCAGCCCTTCGGTGATCATCGCCGTCAGGATATGATCGCTGATGCCATGCGCTGACGAGCCTGCGCCGAGCATCACGACGCGCTGCTTGCTGATCTTCGAGCCGATCACTTCCGTGGCGGCGAGCAGGCCGGCGAGCGCCACCGCGCCGGTGCCTTGTATGTCGTCATTGAAGGTGCAGAGCCGGTCGCGATAATGCTCAAGCAAGCGGCTCGCGTTATGCTTCGCGAAGTCTTCCCATTGCAGCAGCACGTTCGGAAAGCGGCGCATCACCGCCTGCACGAACAGTTCGATGAATTCGTCGTACTGCTCGCCGCGTATGCGCTCATGCTTCCAGCCGAGATAGAGCGAATCGTTGAGCAGCTCTTTGTTGTTTGTGCCACAGTCGAGCATGATGGGCAGTTGGGAGGCCGGCGGAATGCCTGCGCAAAGCGTGTAAAGCGACAGCTTGCCGACGGGGATGCCCATGCCGCCGACGCCCAGATCGCCCAGTCCGAGAATGCGCTCGCCGTCTGTAACGACGATCACTTCAGGGTGCGGATTGGGCGCGTGGCTGAGAATGGCGTCGAGCTCCTGGCGCTGCGGATATGAGATGAAGAGGCCGCGCGGGCGGCGGTAGATGCGGCTGTATTGCTGGCAGCCCTGGCCGACCACGGGCGTATAGATGATGGGCATCATCTCAGTGATGTGTTCTTGCAGCAGGCGATAGAAGAGGGTTTCGTTGCGATCCTGCAAGCTGATCAGGAAGATGTAGCGCTCGATGTCAGACTCTTTGTGCTTGAAGTGGCCATAGGTGCGTTCGAGTTGTTCTTCGACGGCGGCGGCGTGCGGCGGCAACAGGCCGAGCAATCCGAATTCGCGCCGCTCGTTTTCGGGGAATGCCGTGCCTTTGTTGAGCAGCGGCTTATCGAGCAGGTCATAGCCCGTCAGCGATACTTCAAGCGCGTCTTCCGGTTCGGTCTCCGTTGGTCTGGTCATGTGTGCAATCATATACACCTCGCTTTCGGCCTGCAATTTATGAAGGCGAAAAAGGCAGGTTGAGGCGCTGTGCCCTTCAGGATGCCTCGCGGGTGAAAGGTTCACCGCACACTGATCAAAGCAACACAGGGATGAAGCCTGCGATTGGCCGCACGCCGCCATGCGCGATTCTGCGCTTCCATCCAGAGCCCAGCTAGTGCGCCCGTCACAAGCTGCGGTGATGGCCGTCACGCTATGCGTCAAGTCATGCATGGTTGGGAGATGAGGCATCGCCCTGATGCCATGAAAAATGAATTTCTCCTTTCAATCAAAAACGATTTGGATTAACTTGATTGCGCCGTGCGAGTTCGGCTCGCCCGGCTTCAGTTGGGTGGTCAACCAAATCCGCTTGGGAGTGTAATCGTCATGACGGAAACCGCTGAACCTCTTACGCCGACGCCAGACCCGATCAAACACGTCGTCTTCCTGCTTTTAGAGAATCATTCCTTTGACCAGATGCTCGGCTGCTTGCAGAAAGTCTATCCGGAGCTTGACGGAATTGATGAAGCGGCGAAGTCGCAACGCGGCAACAGCGATGATGCCGGGCAGGTCTTCTACCCGGAGCCGACAGAGGAAAGGCAGATGGCGCTCGACCCGCACCATGAATTGCCGGACGTGCATGAACAGCTTGAAAACGGCAACGCCGGGTTCGTGCGCAATTTCGCCAAAGCCTATCCCGCCAGTTCCGTGGCCCAGCGTCAGCAGATCATGAGCTATTATCCGCTGGGATTTTTACCGGCGCTGCATGGACTGGCGCAGGAGTTTACGATCTGCGATCACTGGTATGCGAGCGTGCCCGGGCCGACCTGGCCGAATCGCTTCTTTGCGCTATCGGGCACCGCGTCGGGAAGGGTGAAGATGCCGGAGGGCGTTCGCAATCCGCAACTGGAGAATGCGCTGTTCAATCAGGATCAGGAGACCCTGTTTGATCGGCTCACGGAAGGCGGGCGGTCATGGAAAATATATTTCTATGATTTTCCTTGCTCGCTGCTTCTGAGAAAGTTGCGCGAGCCGCAGAACCTGGCGCATTACCAGACGATTAACCATTTTTTTGATGACGCGCAAAATGAAGCAGGCTTTCCGGAGTTCTGCTTTATCGAACCGAAATACTTCGGCGCGGATCAAAACGATAACCACCCGCCGCACAACGTCATGAAATCGGAGAAGCTGATTGCCGATATCTACAATGCGATTCGCGCCAACACGGAGTTGTGGAATTCGACCTTGCTGGTCGTCCTCTTTGATGAGCACGGCGGCTTTTATGATCATGTGCCGCCGCCGCCAACCGTGCCGCCCGACGCACACGCCGAGGAATACAGTTTCGATCAACTCGGCGTTCGCGTGCCGGCCTTGCTGGTTTCACCCTGGGCCGGCAAACGAGTTGAAAAGACGCCGTTCGATCACACGAGCTTTTTGAAGTACCTGATCGATAAGTGGGGATTGGGCGCTTTAGGCAACCGCGCCGCGCAGGCCAACAGCATCGCGGTGGCCCTGCGCGAAACCAGTGCCCGCACAGACACGACGGCGTTCATCCGTGTACCCTACAGCGCCCTGATTCCTGACCAGCCGGCACTGGAGAAAGAAGATGCGAGCGACCATCAGAAGGCATTGCGACTCTTTGCCGCCTATCTACAGGAGCAGCCAAGCTGGCTCTCCGGCGTCATCATGGGAAGGATTGCCGCACGCGCAGGCCGTTGGTCGAGGCTGAAGGCAGCGGTCGGCAAGCAGTTCATCAAGGCCGGCGCGCGGCTGACCAGTGGATTAGAGGAACACAACGAGCGGCGCGTTAAGCTGATCGCCGACCTCGTGCTCAAGGGCCTGAGCGCCGCAAGGAAAGATTAAGCCGCGTACCAGGACACTGAAATGACTCATCATCGTGCGTCGGTCAAGCCGATGGCAGAGAGTTCCGCGCCGCTTGCAAAAGCCGGATTTGGGCTGCTCACTTTGGCGCTTTGTATGGTATTCTTTTTTTCTCATCAAAGAGTGTGGGCCGTCGTTGAACCTGACGGCAAACACACAAAAGTCTATTTCGGTGGCAACACGAATCGGAACCGGCCCGCGTTTGAGGCCCGTTTCAATTCACTTGTCCAATCCGTTGTTGGAGGAAGCAAGCAATGAGTCAAGCTATCAAAACCACTAAGCCCATCGTCGGCGATATCGAATTGAGTTTCGGCGGCAAGCTGGCGGGCATGTTGCCGGTGATCGCGCCGATGCTGCTGGCCCTTTCGTTCCTTATGGCTCGCCTCTATATCGGCCCGAAAGGTTTCTTGTATGAAGGCGCGCTTACTGTGCTGGCGCTGGTCTGCTATATCAGCGCGGCGGTGATTCTGGTTACTAATCTCTTTGTCCGCGAAAACGTCCTGACCAAGCTCGGATTGTGGGCGACGGCGCTGGGCGTCTGCTTCAACTTTTCCGGCTGGATGATGCGCTGGATCGAAGCCGGCGACGCCGAAGGCTGGAAAGCCGGCATCAACGGCGTCTGGCGTTACTTCCCGCTCGATAATCTCTATCCGCTGACCCTCGGCTTCTGTTTCGGCGGCGCGATGACGACGCTGATCATCATTCGCAAAGCCAAGTATCAACACCTCGGCGCGCTGTCTATGCCAATCGTCACGGTCATCCTGACGGTGGCCATGATGTTGGGCAATCACATCTCGACGCTGCCGCCGATTCTCGACAGCTACTGGCGACCGATACACGTTTCGATAGCCACCATCGCTTACGGCGTCTGCCTGGTGAGCTTCGGGCTGGCGGTGGCCTATCTGCTCAGAGACGGGGTACGCACGGAAGCTCTGGGCATCGCGACGGCGCTTTACGGCCTGCTGATCTACTTCACCGTAGGCCGCTCGCAGGTGCCTTTTAATATGGAATATGGCTCGTCAATGATGATGGGCCGCTCGTCTTTTCCTATCCGCACGATCCTGCCCGGCGTTGGCCCCTTGATGGAGTTGACGCTGATTGCCATTGGCTTGGCCCTGGTGCTGTTCATCGTCGATTGGTTCCGCCGCGATGCCAAAGTCAATCGCCTGGCGTGGCGACTGTTCGGCGTTGCTGCGGCGTTGCAAGCCGTGGTGCTCGGCATGCTCTTTTATCAACTGAATCACGTCGATAATCTCGTCGGGCGCGTGCCGTTGAGCGAGCTGCCGAAGTTCGGCGAGTGGCTGGCAACGCAGAACGAAATGACCATCCCGCCGACGCAATACGCCGCTGTGGCGCAACAGTTCTTGCAGGAGCGCGGCAATCAATTGACGGTCAGCGCGCAATCCAATCCCATCGAGATCGGCGGTTTGATCGGCCTGTTCGTTGCTCTGTTGCTGGTGGCGCTCTTTGCATGGAAGCGCGACAAGGTGGTTTCGGCTTTGCCGCAGCTACCGCAGATCGACGCGCTATTGTATCGCACCGTCGGCGTGGCGTTCCCGCTGTTGTCGCTGTTGTTGATCACCGGCGCGGTGTGGGCGAATGAGTCGTGGGGGCGTTACTGGGGATGGGACTCGAAGGAAGTTGGCGCACTGGTGGCGTGGATGTCTTATGCAGGGTTCCTGCACACGCGCATCGCCCATGGCTGGCGCGGACGGCGCAGCGCCTATTTTGCGCTGCTCGGCTTTGCGCTGGTCATTTTCACCTGGCTGGGTGTGAGTTTCCTGTTGCCGGGTCTTCATTCTTACGCCTAAGCGGCGCAAGTATGAAGTAAAAAGGTAAAAGGCAAAAGGCAAAAGTAGCGGAGCCGGAGCAATAGATAGGCAGTTGCTATCTATTCATTCTCCCGCCTTACTTTTGCCTTTTTACTTTTGCCTTCAGGTTATTCCGCGTTGCGCTCGCTATGCGTAGGCTCTAACGTGCGCGTGGTGTGTTCGGCGACGCTCGACGAAGGCTCAGGGAGCCCGCGCGCCGGTGCTGCATCAAGCTCTCGCATCGTTGATTTTTGCGGTTGAATGACGTGGCTGGTTTCTTTCGCCCCTCTCCTTGAGCGCAACAACAGCCAGATGAAGACGCTCTCGGCGGCCAGGAGGAGTAGGAAAGCCAGTCCCGTGAACCCGGCGATCAATCCTTCATCGAAGTGGGCCTCCTTCATCACCGCCATCAAGCCGATGAGAATCGCCAGCCCGCCGACGGTGACGGCTACGGTGGCCCATATGAGCGACTCTGGATAGGTTGCCGACAGCTTGGACTCGCTACGTGCTTTCGCATTCAACGCGGCCCCGCAACGATTGCAGTAGCTCAAGCTCGGCGGTACTTCCGTGCCACAGGATGGACAAAACATTCTTTATCACCTCGCGACGCCATACGATACGGCGAAACATTACGTTCAGCAAAGGCATTCTCGACAAAGAGCAACTGCCTGCGTAATTCCACGAATCCATGTTCATCAACCTGGCGTTAATACGAGCGCGGCCTGCCAATCCACCTGAAAGTAAGAAATTTCGCATCTGGATAATAGGTCATAAAAGACGTTAAAATTAAGCGTCTTTTACGAGGTCTAATTAGATCGGTTTTCAGATCGGTGTAGAGCATGGGAGAAGCGGCCTGTTTTGGAGTGCGGCGACTGGTCGCCGCTTTGTTGCAATCGAATGCTGCACAGCAGTGACCAGTCACCGCACTCCAAATTGCACTGCCTGCCCTACCTCCAATCTCAATCCGATCTAATAGTTCAGCGGCTGCGCGCGGCTCGGCTGCGTGTCATAATAGAGACAACACATTTCCAGGGAGGAGCTTCAATGAGCAAAGTCGTTGTGAACATAAGCCTGACGCTCGATGGCGTCATGCAGTCGCCGGGCCGACCCGATGAGGACATTCGCGGCGGCTTCGAGCACGGCGGTTGGGCGACGCCTTACTTCGACCCGGTCATGGGCAGCGCCGCAGCAGAAGGAATGGCCAAGACGCCGGCCTTGCTGTTTGGGCGACGCACCTATGAGGACTTTTACGCCGTCTGGCTCAATCGAACCGACAACCCCTTCACCGAATTTCTCAACAACGCCCAGAAGTACGTTGCCTCAAAGACGCTGGAGGAGCCGCTCCCTTGGAGCAACTCCACGCTCCTCAAAGGCGATGCCACGACGACCGTGGCCGCGCTCAAGGAGCAGCCGGGCAAGGATCTGCTTATCCTCGGCAGCGGCGTGCTTGTCCAGTCGCTGATACGCAGCAACCTGATCGACGATTACGTGCTCTCAATCCACCCGCTGGTTCTCGGATCGGGGCGGCGTCTCTTTCCCGACGGCAGTCCCTTCGCCGCTCTCCGGCTCGTCGACACCAAGACGACGACCACCGGCGTGGTGATCGCGACCTACCAAAGCTTATAGACTCGAAGGGCTACTGGCATATGAACGTAAACGGAGCCAAAAGATTCCGCTCCATTCTCATCGGGGGTCATCCATGATCATTGCCCTGGCGTCGCCTTCTATCGCCTCATCCCTTGATGAGGGCTTAGACAAGATCAAGCGGTTGCTCTCCGAAGCATCGGCCCAGGGCGCGGAGATCGTCTGTTTCCCGGAAGCCTATCTCCCAGGCTTGCGTGGACAGGATTTTGAAGTATGGCCCTTTGATCAGACCGAGCAGGAACGGGCGCTCCAGGCCGTGGCGCAGTGGGCGCGAACTTATAAGGTGGCCACTATTCTCGGCATGGAAAGGCTCACGCAGGCGGGCCGGCAGATTGCCGCCTTTGTGATTGACGCACGGGGCCAGCTTCAGGGATACCAAACCAAGAATCAGCTCGACCCGACCGAAGATCGGTTCTATGTGCCTGGAAATAGCCGGCGACTCTTCGAGATCAACGGGCTTAAGTTTGGCGTAGCGATTTGCCATGAAGGCTGGCGCTATCCAGAGACGGTGCGATGGGCGGCGGTGCGCGGCGCTAAAATCGTTTTTCATCCCCAGCACACAGGGACTGAGCAAGCAGGTGTCCGGCTGACCGAGTGGGGCGCGGCAAGCTCGCCTTACTACGAGAAGGCGATGATGATGCGCAGCATAGAGAACACGATCTATTTTGCCAGTGTCAATTATGCGTTGCGCTTCCAGGAATCGGCGACCAGTCTCATCGCCCCGTCAGGCCAGTGCCAGGCGTACTTACCCTATGGACAGGAAGGCGTGCTGGTGCAGGCCATCAAGGTCGAGGAAGCAACCGGTTTGCTGGCCGCTCGCTACGCCCCCGAACGTTATCAAGAATTTCCGCTGGAGTGAGCGCCCATTCAGGCAGTTGATAGAGTATCGAACGGAGGGAAGAGCAATCATGCGATCCGCAAAGATCATTCTATGCATCCTCAGCATTTTTGGCGTCCGCGTCCTGGCGCAACCTCTCTCTTCACAGACGCCTATGCAGAGCAAACGCATCGTGATTGCCGCGAGCGTCTTGCTCGATGGCAAGGGCCGCGTGCTGCACAACACTCGTATTGTGATTGAGGGCTCAAAGATTGTCGCGCTTGACCCAAAGGCAGGGCCTGTGGACTACGACCTGCGTGGCCTGACGGTGTTGCCGGGCTGGATTGACGGGCACGTACACATTACCGCGAGCTTCGGCAAGAATGGCAAAAATGATGGAGGAGGAACACCCCAGGAGGAGGCGTATCAAGCGGCCTCGAATGCCTGGGTGACGTTGATGGCGGGCTTCACGACGATACAAAGCGTGGGCTCGCCGGCTGACCTTCCCCTACGTGATGCCATCGCCAAAGGCACACTCCCCGGCCCGCGCATCCTGACGGCGGTCGAGTGGCTCATGGGGCGAGGCGAGCAGACAGGGACGCCGGATGAAATCCGCGCCTTCGTGCGGAAACAAAAGGAAGCGGGCGCGGACCTGATCAAAATCCGCGCCTCTGGAGGCATGCTTCAAGGCCAGATGACCCTTTCACAGGCGCAACTGAACGCGGCCTGTGATGAAGCGAAGAAGCAGGGCCTGCGCACGCTCGTCCACGCGATGCGAGACGCTGTCCGTGCGGCAACGCTTGCCGGTTGCACGCAAGTCGAGCACGGCCTGGGAGCGACGGACGACGATCTGAAATTGATGGCCGAAAAAGGCACGTACTTTGATCCGCAAGCCGGGCTGCTGCTTGAAAATTATCTGCTGAACAAGGACAAGTATGTCGGCACACCTTACTTCCCCAAAACCGCAGAGGGCTTTGCGGTGTTTGCGCAGATTCTGCCGATGAACCATGAGTTGATGCAACGTGCGGTGAAAATTCCTGGGCTGAAAATCGTTTTCGGCACGGACGCCCTGGCGGGCGCGCACGGGCGTAACGCTGAAGAGTTCGTTGACCGCGTGCGCGACTGCGGAGTGGAGCCGATGGCGGCGATGGTCTCGGCCAACTCACTGGCAGCCGAAGCGCTTGGCATGGCCGATCAGATCGGCTCGATAGCGCCCGGACTGCAAGCCGACATCATTGCGCTCGATGGCGATCCGTTGAAAGAGATCACGGCGGTTCGGCGCGTCGTCTTTGTGATGAAGGGCGGCATCGTTTACAAGAGCGCCGCGCGCGGCGTGATACATTGAGGCTCGGTGAGTTGAAAGCTGAACTCGCCGTGCGGGCGTCGCCGTGAAGCATCGGAGAAGACTTTGTGTGGTCTTGATTGAGTCGCCGCAAATGATAGGTAGTTTTTAATTGAACAGTTCAACCCTTCTGTTCAATAGTATAGCAGATTATCAGAAGACTGATAATTCATGGCTGTGTCGTTTTTTTTAGCAAAAAAGATTACGGGATAAGGCGATACGTAGGATATGCCTACCCCAGATTTTAATCAATAATGGTATAGTAACACCTCATAGCCGATGTTGAGGAAGGAGGGTGGCCGTGGCAAACGAGGAGCATCTCAACATTCTCAAGCAAAGTTGGATTGTTTTTGAGCACTGGAGGGAGCAAAACCCTGAAACAAGGCTTGACCTCAAGGGCATAGACATCAGGGATGCGAATCTTGTCGGTTGGGATCTCAGCAATGCGGCCCTCAGCTATGCACATCTTACCAAGGTGAACCTCAGCCTTGCGAAACTCACTGGTGCAAACCTCAGCCATGCGATGCTTACCGATGTAAACCTCAACGAGGCGGACCTCACCGGTGCAAACCTCAGCGATGCGCAACTCCATCATGCGCAACTCATGAGTGCGAACCTAAGCTATGCTAACCTCAGTCGTGCATGCTTCTCTAGGGCAGATTTTAACCGTGCTGTCCTCAGCTATGCTAACCTTGGTGAAGCTAGCCTCATGTATGCTAACCTCGAATTTGCTAACCTTAGCGGGACAAACCTTCAGAAGGCTTTTTTTTATGCTGCCCGACTTATGTATGCTACGTTGGATGAAGCCAATTTAACTGAAGCTAATCTCTGGGAGACTCAGCGCGGTGGCTGGTCAATTAGAAACATTATCTGCGAATCAGTTTATTGGGATGAAGGGGGAAAAGAAAAGACAACTTATCAACCAGGCGAGTTCGAGAGATTATGGGCTGATAAAGCTAAAATAAGGCTATTTTATAAGGATGGAATTAGTCCAATTGAAATTGCTACTTTACCTGCACTAATCAAACATCTTGAAGCCGCACATCTTGAATGCGGGTTACGGTTGGTAAGTATTCGCGAAGATTCAGGTGGAGCCGTCGTCGAACTAGCGATTGAAAATTTCAACGAACGTTCATTGAACCAAACTAAACAACTTCAATCAACGCTCGAAGCAGAAGGACAGCAGAAAATTGAATACCAAAGGCAAGCTCTCATTGAAAGAGAAATACGATTGCAACTCGAAGGTGAGGTCAGGCAGTTGAATTCGGTCGTTGACAAACTAATTCTACGGCCAAGCATCTATGTAAATAATCCAGGAGGCTTTATGGGAGACAAGTTCGAAATTTCAGGACAAGTAGGGGCCGTCGGTCCCAACGCTCACGCTCATGATATGACCTTTAATCAGATTTGGAATCAATTGCAAGGATCAATAGATCTTCCAAAACTTGCAGATGAACTTTCACGATTACGGCAAGAAATGAAAAAAAAAGCTATAGAGCCAGAGCATGATATGGCTGTTAGTGAAATCGCCAAGGCGGAGATATCTGCCAAGGCAGGAGAAGGTTCCAAGACACTCGAGTATTTGAAGTCAGCCGGAAAGTGGGCCTTAGATATTGCTACAAAGATCGGCACAAGTTTGGCAGTAGAAGCGTTAAAGAAATCTTTAGGTTGATTCCATAGATGCAATGTCTTTTTATGAGCATCTCACAAGTGCTATCTGCTAGATGACTGCCCCTTGATCTGTCGCGTATTATGGAGGCAAAGCAACATTTCAATATCTCTTGTGCGCGTGTCGCAGTTTTAGGTGAAGTACGATAGGAAAATAGGAAAAGTGGCGACCAGAATTCCCTTTTTATCTGAATAATCGTAACTCCTATCCCAAATTGAACAGAATAACTATTTTGTTCGATAGGATGGCATGTGAATGATGGTTTTATTATGGATTGCTGCGGATAGGCAGCAGGAATTTTTAACTGTAATGTTCAATCTTACGATTCCCGTATAGTTGATCACCAGCCAGCGGCAAAAGGTTACGGGCCTTTTGCCTATCTCCCAGACAGGGTCGAAAGAATGATGATCTATGCGTGCGAGGGTCACGCGCCGTAAGGATTATCGATGACGAAGAGCCAGTAGCCGTCAGGCTGGCGGCGCACCACGTCCGCCGTCTGGCCGGCCAGATCAACCGCCGCGCCGCTCGGGTCTGTGCCTTTCAATTTCCATTTGGATAACAGCAAAGCGATGTCGCCGGCTTCGATGACGGTTGCCGCCTGCATCTCGAATTCGGCATCGAGTGCGAGAAAGCCGCCGATGGCTTCGCCTATGGCGGCGTGCCCTGTGACCACCTGACCGGGCTGCGGCATGAAGGCGGCTTCGGGTTCGTAGAGCGCCACCAGCGCTTCCTTGTCCCTGGCGGTGAAAGCTTGTGTGAAGAGTTCGTGGATTTCCTGCGGCGTTCGTGCTGGCATTTGTCTCTCCCTGGTTTATAATCGAGGGGCCAATATAAACATAGCCGCGGCGAACAGGCAATAGCATCAAAGCCGGATAGCTCGACCGGCAGACGCATTCGGCAATTGAAGCTCAGTCCATCAACGGGAGGTGTGGAGTGTTGAAACGAATCTACTTGATTATTTCTATTCTGGTTCTGTGGATTGCTGCGTCCGGCAGCGCCAGCGCGCAGTCTTACACGCTGCGCTGGGCTGATGAGTTCGATGGCGCGGCGGGCAGCGCTCCCGATCAAACGAAGTGGAACTACGACATCGGCGGCAACGGCTGGGGCAACAACGAGCTTGAAACCTACACACGCCGCACCGAAAACGCTTTCCTCGATGGCGACGGCCATCTGATCATCAAGCTCATCAAGGAAACCTTGCGCGGGCCGGACGGCATCAAGCGCGATTACACGTCTGCGAGATTACTTACAAGAGGCAAATTCACGCAGCGTTACGGGCGCTTTGAAGCGCGCATCAAAATCCCGTTCGGGCAGGGCATCTGGCCGGCCTTCTGGATGCTCGGCGCGGATATCGATTCGGTGCCCTGGCCGACATGCGGCGAGATAGACATTATGGAAAGCGTTGGCCGCGAGCCTTCGATCAATCACGGCAGCCTGCACGGGCCAGGTTATTCGGGCGGCGCGCCGCTCACAGGAATTTACACGCTGCCCGACGGCCAGAAGTTCGCCGATGACTTTCACACTTTCGCCATCGAGTGGGAGCCGACGGCCATTCGTTTCTACGTCGACGGCAATCTCTATCAGACGAAGACGGCGGCGGATGCGGTGGGCAAGCGCTGGGTATTCGATCATCCGTTCTTCATTATCATGAACGTCGCGGTGGGCGGCAGCTTCCCCGGCAGCCCCGACGCGACGACGACCTATCCGCAGACCATGACCGTCGATTACCTGCGCGTTTATGTCGATGACCGCTACGCGCCGACGATCAACGAGGTCAAGTCGGCAAAAAAAAACCTCGCCGTCAGCGGCGATAATTTCGATAGCGAATCAACCATCCTGATGAACGGCGAGCGGCAGAAGACCATCCGTGACGAATTTGCTTCCGGCATGCTGGTCGGCAAGAAAGTCGCCAAGAAGATCGAATCCGGCCAGACCGTGAAGATTCAAGTGCAGAACGGCGACGGCCAGATCACCGCAGAGTTCGACTATACAAAACCCTGAAAAGGCGACGCGCAGACGCGGCGACGCGGCGACACGGCGAGAAGAAGGTGGAGATAGATATGTTGATTGTTCCTATCGCTGTGTCTCGGCGTCGCCGCGTCTCGGCGTCGCGCTGTCTGGCGAGCAGTAATGTGAAACTATTTACAGAGTGAGGTTGATCTGGATGAAAATGGTAAAGCAGCTTCGCGCCCATCTGGCGCTGACAATGGCCTTGATGATTGGGCTGGCATTTAGCATATCACTGGCTCGCACGACGCCTTCACAGGAGAAAGCGCCGGATTACAAGAACCCGCGCCTGCCCGTCGAACAGCGCGTCGCCGACCTGCTCAAGCGCATGACGATTGAAGAAAAGGTCGCGCAGACGCAGGCGTTGTGGAAGATGAAATCGCTCATCATGGATGAGCGGGGCAACTTCTCGCCGGAAAAAGCCAGAGAGGTGCTGAAGTACGGCATGGGCCAGATCACACGACCGAGCGAGCAGAAAGGCCCGCGCCAGATGGCCGAGTTCACCAATGCCATTCAGAAATGGGTGCTGGAAAATACGCGGCTCGGCATCCCTGTGATGTTTCACGAAGAATGTTTGCACGGCCACGCCGCGCTCAAAGGCACGAGCTATCCGCAGCCCATCGCGCTCGCCAGTTCGTGGGATACGGATATGGTTGAACGCATCTTTTCGGCAACGGCTGCCGAAGTGCGTGCACGCGGCGGGCAGCAAGCGTTAACGCCTGTGTTGGATCTGGCGCGCGAGCCGCGCTGGGGCCGCAGCGAAGAGACGTATGGCGAAGACCCCTATCTGGTCTCGCGTCTCGGCGTCGCCTGCATCAACGGCTTTCAGGGCCGTGGGCCGGGCATAGACAAAGCGCACATCTTCGCCACGGCGAAACATTTTGCGGCGCACGGTCAGCCCGAAGGCGGCACCAACATCGGCCCGGCCAATTATTCCGAGCGCGTCTTGCGCGACGCTTTTCTCGTCCCCTTTGAAGCCGCCATCACCGAAGCGCACGCCATGAGCGTGATGGCTTCTTATAACGAAATTGACGGCGTGCCGTCGCACGCCAATCACTGGCTCTTGGATGACGTGCTCAGAAAAGAGTGGGGCTTTCAAGGCTTCATCGTTTCGGATTACTTCGCGGTTGCCGAACTCGAAGCGCGCCATCACGTCGCCGCCAGCAAAGCAGAGGCGGCCAAGCAAGCCCTCGAAGCCGGCGTCGATCTCGAACTGCCTGATATTGATGTCTACGGCCTGGCGCTGAAAGAGGTCAAGGCAGGGCACATCAGTGAAGCGACGCTCGACAAGACGGTGGCGCGAACCCTGCGCGCCAAGTTCCTTGCCGGATTGTTCGATGATCCTTACGCTGATCCAGCTTACGCCGAGCAGATCACCAATAACGCCGAGCACCAGAAACTGGCTCTGGAAGCCGCGCACAAGTCAATCATCCTTTTGAAGAATCAGAACAACCTGTTGCCGCTCGACCGCAGCCGTATCAAGACGATTGCGGTCATCGGCCCGAACGCCGAAAAGCTGCACCTCGGCGGCTACAGCGATAACCCCGGTCGCGGGGTGAGCATTCTGCAAGGCATCAAGGACAAAGTCGGCAATGCGGTGAAGGTTACATTTGCCGAAGGCTGCCGCATCACCGAGAGCGAAGCCAATTGGAACGCCGACAAAGTCGTTCCTGCCGATCCGGCGTTGAATGCCAAACGCGTCGCCGACGCCGTGCCGGTAGCCCGTGCTGCCGACGCCGTGCTGCTGGTGCTCGGCGAAAACGAATCGACGGCAAGAGAAGCGTGGGCGGAAAGCCATCTCGGCGACCGCGACAGCCTCGAACTGCTCGGCCAGCAGGACGATCTGGTGAAAGCGGTTTTAGCTACAGGCAAGCCTGTGGTCGTCTTGCTGATGGGCGGGCGACCGCTGGCGATTAATTATATTGCCGAGAACGTGCCGGCGATTTTACAAGGCTGGTATCTCGGCCAGGAAGGTGGCACGGCGGTGGCCGACGTGCTGTTCGGCGATACAGTGCCGAGCGGCAAGCTGCCGATCTCTGTGGCGCGCTCGGTCGGCCAGTTGCCGATTTACTATTACCAGAAACCGACGGCGCGGCGCGGCTATCTGTTCACAGACAAATCGCCGCTCTTCCCATTCGGTTATGGATTGAGCTATGCGACGTTCAAGTACGGCGAGCCGAAACTGGCAGCGGCGAAGATTGGCACTGGCGGGCAGACGACGGTGAGCGTCGAGGTAACGAATACAGGCAAAGTCGCCGGCGATGAAATCGTTGAGATGTACATCCACGATCAGGTGAGTTCCGTAACCCGGCCTGTGAAAGAGTTGCGCGGTTTCCAGCGCATCACGTTGCAGCCGGGTGCAACCGGAACGGTGACGTTTGCCATCACGCCGGATAAGCTGTGGTTCTGGAACCGCGACATGAAGCGCGTCGTCGAGCCGGGCCTGTTCGACATTCTGGTCGGCCCAAGCTCCGCAACCTTGAAGACGACGGTGCTCGAAGTCGAAGCGAAGTAATCTGCTTTACAGAAGAAATTGCCACAGAGGCGCAGAGACACAGAGATGAATAAATGAAAAACCTCTGTGGCTCTGTGCCTCTGTGGCCAACCCTTTTGTCAAAAGAAGGA
Organism: Blastocatellia bacterium; assembly: GCA_039648975.1. Taxonomy (GTDB): domain Bacteria; phylum Acidobacteriota; class Blastocatellia; order UBA7656; family UBA7656; genus DATENM01. The sequence continues at coordinate 22,038 of JBBWZK010000197.1, forward strand.
CGGCAAATCATGTCGAAGCGCAATCAGATTGAGATGAGCGAACAGGAGGTCGCGCAGTTTCTCGGCGAACGCCACACCATGAGTGTCGCCACCAATGGCCGCGAC
>JBBWZK010000201.1:0-59560 GCA_039648975.1 Blastocatellia bacterium
GACGAATCCCGGAGCGCCGGCGTCGAATGAACTGACGGTGACAGAGAAGTGTCAGTAGACAAAAGCCGTGAGTGAGACTGGCGGTGCAAGCCGGCGGTCTGACTTAGGGAACTCGAAGGAGGGTCACAACGTGACCCTCCTTTTTCTTTGCGCCTTATGCCGGTCGAGATAACGCGGCTTTTGTAAGCGATATAACATATCGTGTGCCTGCTATCGCCTTTGTCATCAAGCTTGACAGAACGAGCGCAGGCATATAGTTTATTAGTTTCCGTCTTTAGGCTGGCAGTAGACTATGTTCGAGGCGCTTTCAGAAAAACTCAGAAAAGTCCTCAAAGACCTGCGGGGTCAGGGGCGACTAACGGAAGCTCACATCGAAGCGGCGATGCGCGAGATCCGCATTGCGCTGCTCGAAGCCGATGTCAACTTCAAGGTCGTCAAGACCTTTATTGACCGCGTCAAAGAGAAGGCCCTGGGGCAAGAAGTCATGGGGTCGCTGTCGCCCGCGCAGCAGGTCGTCAAAGTCGTTTACGATGAGATGGTCGAAATGCTTGGCGGCACGTCGACGCAACTGCTGTTTACCAAGCGCACGCCGAATGTGATCATGATCGTCGGCCTGCAAGGCTCCGGTAAGACGACGACGACCGGCAAGATCGCCAAGTTTCTTGCCGAAAAACAGAATCGCCGTCCCCTCCTGCTTTCCGTTGACGTTTACCGGCCTGCTGCCCGCCAGCAACTTTCGATCATTGGCCAGGCCATCAGCCAGCCGGTTCTCGATGCACCCGATGCGAACGAGCCGCTTGAATTGGTCCGCCGCGCCTTGCGCGAATGCCAACTCACAGGCTACGACACGCTGCTGATTGACACGGCGGGCCGCCTGCATATCGATGAAGAGTTGATGGTCGAGCTGCAACAGATCAAGCAGGAAGCGTCACCCATTGAAATTCTTTTCGTTGCCGACGCCATGACCGGCCAGGATGCGGTGCGCTCGGCGCAGCAGTTTCACGACCAGATCGGACTAACGGGGGTCGTCCTGACGAAGATGGATGGCGATACGCGCGGCGGCGCGGCGCTGTCGATCAAAGAGGTGACGGGCCAGCCCATCAAGTTTGTCGGCGTCGGCGAAAAGTACGATGCCATCGAGCAGTTCTATCCCGACCGTATCGCGCAACGCATTCTCGGTATGGGCGACGTCTTGTCGCTCATCGAAAAAGTTCAAGCCGAAGTCGACGAAGAGAAGGCGCTTGAACTGCAAGATAAGCTGGCGCGCGACAAGTTCTCGCTCGAAGATTTCCGCGATCAGCTTCGCCAGATGAAGCGCCTCGGCTCGCTCGATAAATTACTGGATATGCTGCCGGCAGGACTGCTCGGCGGTATGCGCATGACGCCTGAGCAGACGGCGGAGATGGAAGGCAAGCTCAAGCTCACGGAAGCGATCATCAATTCGATGACGCCCGAAGAACGACGCCATCACGACATCTTGAACGCCTCGCGGCGCAAGCGCATCGCTCGCGGCAGCGGCACCAGTGTTCAGGAAGTCAACCAGATGATTAACGAGTATATGGAGATGCGCAAGATGATGCGCATGATGACTTCGGGCGGCATGGGCGGCATGATGGGCGGGCTTGGCGGCAAGCTCGCAGGTGGGCTGATGGGCGGCGGCTTGCCAGGTTTCGGGGCCGGCAATCGGCGCAAAGCGACCAAGCGCCGGAAGAAGAAAAAGAAACGCTAATGGTGATTTTTAGGTATAATGGGCCAGCAAGCCGGGCGCTTTAATACCTTAAACTTCATTCGCATGGATTGGTTCAACAAGCGGTTTATCCTGGTGGTTTCATCCGCAGGGAATCGAGATCAAACGGCGAACGAATCTCTATAGAGCCGTTTGATGTTAGTCAGTATGGAGGTGCATTTTGCTGTCGATCAGATTAACTAGAAAAGGGGCGAAAAAGAAGCCCTTTTATCGCATTGTCGTGACGGAGAAACGGTCAAAACGCGATGGCCGCTACATCGAGTCAGTGGGGTATCACGATCCACGCAATCCAACGGGTTTCAAGCTCGATCAGGAACGGGTGACTTACTGGATAGAACGCGGAGCGCAGCCGACCGAAACGGTGCGCAGCCTCATCAAGCGCGCAGGCAAAGCCGCGAGCGCCGAACCGAGCGTCGAAGCCTAGCCGAGCGCCAGAGATTGCCGTCGGGTGCCTGAAGGAATTCGTCTTGGCCGCGCCGCGCGTCCTTCCTTCTCATCACAAGCTCCGAAGGAGGTGACGTATGAACGACGGTTCATTGAAGGAGGTCATCGAGACGATTGCGAAAGCCCTCGTCGACTCTCCTGATGAGGTGACGGTACGCGAAATCGATGGCGAAATGACGACCGTGCTCGAACTGAAAGTCGCGCCCGGCGATCTCGGCAAAGTGATTGGCAAACAGGGACGCACGGCGCGCGCCATGCGGACATTGTTGCGCGCTGCCGGCATGAAGTTGAAGAAGCGATTTGTGCTTGAGATTCTCGAATAGAGAATGGAAGAAGGTCGAAAGCCATCTCCGATTGAAGATGTCGTAATCGCCCGCATCGTCAAAGTGCGCGGCATACGCGGCGAAGTCGCAGGCAACATAGAGACAGACTTTCCCGAACGCTTCGAGCAGTTGGAGCGCGTCACGGTGTGGATGCCGAACGATGTGCGCCTGTCGCTGACGCTGGAAGATCACTGGTTCCACAAGGGCCGCGTGATATTGAAATTCGCCGGCTATGACACGATGACCGCCGCCGAGCAGCTTGTCGGCGGTCGCCTGATGATTTCAGAAGCCGAGGCGTTTGAACTCGAAGAAGACGAGTTCTACGAATACGATTTAATCGGCGCAGCGGTGGTCACGGCTGAAGGACAGCCGGTCGGCAGCGTCGTGCGCTTGCTGCGAACCAGCGGCGCGGATTTGCTGGTGGTTGAAAGCGACGACAAACGCGAATTGCTGATTCCGTTCGTCGACGAGATTTGCACGGCGGTTGATCGTGATGCCCGGCGTATCACGATCAACCCGCCGGCAGGGTTACTTGAATTGTAGAGCCGAACCGATTTTGGATTTTAGATTTGGATTTTGGATTGATCGAACACGCGCGGCTCATTGCGTCGTCAGTCCAGCTTCTGTAATCCAAAATCCAAAATCTAAAACCCAAAATCGAGCGATGCGGTTCGACATTATCACGATTTTCCCGGAGATATTCCGCGGGGTCTTTGAATTTGGAATCATTCGCCGCGCGGTCGAGGCCGGTCTGATCGAGATCAACCTGCACGACTTGCGCGACTACACGTTTGATCGCCACAGGCAGGTGGATGATCGCCCGTTCGGCGGCGGCGCGGGGATGGTGATGAAACCGGAGCCGCTGTTTCGCGCCCTCGAAGCCATCACGCATCATGCCACGGATGCGACAATCGTGATGCTATCGCCGCAGGGCCGGCTATTGACGCAGCGCGTCGCCGAAGAACTGGCGCGTCGTGAGCGCGTCGTGTTGATCTGCGGGCGCTATGAAGGCGTCGATGAGCGCGTCGTCGAACAATTCGCCAATGACGAAATCTCCATCGGCGATGTGGTGCTGTCGGGCGGCGAGATTCCGGCGATGGTGTTGGTGGACGCAGTGACGCGATTGATTCCCGGCGCGCTCGGATCGAGTGAATCCGCCGAGCGCGATTCATTTGCCGACGGCTTGCTCGATTATCCGCACTACACGCGGCCTGTCGAATATCGCGGCTTGAAGGTGCCGGATGTGCTGGTGAGCGGCCACCACGGCGAAATTGAAAAATGGCGGCGACGCCAGGCGATGCAAAAGACGCTCAGCCGCCGGCCCGATTTGCTCGAACGCCGCACCCTCAGCGAAGAGGAGCGTCGCTTGATTGCAGAGATTTTACGAGAGATGGACAGGCAGTGAGGTTGCGGCGACTGGCTGAGATTTTTGAGCCGCAGCCTGAACTCCAAAGATTAAGCAGCGAGAGGTAAGTATCATGAATCTAGTAGTGCAAGCGGTCGAAGATCGCCAGCTTCGCGATAATATTCCAGCTTTTCAGCCTGGGGATACGGTTCGCGTTCACGTCAAGATCAAAGAAGGCGACAAAGAGCGTATACAGGCATTTGAAGGCGTCGTCATCGCGCGCAAGCATTCGGGCGTGCGCGAGACGATCACCGTGCGCAAGACCAGCTTCGGCGTCGGCGTCGAGCGCATCTTCCCACTTCATGCGACCGTGATTGATCGCATTGATGTGGTGCGTCGTGGGCGCGTGCGTCGCGCCAAGCTTTACTACCTGCGCAAACTGCGCGGCAAAGCGGCGCGCATTCGCGAGCGCGATACGCGCGGCGAGCGTGCCGCCGTAGTGGCAGCGGCAGCGCAATCGCGTGCCAAGAGCGCTCCCGCCGAACCGGTTCAACCGACGGCTGAAGTCGAGCCGCCGACGGAATAGCCTTAATCCGGGTCTCCTTGGAAAACCTGGTTTTGCAAGCGGGCGCATTTGCCGCAATGGGCTCGTTTGTAACTTTCATTTCTTTAATGAGAGACCGGCAAGGAGCAAGGCGTGACGATCATTTCATTATTGATCTGGTTGTACGGGGCGGCGCTCTTCGTGCTGGTTGGCGCGTTCTATTGGCATGCGGCGCGGGATTACCGCGCTTGAGGCAGCCGGCGAGCCGCGACATTGATGGCAGAGTAGAGTAGCGCAGGCTTTGTGGCTTGCGCTACTTTCGTTTGCGCGGGGTTGTTGAGGCAAACTAATGAAGAGCCGCAGAGAGATGCTCGAAGAATTTCTTGCCGCTGATCCGGCAGACGTTTTCTCGCGCTATGCACTGGCGCTTGAACTGGAGAAAGCGCAGCGCCCGGCGGAAGCCATCGCCGCGTTGCGCGAAGTCATCGGGCGCGATGCCGGCTACGTCGCGGCCTATTATCATCTTGGCCGGATGCTGGCGCGGGCAGGAGAAACGGCGGAGGCCCGCGAGGTTTACCGCGCGGGCCTTGATCTGGCAGCGAAAGCCGGTGATCGCCGCACACGCAGCGAAATTCAGGAAGCCATAGAGTCGCTGGATTAAAGTCTAACCGCTGGCCTGTGGATTACTGCTGCGATTCCTGTTCGCTTAATTCGTTTTCGCCTTCTTCTTTAAGTTTTCGGCCCTCGCGCTCAAGCTCTGTATTTTGCATGCCCTGTCCGGCGCGCTCTTTGGCATTGCCTTCCAGGCGTTTCATCTCAGCCTGTACGCGGTCTTCAATCTGATCTACGGCTGCCGTATCATTTGCCGTATCGTTTGCCGTATTCGGGTTGCTCGTTTGGGTCTTGTCTCGATCTGTATTCATCCCATATCCTTGTTCGCCAGGTCTTGCAAGCTGTCCACGATTCATGGTCTCATTGCCTGCACCGCGCGGTCAAACCGACACGATGCGGGCAGCCGGGATGTGATAAACTGACGCGGCGTTTTTCAGTGGATAGATGATTCCATGTTGGAGAGAACGCTCATATGAGAAAACTCGTGCCTCTTACTCTGCTCGTTCTGTTGCTTGCCTCACTCGCTTTGGCGCAATCCAGTAAAACACCGACCATCGAGCAGTCGCTCGGCATGAAGAGCGTCGGCAGCCCGCGCATCTCGCCGGACGGACGACTGGTGGCCTATCAGGTGCAGGAGGCTAACTGGGAAGAGAACGCCTTCGAGAATGAGATATGGATTACAATCATCGCCACAGGCGAGCGTTATCAACTGACGAACGCGAAAAAGTCGAGCACGAATCCGCAGTGGCCGTGGGATTCCAAGCGCCTCGCCTTCGTCTCTGATCGCGACGGCAAACGGCAGCTTTACGTAATTGCGCCGACCGGCGGCGAGGCCGTGCAGTTGACCAGTCTGGAGACCGGCATCAACGCCTTTGCATGGTCGCCCGATGGCCGTCACATCGCTTTCACTGCCGCCGAACCGGAAAGCAAAGCGCGCAAGGATCGCAAAGAAAAATACGGCGAGTTTGAAATCGTCAGAGGCGATTATGTGATGACCCACCTGTGGATGATCGACGTCGCTGACGATAGCCTTGCCAAGAAGCCGGAGCCCGCGCGGCTCACCGAAGGCACGGCCTTCAGCGTCGGCGGATTCAACTGGTCACCGGATTCAACGCGCATCGCTTTTAGCGCAACGAAAAACCCCGAACTCAGTTCTTCCGACACCAGCGACATCTATGTGCTGGCCGTGGGCGACCGGAGCCTGAAGAAAATCGTTGAGACGCGCGGGCCGGACACGAATCCCGTCTGGTCGCCCGATGGCGGGCAGATCGCTTTTGAAACGGCGGATGCGCACGATTTTCCTTATTTTGAAAATAGCCGCATTGCGATGGTCGCAAGCGCAGGCGGCCCGCCGCAGGTGTTGACCGCGAGCTTTGACGAAGACCCGATGTTGATTGCCTGGTCGCCCGGCGGCATCTATTTCACAAGCCAACAGAAAACTTCGTCGCACCTGTTTCGCTTGAATCCAACAACGAAAGCGATTGAACCGTTGAGCCATCCGGCGAGCTTTGCCTCGTCGCAGTATTCGTTCACGCGCGATTACCAGCAAGCCGCCTTCGTTGCCGCCGGGCCGAATGAATATGCGGAAGTGTACGTTTCGCCACTTTCGGGATTCGCGCCGCGAAAGCTCACAGCGATAGGCGAGCAGTTCAAAGATTTCCAGTTGGCGAAGCGCGAAGTGATTCAATGGAAATCGACCGACGGCACAGCTATCGAGGGCGTGCTCATCAAGCCTGCGGACTTCGATGCGACGAAGAAGTATCCGCTGCTGGTCGTCATTCATGGCGGCCCGACCGGCGTGGATATGCCTTTGCTGCGCGCCGACCGCACCTATCCGCTTGAGATGTTCGCCGCCAAAGGCGCGGTGATTCTGCGTCCCAACTACAGAGGCTCCGCCGGCTACGGCGAAAAGTTCCGCTCATTGAATGTGCGTAATCTCGGCGTCGGCGATTACTGGGACGTGATTTCGGGCGTCGATCATTTGATCGCGCAGGGCTTCGTTGATCGAGATCGCGTCGGCGCGATGGGCTGGAGCCAGGGCGGCTATATCTCTGCGTTCATTACGGCGAGCAGTGATCGCTTCAAAGCGGTGTCGGTAGGCGCAGGCATTTCCGACTGGGTGACTTATTATGTCAACACAGACATCACGCCGTTCACGCGGCAGTATTTGAAGGCGACGCCGTGGGACGACGCGGAAGTTTATCGTAAGACTTCGCCTATCTCTTACATCAAGAACGCGCGCACGCCGACGTTGATTCAACACGGCGAACTCGATAAACGTGTGCCCATCCCGAATGCTTATGAATTGCGACAGGCGCTTGAAGACCGGGGCGTGCCGGTGAAGATGATCGTCTATAAAGGCTTCGGTCATGGCATCGATAAGCCCAAGCAACAGCGCGCCGTGATGGAGCACAACTACGAATGGTTCAGCCAGTGGATTTGGGGCGAGAAACCGGCGCAGGAAGGCCGATGAGCCGAACAGAAGTTCATACACTGTGATTGTTGTCACAAAGCAGTTGCACTGTCTTACCGCCTCTTCGACAGCCGTCGCTCCCGGCTCACGTCCTTTGAGATAGGCGATCAAGGGGCTGGTGTCTATGCAGAGGTTTGTGATTCCCATTCTTTCCAAGATTGATTGAGTTGTTCAATTGCTCGGTCGAAGTCCTCATCTTCTGCCAGTGCGCCGCGCAGGCTGAGAAACTTGTCGAGGCGCGTGAGCCGTAGCCGCTCGCCTTCGACGATGGCCTTAACCTCGTCGCCTTCGCGCAGTTGCAGTAACGCCATCAACTGGGCGGGAATCGCTATCTTGTCTTCATCTGAACTTATGATTATCTTTGTCATCGAATCCACCCCCGTGCTGGCTGAGATTATAACACAAGAATTTTACTGCCCGGCATAAACCAGCGGGTCGCGCGCGCCGGCTTCCATAAAGCCCTTTTGTCTGAGCAGACAGCTATCGCATTTGCCGCACGCCAATCCTTCCGGCGTCGGGTCGTAGCAACTGTGGGTCAGCGAATAGTCGACGCCAAGCGCAAGCCCTTTGCGGATGATCTCGGCTTTCGACATGGCAATCAGCGGCGTGTGAATCTTGAGTTGCGTGTGGCCTTCGACGCCTGCTTTAGTGGCGAGATTGGCCAGACGCTCGAAGGCTTCAATATATTCAGGACGACAATCGGGATAGCCGGAATAATCAAGCGCGTTGACGCCGATGAAGAGGTCTGCCGCGCCAAGCACTTCGGCCCATCCGAGGGCGAACGACAGAAAGATCGTGTTGCGCGCCGGCACATACGTCACCGGAATCCCCGTAGACATCTCTGCGCTTGAACGCGACTTCGGCACGTCGATTTCATCTGTGAGCGCCGAGCCGCCTATCGCTCGCAGATCAATATCGATGATGAGATGGCGCGCGACACTCATCGCCGCTGCCACGCGGCGGGCGCTCTCAAGCTCTACGGAATGGCGCTGCCCATAACGAAACGACATCGCGTAAACCTGATAGCCTTCGGTCAGGGCGATTGCCAGCACGGTCGTTGAATCCAGCCCGCCGCTCAACAGCACTACTGCGCTTTTCTTTTCCATTCGCTTCGGCTCCTCAAGGTGTTATCGCACAGTGCCTGCCTTGATTCAACCTGACAATTGGCGGTCGTCGTGTTAATCTTCGCGGCTGACGAAGGAGACCGTGATGAGCTATCAAACTTATCAGCACACGCGCAACTACGGCTGTCGCATCACTGAATTCATTCTCGCCGGGCATCGCGCGGTGGCGCTTGAAAACGAAAAGCTGCGCGTCACATTCATCGCCGATAAAGGCACAGACGTTTACGAATTTCTCTATAAGCCGCGCGATGTCGATTTCATGTGGCGCACATGGGCGGGCTTGCGCGACCGCTCGCTTTACTGGCAATCCAGCCCGCGCAGTGCAGGGCCACACACCGATTTTTATGAAGGCGGCTGGCAGGAATTGTTTCCGAATTGTGGCGCGCCTTCCGAGCATCAGGGCGCGGAAATCGGCCAGCATGGCGAAGTGCTGTTGCTGCCCTGGCGCTACACGATCACCAAAGACGACGTCGAAGAAATCGAAGTGCGCTTCGATGTCCGCACCGTGCGGACGCCGTTTCATCTGGTCAAGACCGTCAGCCTGCGCCGCAATGAGGGCGTGCTGCGCATACACGAGCGCGTCACCAACGAGGGCGGCCAGGACGTAGACTTCACCTGGGGCCACCATCCAGCGTTCGGCTGGCCCTTTCTTGACGAGAGCTGCCGCATTGACCTGCCCGCCTGCCGCATTCGCACCATCGAAGATTACACGCCGCCGTCTTCGCGCTTGAAATCAAAACAGCTTCGCGACTGGCCGATGGCTGAAGCTGCCGACGGCGGCCTGATTGATCTGTCGCGCATTCCCGGCCCTGACGCGGCGGCCTCCGACATGGTTTTTCTCGAAGGCATCACCGACGGCTGGTATGCAGTAACGAATGCTACAAAGCGCGTCGGCTTCGCGTTGCGCTATCCGGCGGACGTCTTCAAGGTGCTCTGGTACTGGCAGGTCTATCGCGGCGGGCGCGATTACCCCTGGTGGGGCGCGACTTATAATATCGCCCTGGAGCCGTGCGCCAGTTACCCGATGCTGATGTACGCGGCGGCGCGCGGCGAAGCGCTATCACTCAAGCCCGGCGAGAGCCGCGAGATCGAGTTGCTGGCCATTGCTTACGAAGGATTAGAACGGGTCGGATATGTCAGCGATGACGGTAAGGTGGAAGACAGTAGGCAGTAGGCAGGAAGCAGTAGGCAGGAAGCAAGCAAAGTATAGCTCTGTTAGGAGCGTAATGTTTATAGTTGGCAGCGTCATAAAGAACGTAAGCCCCGTAGGGGCGCAATGTTGACATTGCGCCCCTACGGGGCTTGCAGAACCAACCTGCTGGATAGCTATAAACATTGCGTCCCTAACGGGACTGGGAACTGCCTACTGCCTATTGCCTACTGTCCCTGCGGCTTCGTTTGCTTGAGGCGATCGATGCCGCCGCGCGCGGTTTCGTCTTTGTGGCCGGACGCTTCATAGGCGCGCTGGTAAGCGGCGAGCGCTTTGTCGTATTGCTTATCACTTTCGTAGACGTAGCCCAATTCAAGGTTCGCACCTAGGTTGGTCGGTTGCAGCTTGATTGCCTGTTCCAACGCTTCGGCGGCGGGCTTCCATTGATTCGAGCGCGAATAAGCAACGCCGAGGTTGTACCATGCCGGAACCGAATCCATGTGCAAGCGCGCGTACTTGTCCAGCAGCGGCGCGGCCTTCTGAAACTGCTTGTCGAATAGATAGGCCTGGCCGAGCAGCGCCCACGACCGCTCATCATTGCGCACCTGAATCAACCGCTCGCCGAGGGTAATCGCCTGCCGCACCGCCGCCGGGTTCTGCTTCATCTGCGCGAAGTAAATCTCTGTCAACAGCGCCAGCGCGTCCGGCTCTTTCGGGTCAACGGCCAATGCCTGATTCAATGCCGTCGTCGCCGGCTCGATGTGATTCAGCTTATACTGCGCAAAGCCGAGCAGGTAATAATTCGAGGCATTGGTCTTCATCTCGGCGGCGGCAACCGAGAGCGGCTCAACCGCTTCGGCGTACTTCTGTGTGAAGATGTAAGCGCGGCCCAGCGCGCCGCGCGCCGTCACGTCTACCTTTTCATTGCCCTTTACGGCGAGCGCGATATATTGCGTGAATTCGGGGATGGCTTTGTCGTAATGCTGCAATTGATATTCGGCCCAGCCGAGAAAGTAATGGCCGGTGATCTGCGCCTTGTCGTCTTTGGCGGCGGACTTCAGATAGTTGTTGAACGAGTCAACCGTGTCGGCATACTCCTGCAATTGATAATGGCCGAAGCCTATGTAATACCAGGACTGCCAGGCATCAGGGTTGACTTTCAAGACGGCATGGAATTCTTTGATGGCGGCGCGGGTTTGTTTCTGATTGAACAGCGAAACGGCGTGCTCCCAGTCCTGCGCCAGCGCCGGCGCGGCCATGCACGTCATGAAGGCGGCGATTGCAAGAAGCTTCTTCATCATGATGCTCTCCATTCTTTCGGCGGGCTGGCGGGCCCGGATGCCTCGATTGAAATTCTAGCGACCCGTGCGCCCGCAGCACAAGGGATCCGTATATCCAGAAGCTGAGACTCAAAACGGCGCGTCCGGCGTTGCCTGCGAATTCGGGAAACAGGCAATCCCCTAGCTTGCAATGGTGCCAGCGATACCGCAGAATGTCTTTTGCCGTTCGAGCCGAGCGCTCGCAAACCGGCGCTGAATCCACATTCAACGAGGTCATCCATGAAGTCGAAATCAGTTGCCGTCACACAGGCCCTGGCGGCGTGCGCGCTCGTGCTGGCGTTTGCCGCCCTCGCTTTGGCGCAGGAAAAACCTAAAGCGCCGCAGGTCTCGAAAGGCGAGCAAGAGGCCATAACGAAAGTGCAGACCGCCGCCGACCCTGCGGCCAAGCTCAAAGCCGCCGACGAGTTCATTAAGAAGTATCCCAAGAGCACCAACCGCGCCGGTATTGTCAGCCATGTGATTGGCGAGATCAGCAATGTGTCGGATCCTGCCCAGAAGATCACGCTGCTGGAAAGTTCGCTGACGGTCTTCAAAGACCCAGCCGATTCGGACATCATCACGCCGGTCTTGCTGAACGCCTACATTAACGCCAAGCGCGTCGATGATGCCTTCAGCTTTGCTGAAAAGGCGCTTGCCAAAAATCCCAACGATGTCACGGCGCTGACCCAGGTGACCATGCTCGGCGCTGAACAGGCGAAGCAAAGAAATGCCAAATACGTGCCGCAGAGTCAGCAGTATGGCATGCGCGCTATTCAAGTCATCGAGTCCGGCAACAAGCCCGCGAGCATGACGGATGAAAGCTGGAAATAGTATCAAACGCGCTGGCTGCCGCAGCTTTATCAGGTCGAGGGCCTGCTCTCGCTGTTGACCGGCAATAATGCCGATGCCAAAACCAAGCTCGACAAAGCGGCCTCGCTGAATGCCAATGATCCGTTTACGTTTTATCTGCTCGGCTCGCTGATCAACGACGACTATCAAAAGATGGCGGAGAACTATCAGAAGCAGACGCCGGGGCCGCTCAAGGATTCGCTGTTGAAGGAAGCGCAGGCGAAGATGGATGAGATCATCGAGATATGGGCACACGCCATCGCGCTGGCGCAGGGCAATGCGCAGTACCAGACGTTTGCCGATCAACTGCGCCCTGAGCTTGAAGGCTATTACAAATTCCGTCATGGCGGCTCGACCAAGGGCCTTGATGATGTGATCGCCAAGTACAAAAAGCAGTAGTCAGAGGTCAGAGATCAGAAGTCAATAGCTAGTAATTATTTTTGCTGAGAACAACTGACCTTTGATCTCTGACCTCTGACCTCTAGCTTGTGAGGAGCAATGCCCGTCAGCAAGGATGAATTTCGCAGCGCCATGAGCCGCTTTGCCAGTGGTGTAACCATCGTTACAACCAGGGCTGAAGATCATCAGCCGAACGGCCTCACTGTCAGTTCTTTCGCGTCGCTGTCGCTTGAGTCGCCGCTGGTGCTGGTCTGCATAGACAAACATGCTTCGATACATGGTCTGCTGGTGGAAGGGCGTTACTTCGCGGTGAACGTTCTGGCCGAAGACCAGGAGATCCTCTCGCGCCGCTTTGCTTCGCGCGACGCGGATCGCTTCAGCGGCACAGGCTATGTGGACGGCATGACCGGCGTGCCGATTCTCAGTGACGTGCTGGCGGCGATTGAATGCCGTATTGTTCACACCTATCCGGGCGGCGATCACACCATCGTCGTCGGCGAAGTCGAACATGCGATAGTTCACGACGGCAAGCCGCTCGTGTACTTTCGCGGCGGCTACGCGCAACTTGCCTGAACGTCACGGCAAGCCTGTGAATAAATCCGTTTCAAGCTCAGGCAAGTTGGCGACGACCGATGAGGCGCGGTAATAGACCTCCTGGTGGCGATTGGCCTCGATCCATTCCTGAAGTTTAGTCATCCATTGCTGCTGGCTGCGGTGAAGGCGGAACGCGGCGATTTTCGCCTCCACAAAATCTGCAATATCAATGACGGTCGTGACGGGCAGGAACGCCTGGCGCATCTCGCCCCAGGGATTGCTGTAGCCGGTCATGTAATAAAACTTGCTGACCAAATGTGGCGTCAGCCCCTCGGTTAGTTGCGCCTTGAATTTCTCAGGATCAGCGGTGCTGGCAACCGCTTCCGTCGCAATGCGCGATATGCGCTGATGGTCGCGGTGTTCGTTGCCAGCGCCTTCGGGGCCGAACGTCACCACCACATCGGGCTGCTCTTCACGAATGCGGCGCACCACCTTTTCTTCGACCTCTTCTTCATCAACCTGATCGAGCCTGCCGTCCATGTAACCGAAAAAATGAATCGCTGCGATCCCCAGGCTAGCGGCAGCGTCGCGCGCTTCCTGCTCGCGGACACGGCCAAGTTCTTCAGGCGTAGACGCAAGTCCGGCTGTGCGGCCCGCCTGACCGCTTGTCGCCGTGATGACTGTGATACGCACGCCGTCGCGCGCGTATCTGGCAATCGTGCCGCCTGGCCCGAAGGTTTCGTCGTCCGGGTGGGCCAGCACAAACATTAAAGAGCGTTTCGCCATAACAGTATCCTCAGCGCCCAGTCGGCACTCATTCAGGCTTCGAGCGATTTGATGAACTCAATCAGCGCCGCGTTGAACTTCTGCGGACGTTCGAGGTTGGATAGATGGCCCGCGCCGTCAATGACCTGCAAGCGCGCGCCGTGTATGCCGTCGTGCATGCTCTCGGCTTCGGCGACAGGCGTAAGCCCGTCTTCTGCGCCGACAAGAATGAGCATCGGAAAATTGATTGCCGGCAGGCTGTAGGTCGCATCACGTCGTGCTGCCATAGCGCGCTGCGCGGCAGCGATGCCTTGCGGCGAATTGCCTTCGATCATCCGGCGCACGCGAGCCGGAATGTCCGGGCGCGTCTCCTGTGTCGTCTTGCCGAGCAGCAACGGCGTCATGTCATCGGCAATCGCCGCTGCGCCTTCGCGTTCAGCCTTCTCAGCAGATTGCAGCCGGCGCTGGCGTGCGGCGTGCGTGTCGGCGCTGGCCCGCGTATCGGCAAGCACCATTGCGCGCACGGCATCTGGATACTCACGATAAAATGCCAGCGACACATAGCCGCCCATCGACAGACCGACGAGCGTCGCCCGTTCAATATCAAGCACAGACATCAAGCCGCGCACGTCTGCCGCCATCTGCTCCATCGTGATAGGGCCATCAGGAACATCGGAGCCGCCAAAGCCGCGCAGGTCGAGCGTGATCGTGCGGCAATGATGGCTCAATGCGGTTAGCTGGTCGTCCCACATCGTCTGGTTGAGCGGGAAGGCGTGAATGAAGATGACGGGCTCGCCGCTTCCCTGATCTCGATAATCGATGTTTATATGATTGATCGTCGCTTTCATTACGTTTGCCTCGCTGGATTGAGTTGCAAAGCAGCAGATGAATCTTATGGACAGGACAATTCTATCAAAGCGCGCCACGCGGTTCATCTCAATCGCCAATGAACCGATGCGATAAGTGCAGCGAGTCTTGGATTCAGCTAATAATCTCAACAACGTCGGGGTAAGTGCTCGTGGCTAGCAAAGATCAAGGTGGGCGAGTGCAAAGGTTCAGTCACTCCTTAGCCCGATGAATTGGGGCCAATAGGCCAGCCGTTTTACGGCTGGTTGACGAGGTGACAACAATCTTTTAGCGCGCTTCAGCGTGCTTATTCGGCTCGGCTTTAGCCTCAATAGTAGCGATATGGCTAAAGCCATTAAGGAGAAGGACGTTGAAACGCCCTTAAAGAATCATCGCCTCACCAACCAGCCGTAAAACGGCTGGCCTAGTTGCCCTTCGGGAAAGCAGCCTGAAGGCCGCTGGGAAATCACAAATTCAAGAGGCTTGCGGTCTTTTATGATTGTCTATTCTTCCGGCTGGTTGTTCGATTCACCATTGCCCCTGAGCAGCGGCAAACGCTTGTATGATTCGATCATCAGCTTCAGGAAATTATCTTCAGAAAGGCGGTCGTCGTTGCGCAACTGCATTGCCCCGGCCACGCCTATTGCCAGCAATGCGCCAACGATGATGACGCCAGTCATGACTCCCGCCGTCACCGAAACCCATCTGCTAATCGCCACTGCCGCGCCGACGATTGCGGCAAGCACAATGACAAACCCAAGGACAAACGACATGAGCGAACTCGCCGGATTATTTTTCGACGGTGGAGCAGGCGGCTGTGATTTGGGCTGAATCTCTTCAGGCATGCGTGGTAGGTATCTCCCTTCGTTCAAGTCGCGTTCGCGGCGGGCCAAGCGGGCGCGCAACTCTTCGACGCCATCGATCAATTCTCTGACCGGGAACTTCTTCCTCAATTCTGGGATAACGATTTCCTGTTCGCCCATCTCTTCGTGGACGAGCAGTTCTTTGTACGAGACCAGCACGTGCGGAAAGCCGGGCACAGGGATCATCTGCTTGATCTCGATTTTGAAGTTGCTGTTGATTTCGTCAAAGGCTGAGCGGATGACCGCGAGGAAAGCGCGGCGAGTCTGTTCTTTGCCGATGATCGAGATGAAGATTTTACGGTCTACCAGATCGGCTTTGATCTTGGCGCGATTCTCGCCACTGTGCAGGAAGACGCCGTTCTTCCAGTAATACTGTTTGGTGATGTACTGGTTCATCCGCACGATGAAACGCGAGATGACAGAATCGGGCAGCGTTTCGACATAATGGTATTGAAACTTCAGCGCGTCGGCGTCGTCCCACGGAATGTCCAGTTCGTTGTCGTGTAGGTGACGCGGGATCAGGTAATGGCCCTGCCGGTCGGTGAACTCAAAGCACAACTGGAAATGCTTCATTACGTCAATCAACCGGCGATGCGTGTGTGAAGGGTAACGGCGTTGAGCGTCCGGCAAGCCAGCCAGGATTTCGCCCACGTCTTTTAGATCGAACTGGCCTTGCGCTTTGACCAGTTGTGCTGAAGTTAGCAATCCATAAACGCCCTGCGTCACCCAGCGCGGATTGAGCACTTGCGTGTCGCCCGGAAAGCGTATGACCGTGCCCAAAACGTGGAGAATGTCCAGCAAAGACTGGCGCAGGTCTTCGTCCTTCAATTTTTCTTCGCCACAGATTTCCAGATACTTTTCGACCGGAATGTAATCCGCATGCATTTCTTTCAATCGTCGTTTGATGGCGAGCCATTCGCGTGGCCAAATGTCGTGTACGTGCTTCATCTGTTCGATCTCGCAGGCAATCGTCGCTTTCAATGCCGGAATGCCTTCGCCCGTCGGGCACGAAGTTTCAACGAAATCCTTGATGTTGTACTTCTCCTGCAAAGCCTTGCGATCCAGATTGAGCGGACGCTGGCCTTTCAACTGGTCAATCTGGTTGATGACGACGATGATGGGAGACGCGCCGCCGAAACTTTCGATCAGCTTCAGCCAGTATTCGATATTGCTGATCTGATCGCCTTTGCGCGCATCCACCACCAGCAGGTAAAGGCTGCGCGTGGTCAGAAAGAACTGGTGCGTTGAATGCTGAATCTCTTGCCCGCCGAAATCCCAGATGTTCAGTTTGACCGGCTCGCCCTCGCCTTTCACCTCGCTCTGGACGACCTTCATCTCATCGTTGATCTCGACGCCGAGCGTTGTCTGTTTCTGCGGATTGAAAGTGCCATAAATCAACTGCTCAACCACAGAGCTTTTGCCGACCTTGCCATCTCCGACCACCAGCATCTTCGCCTCATTCAACCGCTCTCCGCTTTTCAATCCGGCAATCGCGGCAAAGATCGCTTTTACGTCTTGCGGATTGGCTAGCGTTTCAGGCGGAATAGGCAGTAGATTGTCGCTGAGGTTGAGTGTGGTCAGGTTAGTCAACTTGGTGATCTCCAGCGGCAGGCTCTTCAGGTGATTACTTCCGAGGCGGAGGCTGGTCAGGTTGGATAGCTTGGTGATCTCTGGCGGCACGCTCATCAGGTGATTGTAGCTGAGATTGAGGTGGGTCAGATTGATCAGCTTAGTAATCTCCAGCGGCACGCTCGTCAATTGATTGAAGCCAAGACGAAGGCTGGTCAGGTTAGTCAGTTTAGTGATCTCCGGCGGCAAGCTCGTCAGTTGATTGTTGCCCAGATCAATGCTGGTCAAGTTGGTCAGCTTCGTGATCGCCGGCGGCAAACTCCTCAGTTGATTGTCTCTGAGGTCGAGTTTCGTCCAACCTTCCTTTGCCGCCCGTTCAATCAGTTTTAGAATTTTCTGCTCGTCGGCCATGGCATCCTCTTGCGCTGAAATGTAGAGGGATATTACTTCGGCAGGATGCGAGATTACAATCTTTATTCAGAAGTGACAAGTGGCAAGGAGGTGAACAGTGACAAGTGACAAGAGCAGAGGAGCAGAGGGGCAGAGGAGACAGATGATGGCGAGTCCACTGCTCCTTCTTGTTACTTGTCACTCATAATGCAATGCCGTCATCGGATCGATCTTTGTGGCGCGTCGTGCTGGGACGTAGCAGGCGGCGAGGGCAATCAATAACAGGCCGAGGGCAACTATAACGAACGTCAACGGGTCGGTAGCTTTCACTTCATAAAGTTGACTGGCCAGCAAGCGCATCAAGGCGAATGCACCCGCCAATCCGATGCCTAATCCGACCATCGCCGGCTGCATGCCCTGACGAATGACCAGCGCCAGCACGTTCGTTTGCTGTGCGCCCAAGGCCATGCGTATGCCGATTTCGCGCGTCCGCTGGTTGACTCCGTAAGCTACCACGCCGTAGAGTCCCACGACGGTCAACAGCAGCGCCGTCAGCGCGAACAGACCGAGCAATAATGTGCTGAAACGTGGCCGCGCCACCGCGTTCGTTACTAGTTGCTCCATCGTGCGGTAGTTGGCTACGGGCAGCGCCGCATCGAGTTGTTTGAACTCTCGCTGGATCGCGCTGCGCAGTGAAGGCAGCGCCGATACATCGGCGCGCAGCACCATCGCCATCTCGCTCCACGACTCCTGTGCGTGAGGATGATAGATCTGCGGACGCGCCTGCACCTCCAGAGCAAAACCGCGCACGTCGCGGACGACGCCAACAATCGTCCTCCAATCATTATCATCCAATATCCGTTTGATGCGCTTGCCCAGGATATTGCCTTCGGGGAAAAACTGCCGGGCCAGCGTCTCGTTGACGATAGCGACGAGCGGCTTACTCGCGCTGTCGGTTGCATCGAAGTCGCGCCCGCTCACCAGACTTACTCCCATGGCCTCGAAATAACCGGGGGTAATGGCGCGGTCTTCTGCCATTGGCTCTTTGCCGCGCGGCACCGGCGCAGCCTCTTCGATGGAAAAAGGTTCCATACTTTCATTGCCGCCGAGCGGCAGATTGGAGACCGCCCCGACCGCGCGCACGCCGGGCAGTCCGCTCAATCGCGCTCGCGCCTGCTCGAAGAATTGTGCTCGCGGCTCGCTCTCACGGTAGCGCTCGCCATGCAACGATACGACGAAGGAAGCGACACCCTGCGGCTTGAAGCCCGGATCAACTGCCAGCAGCCGCCGAAAACTTTGCAACATGAGAACTGCGCCGATGAGCAAGATAGCAACCAGCGCAACTTCAACAGTCACCAGCACGCTGTGGCTGCGGATGCCGCGCCCCGCAGAGTTCGTGCGCCCGGCGTCCTTGAGCGCTTCAGCAAGATTCACCTTTGACGCATGCCAGGCCGGCACCAGCCCGAACAGCACGCCGGTCAGCATAGAGATCAACGCCGTGAAGAGAAAAACATTTGTGTCTAATGCTACATTTTGCAAGCGCGGCACATTTGGCGGGATGAACTTCAACAACATAGCCAATCCCCAATAGCCGAGTAGCAGCCCGAAGCCGCCGCCGAGCGCCGCCAGCAACAAACTCTCAGTTAGCAACTGGCGGATGATGCGTGCGCGCCCTGCGCCGATGGCGGCGCGCACAGCCATCTCCCGCCGCCTTGCCGCCGCGCGCGCCAGCAGAAGACTGGCAATGTTGGCGCAGGCGATCAGCAACAAAAAGCCCACCGCGCCGAGCAGCACTAGCAGCGGCGTGCGCGTCTGGCCGACGACTTGATTGAAGAGCGGCGTCAGCCACACACGCCAGCCCTCGTGCGTTTGCGGATCAGCGACGGCTTGACGAGCGGCCAGGCTGTCCATCTCGGTTTGCGCCTGTGCAGGGGTGACGCCCGTTTTCAGGCGTCCAATCAGGATGAGCTGCCTTTGTATATGGTTCTCCCAGAACCTGGCCTCTCTGGCCATCGGCGTCCAGAGATCAGCCCTTTCCGGCAGGTTGAAGATTTGCGGCATCTCAATCGCTCGCGGAAAGATGAAGCCTTCAGGCATGATGCCGATCACCGTGTGCGGCACACGATTGAGGATGATCGTCTTGCCGATAATCTCTGCATCTCCGCCGAAGCGCCGCTGCCACAGCGCATAACTGATGATCGCCACGCGGTCTTTGCCGGGCTGCTCTTCTTCGGCTGAAAACTCGCGGCCCAGCAGCGGCTGGACGCCCAGCAGGGGCAGCAGATTAGCCGATATATCAACCCCGCCAACCCGTTCAGGATCACCGTCGTCGGATAGATCAGCAAGATGGGACTGGAAGGCGGCAATTTGCTCAAAGGATGTTGCCGATGCACGCCACTCCGGCAGATCAGAGTTGGCCGGCGGCAGTTCGTGAAAGCCGAGTTGCCAGGTCGGATTGTCCGTCCAGAGCATGAAGAGGCGATCTGCATCGTGAAACGCCAACGGTCTGAGCAACACGCCATTGATGATGCTGAAGATGGCGGTATTCGCGCCGATGCCGAGCGCCAGTGTAATGACCGCTACTAAGGTAAAACCGGGTGTGCGGCGCAGCATGCGCGAGCCATAGCGTAAATCATGCCAGAAGTCTGCCATCAGATTTTTCCTTTCTGCTCCCATGACCACAGGTTCACGAACCATCGGGCGTTCAACCCGCCGCAACTCTCGCTGAAACATCTCGTGCTCGCTCAACTCGGCGAGCGCCGCCGCGTAAGCCTCTGCATCGGTTGCGCCGCCGGCCCGCAACTCGGCATAGCGGTCTTCAAGATGCTGTGACATCTCCTCGATGATCTCGATTTCGCGCGTCGCCTCAAGCCGCAACTCAGCCAGCCGCTTGCTGATCTCATCTCTCCACACAGGCATAGATGACTCCATTAAAAGCGACGCGGCGACAGGGGAAGAGATTCAATCGTAGGTCTGTCGCCGTGTCACCCCTTCGCCGCATCTCCGCGTCGCTATTCATAGCGCAGCGCCGCCATCGGATCGACCTTCGTCGCGCGCCGCGCCGGCAGGTAACAGGCTGATAGCGCGACCACCGCTAGCAGCAATGCAAGCAGCGCGAAAGTCGCGGGGTCTGTGACACTGACTTGATAGAGAAAACCCTCCAGCACGCGCGTCAGGGCATACGCACAGGCAAGGCCGATGACCAGCCCCGTAAGCACTAGCTTCATTCCTTGAGTGACGACCAGCTTCACCACATCAGCGGTCTGCGCGCCCAACGCCATGCGTATGCCGATCTCATGTGTGCGCTGGCTGACCGAGTAGGAGATCAAGCCGTAAATCCCCGCCGCTGCCAGGATCAAGGCCAGCGTTGAGAAGCCGCCGAGCAGGAGCGTATAGAAACGCGGGTCGGCGACCTTCTGCGCGATCACCTGCGGCATCCCGGCGACATCGTAGAGCGGCAGGTCTTTGTCTACGGCTTGCAATTCGCTGCGCAGGCCGGCGGCAAACTGCGGCGGCTCGCCAATCGTGCGCACGACGAACGTCATGTCGCCGAGCATCCAGCGGCGCGAATCGAGTACCTGAAGATACGGTTGATAGATCGCCTGTGCGAGCGGTGCGCCAACTTCATCCTGTCTGACATCGCCAACCACGCCGATCACTTCGCGCCACGTCTCGCCGCGAAAGCCTATGTTGAGGCGTTTGCCGAGCGCCTCTTCATCGGGCCAGAGACTGCGCGCCAGCGACTCGCTGATGATCAGCACGCCCGGCGAGTTTTCCGTGTCGCGCTCATTGAAAAGACGGCCTTTCAGCAGAGGAATGCTCATCGCCTGAAAGTAGTCCGCGCCGATGGCCAGCTTGCTGGCGCTGACGCCGTCGCGCTCGGCGGCTTCGCCTTCGACCAGCAGGTCGCCTTGAATGCGCGCGCCATTCTTGCCGAGCGGCAGCGCACTGACGATGCCGCTTGCCTGCGCTTCGGGGCGCGTTGCCAGACGAGCGAGCGATTGCCGATAATAAGCTTTCACCTGCGTCATTGTAGGATATGTTACTTCGGACAGCGTGACGCTGGCGGTCAACACGCGATCAGGATTGAAGCCCAGGCTGGTCTCGCGCAGCCGCGTAAAGCTCTTCAGCAGCAGCCCCGCGCCGATCAGCAAGACCAGCGCCAGCGAGACTTCGGCAATGACCAGCAAGCCGCGCAAACGATGGCGGAACGTGCCGCCTGTCGCTTGCCTGCCGCCGTCTTTGAGCGCCGTATTGAGATCGGGCTTTGATGATTGCAGGGCCGGCGCGAGTCCGAAGATGATACCCGTCAGGATAGAGATCAGCAGCGTGAAGCCAAGTACCCATCGATCAACGGCAATGGCATTCAAGCGCGGAATCTCCTGTGGCGCAACCGCGACCAGTAGATTGAGACCCCACGATGCCAGCAGCAATCCGAGACCGCCTCCGAGCAGAGCAATCAACAGACTCTCGGTGAGCAACTGCCGCACGATACGCCAGCGGCTCGCGCCCAGTGCCGTGCGAATGGCCATCTCTTGTTGACGGCCAGCGGCGCGCGCCAGCAGCAGATTGGCCACATTGGCGCATGCGATTAACAATACAAAACTCACTGCGCCGAGAAAGACCAGCAGCGCTGTGCGCACGTCGCCGACAATGTAGGTTTGTAAGGGAACAAGGTTGACGCCCAGGCCGCGATTCGTTTGCGGAAACTCTTGCTCCAGACGGCTGGCGATAGTTGCCAGTTCAGCCTGCGCCTGTGCTTCGGTCACACCCGCTTGCAAGCGAGCGATGACGCGCAGGAAGGCATTATCTCGCTTGGCGCTCAACGCCGCAGGCAACCACACTTCCGCTTCATTGGGGAAGTTAAAGCCGTCGGGCATCACGCCAATCACTGTGCAGCTATCGCCTTCAATTCGAACTGCCCGGTCAATGACTGACGGGTCGCCGGCGAAGCGCCGCTGCCAGAGGCTATAACTCAGTATCACCGCCAGTTGGCCGACCGGCGGACTATCATTGCCGAACAGAGAGCGCCCGGCTTCTTCGGGCAAGAATGTGCGCCCCAGCACAGGCTTGACACCAAGCGTGGCAAACAAGCCTTCAGTAACGCGCGCCACACGGACGCGCTCAGGCTCGCTGCCGCCGGTCAGATTAGCGGGCCACGTTCCAATATAAGCGGCCATCTGCGCGCAGGTTCGGCATTGCTCGCGCCACTCGATAAAGTCAGGGCCATACGCGGCGTTGATTTTTGCGACCTCGCCATCGCGCTCGATAGCGGTGAGGATCATCATCAGGCGGTCGGGCTCAGTGTAAGGCAAGGGGCGCAGCAACACGGCATTGACGACCGAGAAGATGGCCGTCGTTGCGCCAATCCCTAAAGCCAGCATCAGGACGACCGCCGCGCTGAAGCCAGGACGGTTGCGCAGCATTCGTTGACCATAACGTAAGTCTTGTAATAAACCTTCCATTACGTTGCTCCTCCTTGCGCCCAACACAATAGGCTCTTGCGACACCGCGCGCTCAACGCGCCGCAGTTCCTGCCGCAGTATTTCGCTCTCGCTCAATTCGGCGAGCGCCGCGCGGTGCGCCGCTTCATCCGTCGCGCCGTAAGCCAACAACTCTGCATAGCGATCATCGAGATGCTGCGCGAGTTCCTCGATGATCTCGTCTTCGCGCGTCGGCTCAAGCCGCAAGCCGGCCAGCCGCTTGGTGATTTCATCTTTCCACTTCGGCATTGGCGATCCTTGAAACATCAGCCCATCGGTGAGCCTGATTCTCAGAGCGAATTTTTGAAATGAGTGCCATAGGCACGCAATGTTTATAGAACGATCAGTAATTAGTTTGACCAAGCCCCGTAGGGGCGAAATGTTCACATTACGCTCCTAACGGAGCTTGGAATCTTATTAGCAATGGTGACTATAAACATTGCGCTCCTACGGAGCTGACTGCTCAGATATACTCTCAAGACTCGCCAGACTCTCAAGACTCGATAGACTGTTATTCATAGCGCAGCGCCACCATCGGATCGACGTGCGTCGCGCGCCGCGCCGGGATATGACACGCCAGCAAGGTGATGACGGCGAGAATCAGTGGCACGCTGGCAAACGTCATCAGGTCGGTCGTGCTGATCTCGAACAACATCTTCGAGATGACGCGGGTCAAGAGCAGCGCCCCGGCCAGACCTATCGCTACCCCTATGAGCATCAGCCTCACCCCCTGCCGCAGAACCAGCTTCAAGACATCCGCCGGCTGTGCGCCGAGCGCCAGGCGTATACCGATCTCGTGCGTGCGTTGCGCGACAGAATGCGACATGACGCCGTAGATGCCGACGGCGGCCAGCAGCAGAGCGACAGCCGCAAACACCGCCAGCAGGAACATCAACCCGCGACGGTCGGCTATCGAACTCGTCACCGCCTGGTCGAGCGTCGTCGTCCAGGCAATGGGCAGGTCTTTATCGATGGCTTGAATGGCGCTCCTCGCGGCATTCGTCAGACTCTGTGGATCACCGTCGGCGCGCACAAAGAAAGTCAGCGCCGGGTGCGCGCCTTGAGCATGCGGCACGTGTATCTCCGGCTGCACCTCTTGATCCAGGCTGCCTTGCCTGACATCGCCCGCGACCCCGACGATCTCCAGCCAGGGCGGCTGTGGATCACGCGAACTGTAAAATCGAATACGTTTGCCGATCACCTCTTCGCCCGCAAAGAAACGCCGCGCCAGCGCCTGATTGACCATCGCGACGCCGGGGGCCTGTAGGTCATCTTGTAAGGTGAACTCCCGTCCGGCAATGAGCGGGATAGCGAGCGTGCGAAAGTACGCAGGACTGTCCGAGATGTAGTTTGCAAAATTTTCCTGGCCGGGTTCGGGCAACGGCTGTCCCTGAATCGCAAATCGCCGCGACGAGGTGCCCATCGTCCAGTAATTGAAAGCCGCCGAAGCTACCGACTGCGCCTGCGGCATCGCTTCCAGTCGTTCAATCGTCTGTTGGATAAACGTAGCGCGTTGACTTCTTTCGGCATACCGCGCCTGCGGCAGCGTCACGTTGATGCACAACACGCCTTCAGGTCGAAAGCCCGGATCGACCGATTGAAGTTTGAGAAAGCTTCTGAGCATCAGCCCTGTGCCAAGCAACAGGATGAGCGACAGGGCGATTTCGGCGACGACCAGAGCGCTGCGCAGACGTTGCCGCGCGAGGCTGGCGCTCGCGCGACCGCTGCCTTCTTTGAGCGCATCGCGCAAGTCTCTATCCGAGAGCCGGAAGGCTGAAAGCGTGCCGAAGATCGTTCCCGTCAACAAGACGATCAGCGATAGAAATCCCAGCACGCGGCTATCAATATGGACTTCGGCGAGGCGCGGAATGCGCATAGGACTCAGACTGATGAGCAGATCGAGACTCGATGTCGCCAGTAACAAACCGAGCGCGCCGCCGAGCAGAGCCAGCAACAGGCTCTCGACGAGGAATTGCCTGAACAAACGAAAAGGGCTTGCGCCCATCGCCGTGCGCACCGCCACTTCTTTCTGTCGGCCTGCGGCGCGCACCAGCAGCAGGTTGGCGACGTTGGCGCAGGCAATCAGCAGCACGAAAGCAATCGCGCCGAGCAACACCAGCAGCGGCGTCCGCGTATCGCCGGTCAATTGTTCGCTGAGCGGCACCACATTCACTGAAATCGGGTTGGGGTACTGCGGCTGCAAGACGGTTTGCAGATTGGCCGCGACCTGCGCTATCGGCACGCCGGGCTTGAGGCGCGCAATGACGTTGAGAAAGTTATTGCCGCGCGGCGTGCCGGGATTGTTAGGATCAAACGCGGCGTTGGCCCAGAGCTGCGTTCCTGTCGGCACAAGCGGAAACTCGAAGCCCTGCGGCATGACGCCGATGACCGTATAGGCTTGCCCGTCGAAGCTGAGTGGTTTGCCGATAATATCAGCATCGCCCTTGAAACGCTGCTGCCAGAATCGATGATTCAACACGACCGCCAGCGCCGCCCCGGGCTTATCTTCATCCGGCAGAAACCCGCGCCCCAACAAAGGCTTGACGCCAAGCGCGGCCAGCGTGCCGGCGGAGACAGTTGAACCCTGTATGGCTTCCGGCTCGCCTTCGCTCACAAGATTGAAGACGCTGTAGATCGTGAACGTCCCCATCTGCTCGCAGGTCTGATTCTGGTCGCGCCAGTCGACGAAGTCCGGCACAGAGGCCGAGAAGTTGGTGTTCTTATAAACTCTGACCAGTTGCTCAGGCTCTGTATAAGGCAGCGGCTTGAACAAGACTGCATGAACCAGTGTGAAGATCGCGGTGATCGGCCCGATACCGAGCGCCAGGGTCAGCACGGCAATCAAGGTAAAGCCGGGCTGCCTGCGCATACTGCGAAATCCGTAACGTAAGTCTTGCCACAAATCTGCAATCATATTGATCCTCCCGGCTCCTAACACGACAGGCTCACGCATCACCTGGCGCTCGGTACGGCGCAACTCATGCGATAACACAGGGCTGTCGCTCAATTCGGCGAGGGCCAGACGATAGGCTTCATTCGCTGTTGCGCCGCCCTGTCGCAATTCGTCGTAGCGGTCATCGAGATGCTGCGACAGTTCTTCGATGATCTCGACTTCGCGGGTCGGCTCAAGCATCAGCCCGGCCAATCGTTGTTTGATCTCATCTCTCCACTTCGGCATCGCAAACCTCCGGTTTGCGGTTTCTAAATTAAACCGCATGAGAAAGGGAGTGCGGCAGCATTTGGAGTGCGGCGACTTGTCGCCGCTTTGTTCGATAACGATGATGCAAAGCGGTGACCAGTCACCGCACACTATATAAGAGAGTCTGCCATTCCCTTGCCGTCTGATTTAGGAACCAGAAACCAGAAACCTATTCATCTCTCAACGCCACCATTGGATCAAGTCGCGAAGCCCGCCGCGCAGGCACATAGCTCGCCACTGCGGCGATCACAGCCAGCAGAGTCACAGCCATTACGAAGGTCGCCGGATCATGCGCCTGTAACCCGAAGAGCAGCGCACTGGCTGTCTGGGCGACCACCAGCGCCAGCACGGTGCCAACCGTCAGGCCAACTATCAGCAGGGTCGCGGCTTCACGCATAACGATCATCAGGACGTTGCGCCGGTTTGCGCCCAAGGCCATGCGTATGCCGATTTCGTGTGTCCGCCGCGCCACCATGTACGAGATCACCCCGTACAGGCCGATGCTGGCCAGCAAGGCGGCGAGAAAACCGAAGAAGCTGGACAACGTCGCCATCAGGCGCTCGCGTAGGAGTGAGTCGCGAATCTGCGTTTTGAAGACCTGAAATCGAAATCGTATGTCCGGGTTGATTTCCGTGAGCGTGGACTTCACAGACGCGATGAGGCCGGGCAGCGGCGTATTTGAGCGAATCATGATCTGACCCGATGGACTGGGGCGCGGATTTTGGGATACAGGGAGAAAGACAATGGGCGAGAAGGTTTCCTGAAGGCTCAGGTATTTCGTGTCCTTCACCATGCCGACGATTTCATAAACCGTTTCCGGGTCATAAGGCGTCGCCTCGACGCGGAATCTTTTTCCTATCGGGTTGGCTCCATTGGCCAGTTGACGGGCGAAGGTCTCGTTGACCAGGGCGACCGTCGGCGACATCGCCGTATCACGGGCATCGAACTCTCGACCTGCGAGCAGCGGGGTATCCAGAGCCCTGAAGTAACCTGGCCCAACCCGACTGATCAGCGTGTTGGTTCGTTGTTCTGAATCGGCACCGTCCATCCACACATTGTTGCTCGTCCCGTTGCCGCTGATGGGAACGATATTCGTCTCGGCAGCCGCATAGACTCCGGGGATTGCCTGAAGCCGTTCGACTAACTCCTGCTTAAACGCTGTCCGGCGTTCGACCGGAAGATTGAGGCGGCTCAGTCCTACATTAGTGATCAAGATGCCGTCCTGCGGAAATCCTGTATCCAGAGTCAGCAAATTCCGCAAGCTGCCGGAAAACAGCAGCGCGCCGACCAGCAGCACGAGTGAGAGAGCCACTTGCAAGACGACGAGCGCGCGCCGCAGGCTGAAGCGTTCACGGCTTGTGGTTAGCCCACGGCTACTCGCCTTCATCACAACGCCAGGGTCTGTGCGCGTCGCACGCAGGGCCGGGACTAATCCGAACAGCACACAAGTCGACGTGGCCAGTCCCAGCGTAAACGCCAGCACGCGCCAGTCTGCGTTCAAATTCAGGAATAGCGGGTTGCCCTCTGTGCTCAACAGCGAGACGAGAAACTGGCTTAACACGCGCGCCAATAATAAGCCTAAGCCAGCGCCTATGGTGGCCAGCAAAATGCTTTCAGCCATCAACTGGCGGATGAGGCGGCTGCGCGACGCGCCCAGAGCCAGCCGCACCGCCATCTCCCTTTCGCGCACGCTCGCACGAGCGAGCAGGAGATTCGCCAGATTGGCACAAGCAATCAACAGCACCAGCCCGGCAAGCGCCAACAGCACCCAGAGGGGGGCAGTATAGTTCGCGCGCAATTGCGATTCGCCCTGGCGGGCGGGAATCGCCGCCAGTTTGAAGCCCAGGTAGTTTGGCACATTGACGGCAGGATAATTCGCCGGCAGCGTCGCTTCAAAGATGCCGGGCGAAATAGAATCCAGATGTTTTGTAGCTTCCGCTATAGATTGGCCTGGTTTCAAGCGACCCATGACGCTGAGCCACCAGGAGGTGCCGGCGTCGAGCCGGCTGTTCTTGCCACGGACGATAGCTTCTGCGCATATGGGCACGGCAACATCGAAAGACTGGCCGATTTCAAGGCCGAAAAAACTGGCAGGCGTGACGCCGATGATCTCAAGCGACTGACCATCGAGCGCCAGTGTGCGACCGATCACCGCCGGGTCGCCGCCAAATTCGCGCTGCCAGAACGCATGACTGATGACCACGCCCGCCGCGCCGCAGCCGCGCTGATCGTCAGCCAGAGTAAAGACGCGGCCCAGAACAGGCTGTACGCCAAGTACCGTAAAGAAATTTCCGCTGACCCAGAGGCCGCGAACGAGACGGGCTTCACCACTCGGCGAGATGTTGAAGCCGTCGCTGCTCCAGGCGAAGAGGCCGGAAAACGCTTGTTGCTGATCACGTATGCGCTCCCAGATCGGATTCGTCACCGCCGGATAGGGGCTGTTGAAACTGCCGCGCGCGCCCGTCATGTCGGTGATTTGAATCTCGGCAATTTCTTGCGGGTTGGCCACCGGCAGCGAGCGTATGACGACCGTGTTGAGCAATTGAAAGATCGCCGTATTCGCGCCGATTCCCAGCGTCAGCGATAGCACAGCAACCAGCGTAAAGCCGGGGCTCTTACGTAACATGCGCATGCCATAGCGCAAATCCTGTCCAAAGTCTGTCAGCATATTTTTCCTCCCTGCTCCTAAAACAACCGGGTTGCCCTTTACCGAGCGCTCGACCCTCTTGAGTTCCTGCGCCAGTAGATGACCGCCGCGTAACTCTGCCAGCACCAACCGCTCTGCCTCGTCGGCAGTCGTACCGCCAGCCAACAACTCGTCGTGGCGGTCATCGAGATGCTGTGAGAGTTCCTCAATGATGTCGGCTTCGCGGGTCGGCTCAAGCTTAAGGCCGGCCAGCCGCTCGCGGATCTCTTTTTGCCAATCAGGCATTTTCGGTCTCGGTGATGCGATTGATCGCGGCAACGAAGGACTGCCATGTGCTGCGCTGCGCCGCCAGCACCTTGCGGCCTTCTTTGGTTAGCTTGTAATAGCGCCGCCGCCGCTGTCCGGCCTTCTCCACCCAGCGACCCTCGATCCAGCCGCGCTTCTCTAAGCGGTAGAGCAGCGGATAAAGCGAGGCGACGTTGAAGCGTAGCGTGCCTTCCGAACGCGACTCGATCAGCTTGCTGATTTCGTAGCCGTGCCGGGGCCGCGTCTCGACCAGAGAGAGGATCAATAACTCGGCGCTGCCTTTCTTCAATTCGCGGTCGAGCATTTTAGAATTTTTATGTTGCATAGCGACATATTACTTAGAAACAGGAATATGTCAAGGGGCGGAGAAGGGAAGCCCGCCTGCGTTACTGAAGTCGCAGAGTCCTGTAGGGACGAAATGTTTATAGATATAGAGGCTATAGTTGCCGCAAGCCCCGTCGGGGCGAAATGTCAACATTGCGCTCCTAACGGAGCTTATCGGTTGGTGAAACGATGTTTCTATAAATATTCCGCCCCTACGGGGCTAAGCTAGAGAAATCCTTATCGCCTTGCTTCAGGCTCTTTCAAGGTAAGGGTGGTGTGTTCAGTAACCGAGGGCATGTCGATGAGATGATCGGTCGCCGGCGCGGCGGCGAGTTGCGCGGCCTCGCTTGCCGCCAGCGCTTCATCGCCGGCTTCTGGCGGCGAACTCAGAGCGCGTTTGGCGCGACCGAGGCGAAAGATGCCTGTGACGATGAGCGGCACCGCGATGATCAGCAGCAGCAACAGATTGAAGATGACGCCGAGCTTCGACGGGCTGAAAATGAGATTGAGGAGAAGATTGAGCTTGACGATGCCGACGACGATCAGGCCGATGGAGACCAGCAGCGAGCCGCTCTTGATATGCGTGCCGGCATCCTCCACTTTGCCTTCCATGGCGAGCCGATGGCTTGCCAGGCCGTGGCCACAGCCGCGACAATAGCGTGGCTCGTTGAGATTATTCGCGCCGCATTTCGGGCAAAACATTTTACCTGCCTCCCCGCCCTCGTTTATGATTTTCACTCAGCATAAGTGGGTTACGCCGCCACGACAAGGAGAGTTCACGATGTCGACAATCGCCGCCGCGCCGCTGGTCTTGAGCGAACGCCAGGGGGCTATCCTCCGGCTGACGCTCAACCGTCCTGATAAGAGCAACTCGCTGCACCCCGATCTGGTTCGGCAACTCGCTGACGCGCTCGCGGCTGCCGCAATCGACGACTCGGTAAATGTAGTCGTCATTACTGGCGCGGGCCGCAGCTTCTGTGCGGGCCTTGATCTCGGATTGCTCGTCAATTGGACGATGGAAGAGAAGCTTGAGTATCTCGGCGCCGTCACCAAGGTCTTTCGCGCTATCTGGGAATTGCCGCAGCCGGTGATTGCGGCAGTCAACGGGGCTTGCATTGCCGGCGGCTTTGATCTTGCGGCCTTCTGCGACATACGGCTCGCCGCCGACGAAGCCATCTTTGGGCAGGCGGAGATTAACATCGGCCTGACGCAGATCATTCATCCACTCTACAAAACCATCGGCCTGGCGCGGGCGAAAGAACTTGCTCTGACCGGCCAGAACATCAACGCGGCGGAAGCCTACCGCATCGGCCTGGTGAATCACGTTTATCCACAGGCCGAGCTGCTGCCGCAGGCTCTACAGCTTGCCGCGCTGCTTGCCGCCAAGTCGCGCATGGCGCTCGTTGAAACCAAGCGGCTGACGCGCGAGTTGATCGATCTGGACACCGCCAGCGCGCTTGCCGAGATCGGGCGCACCTTCCGCCGCTGTCTTGAAAGTGACGAACATCACCAGCGAGTCGCCGAGGTTTACGCGAGCATTCACAGGAAGTAAAAGTCAGGAGTCAGAATGGAAAGGGAAGTCGGCTGTCGCCTCCAATTTTATTCTGACTTCAGTCTTCTGACTCCTGGCTTCCTCTTAAGCTATGAAACCTGAAGACCTGAAACTCATCGAGCTTTTGCAGATCAACGAAGAGGCGGGGACGATCTATTTCAATAATCGTCGCATGCTGATCTTCGACGCCGACGCCATGGGATTCTTGCGCCGCGAACTCATCGAGCGGCTGGGGGTGGCGGGCGCGCGCAAGCTTCTCGTGCGCTTCGGCTATGCGCGCGGCTACCGCGATGCGATGACCTCGAAAGAGTTGTTCAACTGGGCGACGCTCGAAGAGTGGTGGCGGGCCGGCGTCCGCTTGCACGCGCTTGAAGGGATCACCGATTCGCGTCCTCTGCTTCACGAATTCGATCAGGAGAAGGGCCTCTTTCACGCCGAAAGCATCTGGACAACCTCCTATGAAGCCGAGCAGCACTTGAAGCACATAGGCCAGAGCGACACGCCCGTCTGCTGGTCGCTCACGGGTTATGCGGGCGGTTATTCGACTGCCGTGTTCGGCAGCGACATTTTTTATTTTGAGACCGAATGCGTCGGGCGTGGCGATGCGCACTGCCACGTGGTCGGCAGGTCGCTCGGCGGCGAGACGAACGATGCCAGCAACGCCGCTCGCGAGTATTATCAAATCGAGGACTTCGAGCAACAACTGCCGCAGATCGTCAGCGAGCGTGTAGAGATGCAGCAGTTGATGGAAGAACTCGACCGCCGCGCCAACGATCTTGAAGAAGAGCGTGCGCGGGTTGCGGCGCTCGAATCACAGGTCTTCTATCTGCAAGAAGCCATCAATCAAAATTACAACATCGAAGAACTGGTCGGCGTCAGCCCGACATTCAAGCAGGTGATGCGGGATGTCGAGCGCGTTGCGCCGACGGACACGACCGTGCTGGTTACCGGCGAGACCGGCACCGGCAAAGAGTTAGTCGCCCGCGCCATACACGTGCGCAGCCTGCGCCGGTCGCGCCCGCTGATTACAGTGAACTGCGCGGCGCTGCCTTCGGGGCTGGTCGAAAGCGAACTCTTCGGCCACGAGCGCGGCGCGTTCACCGGCGCTGTGCAGCGCAAGCTCGGACGCTTCGAGCTGGCCAATCACGCGACGATCTTTCTCGATGAAGTCGGCGAACTGCTGCTCGACACGCAGGCGAAATTCCTGCGCGTGCTTCAGCAGGGCGAGTTCGAGCGCGTCGGCGGCACGCAAACCATCAAGGTTGACGTGCGTGTGATTGCCGCTACTAATCAACCGCTGGCCCGGCTGGTCGAAGAAGGCAAGGTCCGTGCGGATTTGTATTACCGCCTCAACGTCTTTCCGATCAACATACCGCCCTTGCGCGAGCGCGGTGACGACCTGGTGCTGCTGGTGAATTATTTCGCGCAGAAGTTCCGCGCCCGCTTCAAGAAGAAGATCACCTCGATCAGCCAGGAATCGCTCGAACGCCTGCAACAGTACTCGTGGCCCGGCAACGTGCGCGAGTTGGAGCACATCATTGAGCGCGCCGTGTTGCTTGCCGAAGGCGAAGTGCTCCAGATCGATCTGCCGCTCAGCGATGAACGGCGCGCGCCGTCCAAGCCGGCATCGCCAACCGCAGGACAACGGCTGGTGACGCTCGACGAGATGGAGCGCGATTACATCGAGCAGGTCTTGAAGCACGCCGGCGGCATGATCGCAGGCCGTGGCGGCGCGGCAGAGATACTCGGACTGCCCGCTTCGACCCTGCGCAGCCGCATGAAGAAACTCGGCATCAAGTGATGCGTGGTGCGTGGTGCGTGACCGGAAGGATTGGGAGTGACAAACGGTTATTTACACACGGTCTCGTTGCTGATCACGCACCACGCATCACGCACCACGCCCTTTCTATTTCGCCGCGAAATGTCGTGCCGGGCGCGGTATTTCGCGGCGCTTTCCTCGATTTATGCCAGGAATAGGTGCGCTCTGGTTTGCCTGAAAATGCGATTTTGCTAAGGTTTTCGGCACTTTTCGCGCAGTCAGATGCAGGCACGACGGTGTGGCCGGACACTTGCCTTAATCAAAGTGGAAGGAGCATCGCACTATGGACATTCGCATTTCGCAATCGGAAGACAAGGATTCGGGACGAGTCATTCTGCGTGTTGAAGGACGGTTGACGCGTGACGCTGCAGAATTGCTCGAAGGCGTCTGCACGCGGTTTCTCAATCGTTCGCATGCCAACCTCCGTATCAACGTTGACAGTATCAACTTTATCAGCGAAGACGGCGCAAAGGTGTTGAGCCGCCTGAAGCATCTGCCGCAGGTGCAACTCGACGGTTGCAGCCTGTTCACCGAGCGCGTTGTTGAACAGATAAAGGCGTTATAACGCGCGCCGAAGTTTCGTCAACAAACGGCCCGCCTTCGTCGTAATCCTTAACGTGATAGTTGGGTTTTCATCAATGAACAACGGGAACAGGGTAACAGCTTTCATCAAGCGTAATGTGGTATTTGCCGCCGTGCTCATCGCCTTGACGAGCACAAGCGCCTTGGCGCAGACGCGCAAAGCCTCCTCACGCACACAGACCGCCAGTTCACAGGCGAAGCTCAAGAGCGAAGCGGCTGCCGCCAAATCAGAACTGATCAAAGCGACGGCTGAGTACAAGTCGAGCCTGGCCACGCTGGTTTCGATGTACGAAGCCGAATTGAAAAGCGCGCAGCAACAACTGGAAACCCGCAAGCCGCTTCTGGCGCAGGGCATCATCTCGAAGAAAGAACTTGACGACAGCGAAAAGAAGATTGCCGAAGCGCAGGCGAAGATCAACGGCTCGCGCAAGCAGATGGCTGAAGCCGACGACCTGATCGCCGAGTCGAGCGTCGTCGAGGAGGACGAACCGACACGCGCGCCTAGCCTGACAGGCCGCTATATGGCGACGCCGGCCTTGATTCGCTATACGGGCACGGCTCACTGGGCGCTTGCCGACGCGGCGAAAGTCGGCAGCTACTTCATCAGCCACTTCGGACATCAGATGCCTATCAGCGCCTACGGGCAGACGGCGACGCACGACCGGCTGGGTTTCGATCATCGCAACTCGGTTGACGTGGCCGTGCATCCCGACAGCGCCGAAGGGCAGACGTTGATGGCTTATTTGAAGAGCGCCGGCATTCCTTTCATCGCCTTTCGCCATGCCGTATCCGGCTCAACCACCGGCGCGCATAACCACATCGGCTATCCTTCACACCGCATCGGCGTTTCTGCCTCGGCGCGATGATTGAAGTTGCGCCAGCCACAATGTAACTTCGATCATCCGTTAATGTTGCCCGTTCATTTCTTGCTGAACGAGGACAGGCGCAGTTACTGCATCACCCAACCCACTGGCGGCACCACCGCCGCTGCCACTTGCTTGTTGAACAGAGGGTGGCGGAGTTACTCCGCCACCTCCAATTCTTTGTCGACTATATGTTCCAAAAAGATAAGCCCCTGCTGTCACAGCAAGATGGAATGCTATAGCTCCAGAGATAAAGGCTTCGGCTTCAGTCCAAATCAAATCTTGCTTAATCAAATCTTGTTTAATTGGGTCAGGAAGATAGCCCTTGAATGCTCCTTCCAAAATATCCTCCACTAGATGTCCTGTTTTATGGAAGGCATGGAACCCGATTAGCAAAAGAATGATACCAAGTCCAATGCATGTGGGCCAATTAATGTATAGGCTTGCAATCCTTATAAATACTTTTTCCTCTTCAATAACCCACTTAATCATCCGCCCATCCCAATAGATAAAGTAGGCGAACAGAAAAAATACAATTATTAAATGTGTGACGGGTGAATGAGGCGCGACCAGCAAGTTGCAGGCACCAAAAAGGATTAATATAGTAAGAGCATTCAAAATGATGATTTCGTTCTTATGAATAGACTGAC
Organism: Blastocatellia bacterium; assembly: GCA_039648975.1. Lineage (GTDB taxonomy): Bacteria > Acidobacteriota > Blastocatellia > UBA7656 > UBA7656 > DATENM01. The sequence continues at coordinate 34,722 of JBBWZK010000201.1, forward strand.
TGCTTTTCTTCATCTGCTCGATACAGGTTAGAAAACCTATTACGAAAGTAAGCATTGGGGCAACAAACATGGGCCATCTGTCAGCAAGTGGCCAGATCTCATGATATACATTGACGTAAGCTATAACTATGAATATTACAACTGCTATAAGAAGAACTACGATCTCCCACAAATGTCTCCTTAGAAATCCACTCGCAGTTGCGAACAGCAAAATCACTATAATAAGAATTACAACTACCCACCAATACTGCTCCACAAGCTGGTAAACGGTCATCGGTTATTTTTCCCGTAAGTAGTCGTTTGTAAAACAGTCCGTAAGATTTAGATCAGGCCTTAAGTTACCATGACGAACCAGAATTTCGTTGGTGGATTGCCATTGCGCAATGTCCATCGGGAACACTCCAAGATAGGTTGGCCTTTCTTTCTTAATGAAGTCCAAGATTGCATTAAGCTTTGCTAGAAGCACCGTCTTATCTGCATCTGCAACGTAACCATTAAGTATATCCACTGCTTGATTCGGATTATCATTAGCCAATAACCAGCCTCGTTTCGCCCCTCTTAGAAAAGCCTTGACCATCTCCGGTCTGTTTTTCAAAGTTTCCTCGGTCGTAAAATACAAGTTGCCAAACGCCAGCGAGACGCCATAGTCGTGTGGGTCTATGATATTGAGTTCCATTCCCTGTTTTCTTAAATCCACAGGCTGATCAATAATGTAGACTGGAAGTACATCTATCTCCCCGGCAATGAATGGCAAAGGATCAAATTTCACAGGTATGCGCTTGAAAGAATCCAAAGCGATACCCAGTTTAGCGCATAATGCCTCCAGAGTGATTTCGGTGTGTGTGCCAAATTGAGCCCCTATTTTCTTGCCTACAAAATTTTGAGGAGTTTTGATGCCAGATTCTTTCTTGGCTATCCAGCCAATCGGGCTTCTAGGAATCACAGCGCCAATTGCCACAATCGGAACCCCGCTAGCTCTGGCCTGAAGTAATTGCGGGCCACTTGTAATTCCGAACGTATCTGCGCCCGCAGCAACAAGTTTGATCGCATCTTGTTCAAAGCCACCTGGGTTCAGGCTGACTTCAAGTCCTTCTTCCTTCCAGAAACCTTTCTGTAGGGCTACGTAGTCGCCAGTAAATGTAGCACCGGGTATCCATGCTAATCTCACAGAAGCCTGGGTTGGCTGCTTAATACCATTATCTTTATTCTTACCTCGCCATACTAAAATTCCCCCGACAAGGATTCCAATTATCGCAGCTATGATAATGATCAGAGATTTCCTGTTCATACAGTGTTCTTCCTCCTAAACACAAACATCTTATCGATGCTCTTGAAGGTGATTCCTTCCGAAACTGGAACGAGTAATTCCAACAGCTTGGTCTTTCCAATTGCCAGCAGATCATCATGACGGAGCCTGAACATAAAGGCCAGAAAGTGAAGCAACGAGCTATTATTATTTTTATCTTGCAGAACTTCCATTGCTTCAAGAACATCTCCTTTCGAAAACGTAATGTCCGCAGAGATAATTTGCCGTTCCCATGTATGACCAATCTGGTACAGGACATTCTCCAAATCCTCAGCGAAATATTCATAGCCATATCTGGTGTGCATCTTTGGTAGATTTGCGCGGTCCTTTGCGCTTTCAATCTCATCCTGTACGCGATAAATATCTGATTGCCGAGATACTAAATTCACCACCAGGACTCCGCCAGGACGCAAAGCATTCATTAAACCGTCAAGGACGCATTTCCAATTTTTGAGTTCGATATGGTAGAGCATATGACAACATACTATTGCATCGTAAAGCCTCCCCCCACCACTTAGAAAGTCCTCTATAGCTATTTGTTGCGGTCGGAGCAAAGTCTTTGCCCCCTCGGCTTCTATGGCTACCTGCTGAATGAGCTTAATTCCATCAGAGCAAGGCTCAATGCAGTCAACTGAAATTCGACACTCATGAAATGGTTTATGAGTAAGATCCTGATGAAGGCGGCGGCATACCTTATTGATGATCTTGGCGTTGCCACTCCCGATGTCTAAAATATGCATGGATGTCTGGTTTGGGTCGAATGCTTCCAAAACATTCTGCGCAATCTGAGTGATTATTTGCTCGTCTTTAGAAGCAAGATAGGGCTTGCATTCCAAGAATGTATCAAAGTCAAATTCAGTAAGATCAGTAAATGGGTACGGAGTAGCTAAAACTGTACTTTCTCGCATATTTCTCTCCTATGAGTTGGACTGTTTTGAAAAAGAAAAACGTTGCTAACGAAGTTAGACTCAAAACGGCGAATAGCATCGGAGTTCTAAATTCATATGAGGCTCTCACGATCAAGTATCCAACTCCTTTGCTAGCACCTGCTAGTTCGGCAACGACTGCGCCAATTGTACAAAGCGAGGCTGAAACTTGGAGAGCAGACATAATGCCAGGGATAGCCGAAGGGAGGCGCAAAGTTTTGAATATTTGCCACCAGCCTGCCCCCATAGATTCTAGAAGCAGAAGCCCATCACGATTGACTTTTGTAAAGCCGTCAGTAGAAATGACAGTGGCAGGGAAGTAGCATATTAGTCCAGCCATAATAGCCTTTCCTGTTATTCCCGAACCAAACCATATTATTATAAAGGGCGCGAGTGCGACAACCGGAACTGCTTGCATTCCAACGACTATAGGATAAAGCCCTTGTCGAGCGGGCTGACAACTGCTGAAAAGAAATCCAAATAAGATGGCACATATATTACCGCCTATAAATCCTAGAATGGCTTCCGATAAGGTGATTGCAAGATGATCCAAAATTAATGGAAACTTACTCCATATCTCCAAAATAACAATGCTCGGCGTCGGCAGCAAGTATTCTGGGAAGCGCGAAATTCTTATAAATAATTCGACCATCATTAGTATTCCTAGCAGGTATAACCATGGAACGAACCATTGATAGAACTTATATGCGCGCATCTTTCACCTTTCCTCGAACGCATTTCAATGTATGGCGTATTTCATCTACGAGTTCAATAAAATGGCTGTCATGTCGAATGGAAGGTTCTCTTGGTCTTTGAAAGGGAACTTGGTAGCTCTTAATTACGGAGGAGGGTTTTGGTGTCATCATCATGATATAGTCAGACATAAAAACGGCTTCTTCTATGCTGTGGGTGATAGATACAACTGACATGTTTTTATCGAGCCAAATATTCTGAATATCTATGTTGATTTCTTCCCTTAAAGCCTCGTCGAGATAGTTAAAAGCTTCATCGAGAAAAAGGTATTGAGGTTCATGTATTAAGGCTCGAACAAGTGCCGCTCGTGAGAGCATTCCTCCAGAGAGTTCATGAGGGTAGCTTTTTGCAAATTTTTCAATGCCAAATCTCTTTAAGAATTTATAGGCTTGATCAGTAATATTAGTCAAACCAGATATTTTGGCCGGGAGTGTTACATTGTCGAGTACGGTCATCCATTCAAAAAAAACCGGTTTCTGAAATACAAAGCCAAACTTATGCTGTTGGCGGGCTTTATCTGGAGATATACCATTCAGAATAATGGAACCTCTTTTAACATCAACCAAGCCTGCCAGACACAACAGCAGTGTGGTTTTCCCACAACCAGATGGGCCAATTATAGAAGTATATCTTTCGCTCTCAACTTCAAAAGATATGTTTTGGAGGACCGATAAATCCTCACTAGATGCCAATTTGTATTTGAACGAGAGTCCAGATACGAGCAACATTAGTTAATCAGGAGGCTAACGACCAGCCCTTTCTCCTTATTGTTCTTCTGAAGATGATTAGCACGATGATTGCCATTAACTCCTATAATTAAATTCCTGCGAGAATAACATTCCGTAGGGGGTACATCAAGAGAGATTGCGATTTTGCTTGGACGATGACAGCGGGATAACGAAAAGGAGGGCTACGACTTCTTTAACCTGGACATCACGCCGTCGACGATCCTCTGGCCGATCATCATCAGCGGGCTGGCGATGGGTTTCATCTTCGTACCGCGATAACTTCTACCTGCTCGGCATCATGTGCTTGCTGTGCATTCCGACCGTGTTGTTATTGAAAAAGGCAAAGGCGCGCGGCCCTGTCGCGGCGCACTAAACCACAAAGGAGACGCGGGGAGAGAGGGAAACAGTCATCATCTATTCTTCTCCTTCGCCGCGTCGCCGTGTCGCCGCGTCCCCGCGTCTCCTTTGCCCTAGCCGCCGGGGCGCGTGAAGTTGAACACAGGCGAAACCGCGTTGTTCGCATTGCGCACCTGTAGATTCACCATCTGGCCGGGCGCGATCTTCTTCGCCACTTTTTTGCCTCGCAACGTCGTCGGGTCGGCGTCATCGTGAGTCGTCTTCTGGCGCTCGCCATTGAGCAGGATCACCGCACCGCTATCGAAATTTTCACCCCTCACGATCAAGTGTTTGCCGGCGATGGAGACGGCAATGATGACCGGGTCGGTTCCCGCCTGCGCGACCGTCAAGGTCTGCTCGGCAATCGTCAACGTGCCTGTGCGCGCCGCGTGACCATCATAGGCGGCAACCGTATAACTCACTGCGCCGTTGCCCTTGCCTGTGCTGCCTGAAGCGATGGTAATCCAGTCGGCGTTGCTGGCGGCGGCCCAGTTGCAATCGCTGTTTGTAGTGATCGTCACGCTGCCTGTGCCCCCCTTGGCTTTGAAAGACTGGCTGGCGAGCGACAGCAGGAAATTGCAATTCGATCTTTCGATATGGACGCAGTCGGCAAACTCAGACGTATTGCCCGCCGCATCCGTGGCCGTAGCCGTCAGCCAGCCGCTCGTCGTGCCGGCAGGCAAGGTGAAGAAGAAGGTGAAATTGACATTGCCGCCGGTATCGGTCGTCACCGATTTTTCACCGCGCAGGATCGGCGCGCCATCGATCAGTTGATGGCTCTGACGGTTGCTGCCGTAGAAGAACTGTAGCGTACACGCGGCGCTGGCTGCGGTGTTCAGCGCGCCGCTGACTTTGACGCTTGCCGATGTAGCGGTGGCTGAAGCGAGCACAGGAAAATTCTGTAAGTCGTTGGCTCCAGCATCCGCATCCATCGCGTCATTGTCGGTCACTCCGGCAGCGCCCAGATCAATGCCGAGCGATTGGTTGGAGTGAATGGCATTCGCCGCAACGGTGATGCGGCGACCGGGGAAGGCAGACGGCGGGTTCGGTATGTTGATGCCGCTGCCGCCGTTGAAAGCGATCAGGTTGTTCTCGATTTTACACTGCCAGGCGCTTGTGCCGACGAATATGCCGTCCGCATGGTTGGCGAGCGCATGTGCGCCTGTGGCATCGGTGCCGATGTAATTCCCCTCGACGCGCACGCCGATTCTGCCGGCGGTCGCCGAAACCGCGCCGGCAATCACCAGTCCATAAGTCTGGCTGGCGGCGATGACGTTGCGGGCTTCCGGTATCGCGCCGCCGATGGTGATGTCTTCGCCTGTGCGCAGTATCTCAAATGAGGCCGTGCTGATCGACAGGCAGATGCCGCCTCTTTGCGGACGATAGGGATTGAATTCAATGGGCGGCGCGCCCGCGAGGTTGTTTCCTACAGGCAGCAGGCCGCTCGCATCCGTGCCGATGTAGTTGCCCTGTATCAGCGTGCCGCCACACAAATCCTCAACTGAGTCGACCAGAATGCCTGCACGCTGACTGCCGGAGATAATGTTGCGCGCAGCGGGCGAGGTGCCGCCAACCGTGTTGTCCGAGCAATTGCTGATGCCGACGTTGCCGCCCAGCGCGACCGCGCCGGTCACGTCGGTGCCGATGTAGTTGCCTTGAATCAGATTGCCGAAGACGTGATGCGGATAGGCCGGTGCGCCTGGGCCCGCAAGTCCATCGGCCATGCCTGCCGTGCCGGCAATCACATTGCGCGCGCCAGCGGTCGTCCCGCCCAGCAGATTAAACGTTGAATTGAGTAGAGCGCCGGAACCCAGATCATAGCTGAATGCCGGATCGTGGCCGACGATTGCAGCCGTGCCGTTAAGGTTCGTGCCGATGAAGTTACCTTGAATAATATTATTTGCGCCGTACAGCACGTTGACGTAGCCGAGGATGACGTTTCTGGCGTTCGCGGTGGTGCCGCCGATGCGATTTTCCGGTGAATCCAGGTGGGAATAGATGCTGGTCGGATTGCTCAACCACGTCGTTGCATTTCCATCTGTGCCGATGAGATTGCCCTCGACGATGTTGTGGCCCTGATCGATGAGCAAGATCGAACCGCCGGCAAAGCGGAAGCTGTTGCCCTCCTGCTTTCGCCAATCGAAGCGATTGATGACGAGGCCGCGCAAGGTGCTGTTGCCGCCTCTGACTCGCAGACCTATAGGAGTGTATGGCGCCGGCTCATCATTAGGAAACTGCACCTGCGCGCCGTTCAATTCAACTCGGCCCGCCGATTGTGTGGTGCCATCGATGGTGATCGCTTCGTTGATGTCCGGCAAAGGACTGAGCGGCGCAATCGTCGGCACACCGCTGCCGGGTATCTGAAAGTTGATCGTATCAGCGCCGGCATTGGCGTTGGCGTCGAGCATAGCCTGCCTGAGCGAGCCTGGGCCTTGATCGTTCGTATTGGTGACGGTGAACGTCGACTGCGCCTGTGTCTGCACGATGGCGAGCGGCGCGGCGGCTGACTTGAGTATCACTAGATCGCTCAAGGCATCCGTGTTCAAGCGCATAGGCAAGACGGCGGCCACGTCTGCGCCAACGTCGAGTGTGGCGAGCGGCGTTGCCTGCCCGTGAGTTGCTGAAGCGATGCGCGCATCGCCGCTGACGATTTGCAGTTGATGCGCCGCCGAATCGGTTATCAAGAGGCTATCGACCGCATCGCTCGACAGCCGTGCGCGCACCAGTTGTGTGGCTTCAGCGGTTAAGCCGCCGGCGATGCTCTGGCTCTGCCATTGCGCAATCGTTGCAGAGGCGCTTTGATGGTTAGGGTCTGCCGCGCGGCTGATGATTTGCAGCGCGCCGACGGTTGACAACACGGCGACATCATCGGCGTGATGGCCTGTGAAATCTCCTGTGGCTAGGGCGCGAATCGCAAACGGCAGCCTGCGCCGCTGAATGATTGGCCGGGGAACTATCGCTTGCGCCCTGGCATCTAGCGTCAGCCGCCGGTCGCGCCCGTAGATCACCAGCAGGTCATGCCCTGCGGCTGCGGCCATGTCTATCGTGTGATCATCGTCGAATCGTCCGAGCGCGAAAGCCGTAGCCGCCGCAGGCAAAGCGACAACTTCGGCTGGCGCTCTGAAGGCGCCTTGCGGGCCTTCAAAGATCAGCGCCTGCGGCCCGTCTGCGCCGCTGATCGCCACCAGAAGATCATCAAGGCCGTCGCGCCGGTTGATGTCGCCGGCCAGCAGCGCCGTGACCGTGCCTGGCAAAGCGATTTGCCGCGCCGCGCCGAATTCTCCTGACCCATCTCCCATAAGAAAATGCAGTGTGCGACCGCCGCGAGTTGCCGCGACGACATCCCAGTGGCCGTCTGCGTCGAAGTCGCCGACGCCTAGAAAATCCGCCGCTTCGGAGACAGGCGAGAGGCGCGCGGGCGAAATAAACGGCGCGATGTTCAGCGCAGCATCGAGCCTGCGTTGCCTGGCTTCAACGGAATTCGGATAGAGGAAATCGACGTTGCCGCGATGCAGGGCAATGATCCCGCTGCCGGCATTCGCATAACCGCAAACCAGATCAGGCATGCCGTCTTCATCAAAGTCAGCCGTTGCCAGAACGCGAGGCCGCGCTGTGCCCTGCTCGATAGCTTGCTGGTGCTGTACGCTGCCGCTATAGGCGGTGAGCAGATCGCGGCCCTCAGACAGATTGATGGATGGACTGGCCAAGCCGGAGCGATGAATGCTGACCGACGCAGATAAAAAGGCGGTAGGGGTGAATGGCTGCGATGCAGCTTGAATGATTGCAGGCGAGTGCAGCGCCGTGTGCAGCAGGCCAACCAGCACCGCCGCAAGCAGAGCCGTCAGTGAAACGGCGCGGGCCGCTTTTGCCATCGAAAACATCCCGCTATCTGCAAAGCGATGGCGCTGTCTCCTTGAACTTCTCATGGAGAACTCCTTTGGCAATAGAATGATTTGGGCACGTTCGCTGCAAGTTCAAATGGAGATAAGAAGTGTGCTCGACTAGGTGCGCTGAACCGGGTCGCAAGCCGGGGCTATGATAACACAACCGCATAGATATAGTCCTGTCAGGATAGTTTGTTTGAATGTGTTCGGACGTGATTAGAGGTGGGATGCAGCTTATGGAGTGCAGCGACCTGTTGCCGCACTCCATAGATTTGCGATTGGCAAACTGGCTCAACTGGGCGAGCTTTATTCAACCGGGCGAATGCGTTACTCTTGAAGCCCGACGATGAGCGCGCAAAAGAAAAAAGGCACGTCGCCCACGAAGCTTTTGAAACGGCTGATCGCCGCGCCGTTTGTTTTTCTCGCTGCCATCATCATCCTGATCGAAGACTGGCTGTGGGATGATCTGGCGCGGCTGGCTGCCGCCATCGGGCGCTTGCCGGTCTTTCATCAAATCGAGACATTGATTACAAAACTCCCGCCCTACGCGGCGCTCGTCTTCTTTGCCGTGCCGTCGCTATTGCTGGTGCCGGTCAAGCTCGTCGCCTTGTACTTCATCTCGCACGGCCACGCGGTCTACGGATTTCTGACGGTCGTCGGAGCGAAAATCGCCGGCACCGCCTTAGTCGCCAGAGTCTTCACCTTGACCCGGCCCAATCTCATGCGCATTGGCTGGTTCGCCTGGCTTTACCAGCGCTTCATCGCCTTCAAGGCGCGCGTCTACAAGGTCATCAAATCCACAGCTCTCTACAACACCGCACGTCAACAGATTGTGCGCCTGCGCGCCGCGCTGAAGCTCTGGAAAGCAAAGCGAAAAAGCATTTGGCGCAGACGCTGGAACGCGGCGCGCAAATTCTCGCGCCGGCGCAAACCCGCGCAGGAATAAAAGCCCCGTTGGCTTTGCCATGCGCCGGCTCGTATCTGGCAAGCCGCGTTGGGCGATAGCGCCAGAGCGCAAGTTTGACTTTGTTGCGCCCCTGACAGACAATGGTGCAGCTATAGATGTAATTTGTATAACCGGTTTGTCGCAGAGCCAGCGCGGCGGCTCAGTCACCCCCAACAGGCAATCGAGATCGCCATGTTCTCGCGCCAACCAGGTCAGCAGGCAACCGCAGGAGGATATATGCCGGTGAGTTCCCGCAAACAAACGCCACAAGCAAACTTCATTTTTCAGGGCACGGTTCAAAAGCTCAACGCCGCGTCGATGAAGAATGTGCCGGTTGATGATCGCACGGCGGTGGTTCGCGTTGATCAGGTCGTCGAGTCGCCAAAAGCCATGGCCGGCTACGACGGTCAGAATATCACCGTCCGCCTGGCGGGACGCCAGAAGGTCAAGGAAGGTCAACAACTGCTCTTTCACGCGCAGGGCTGGATCTTTGGCGATGGCATTGCCGTGCAGTCGTTCAGCCAGGAACCTATCAAGCCGATGCACGCCGCTTTGCTCAGTCGCGGCGGCGACCCGGTCGAACACCGGCAACGCCGCGAACTGCGGCAGCGCTATGATAGCGCCGATGTCGTCGTTTCGGGCGTCGTCTCTTCCGTACACCTGCCGGCGGACGCGCATGAAAGGCAGGCGAGCCGTACATTGCTGGACGCAGGAGCCGCGCCGCCGCGCCCTCGCCGCATCAGCGAGCATGACCCCAGGTGGCGCGAAGCGGTCATCGATATCGTCGATGTGCATAAAGGCAGTCACGCAAAGAAGCAGATCGTCGTTCGCTTTCCTGCGAGCAAGGATGTGCGCTGGTACAAGGCTCCGAAATTTCAGCCCGGACAGCAAGGGTTATTCATGTTACGCAAAGCCAAAGCAGACAAGGCGGCGGCAACGGGCGGCGCACATCTGGCGATAGCCGCAGGCGCAGAACCGGAAGTCTTCACGGCGCTGCATCCGAACGACTATCAGCCCATTGATCAGCCGGACGGGATCAAATCGCTGATCGAGGCGCCGCCGCCAAACAAGGATGAGTGAACCGGCTCGATCACTGGGCGTTCTTCATCAGACTGAATGAGGCGTCAAGCCTGCATGTTATAAAAGGAGAAAGGCAATCATGGCCGCTGCGAAGACCCGCAAGAAAGTCGCATCTTCATCCTCTTCATCGTCCCACCGCAAGGCCGCCAAGAAGACCAGCAAGAGCACGAAAGCATCCGGCCCGACGATTCTGCTCGTCAACATGATTCCCAAATCGCTCAGCGGCGAAGACCACCAGGACAGCGAGCCATCGATTGCCGTTAATCCCGCCAACCCTATGCAGATTGCCGGATCGGCTTTCACACCGGATCCGGGCGAAGGCCCACTGGGGCCGATTTTTATGTCGACGGACGGCGGCCAGACCTGGACGCTCAATGCGATTATCCCCGGCGCAATTCCAGGGTTCGGCACTTTCGACGTGACGCTGCAATTCGGCACGAAGACCAACGTCTTGTATGCAGGCATCCTGCGCGCCGACGCGCCCGGCGATACGATGCGCCTGAACATTCTGCGCACCAAAGACTTCACCAGCGCGACGCCGATGACCGTGCTGGTTGATCGCACCAGCGTCGATCAACCTTATGTGATGGCGGCTACGGTGGCGAGCGGCGCGGATGCCGGCAAAGATCGGCTTTACGTCGGCAATAACGATTTCAAAGCGCCGGGCGGGCGCACCGCCACCATCGACCAATCGCTGAATGCGGCAATCGCCAAGCCGAGCTTCAAATCCCTGCGCATCGAATCGCGCAAGACGCCGGAGCAGGATGGGCCGCCGGTGCGCCCGGTCATCCACGCGGACGGCACCGTCTATGCGGTATTTCAATCGTGGCGCACAGAGACGAGCGCCGACATCGTTGTCGTGCGCGATGATCGCGGCGGCTCAGGCGCGACCCCTTTCACCGATCTACTTGATCCAGGCGATGGCAAGCCAGGCATACGTGTCGTGCAGAACACGGCATTCAATTTTGCAGGCTTCCTAGGCCATCAACGCACCGGCGGCGATGTCGCCATGACTGTCGATCCGACGAACAGCGACAATGTGTTTGTTGCTTATAACGCCGATCAGGGCAGTGATTACATCTTGCACCTGTTGCGCTCAACGGATCGCGGCAAGACCTGGTCTGAGGTGCGGACGATTCGCAACGCCTTGAATCCGGCGCTGGCGGTCAATAGCGACGGCAAGCTCGGCTTTCTCTATCAGCAGCTCAAGGGCACGGGCGCGGCTGAACGCTGGATCACGCAGTTCGAACTCGCTCCGGATGGCGCGAGCCGCAGAACATTCGTGCTGGCCAAAGTGCCGACCAACCTGCCCGACTATAAATTCGATCCCTACCTTGGCGACTACGACCACTTGATGGCGGTCGGCAAAGATTTCTATGGCGTCTTTTCCACCAACAACACGCCAAAAATGGCGAACTTCCCCAACGGCGTCAAGTATCAACGCAACGCCAATTTCACGAAAGGCACGCTACTCGGCGTCGACAATGCGACGCCTGTGCAGTCGTCCATCGATCCCTTCTTTTTCAAAGTGACCCTCTGATTCAAGGCGGTTGCAAAGTTGGTTGTCAAGGAATGCATGTAGGGGCGACCCTCTGTGGTCGCCCCAGCGTGGGATGTACGGAATTTTAAGAATCAGCCAACTTCCAGTCTGGGGCGACCCTCTGTGGTCGCCCCTACATGACCATCAATAACTTTGCAACCGCAACGGCCATCTCATGCCTTGACGGTCGCCTTGCGTTCCAGCTTGTTCCACCCTACGGCGATGCCGCGCAATGAAGCGAACGTCGATTTGATGGCGACGTAGTACATCAACTGGCGATAGAAGAACCGCTGTAAGAAAAGCCACACCAGCAATCGGCGATTTTCTTTATACTCCAGCATGAAAGCCAGCGTCGCCGACAGAAACTCCATCGTCATGAAGATCGCGTAGTAAAACAAAGCGCGCTTCAACGAATCTGCCGAAAACTCATCCGGGTGCTGCCAGCGGTCGACCGCCGTCATCACCATCGTCACCAGCATCAACATATCCATGGCCGGCGAAATCAGCGGGAAGAGAACCTGAAAGATGAAGATGTTCGGCAGCGCCACAAATCCCAGCGAGCCATAGCGCGGACGAAACAGCGCGTCTTTGTGTTTCCAGGCCGCCTGTAATGTTCCATACATCCAGCGATAGCGTTGCTTGACGAAGCCGCGCACCGTGTCGGGCGCTTCGGTCAGCGCCATGGCTTCGTCTTCGTAGACAATCGAATAGCCGATTTTGCGTATGGCCATCGTCAGGTCGGCGTCTTCGGCAAGGGTTTCGTCGGTGAAGCCGCCCGCCTTGACCACCAGTTCGCGCCGCCACGCGCCGACCGCGCCCGGCACCACCGTAATGCAGTTCAAGAGGTTGAAGGCGCGACGGTCGAGGTTCTGGCTGGTGATGTATTCGAGCGCCTGCCAGCGCGTCAGCAGGTTCAGCCGGTTGCCGACTTTGGCATTGCCGGCAACCGCGCCGATTTGCGGATCGGCGAAGTGGCGCACCAGTTTGCTGATCGTGTCGCGCGCGAAGATGGTGTCGGCGTCCAGAGCAATGACGATCTCTGCCTGCGTGTGCGTGACGCCGAAGTTCAGGGCCGCAGGCTTGCCGCCGTTCGTTTTGTTGAAGAGGCGGACGCGCGGCTCGTCGCTGAAGGCTTCTTTGACGCGGTTGCAGGTCTCATCTTTCGATCCGTCATCGACGACGACGATCTCGAAATTCGGCGGATGATCCGACGCCAGCAGCGAGGTGATCGTCTGCACGACGACTTTTTCTTCATTGTACGCCGGCACGATGACGGCGACCGTCGGACTGTAGCCTGGATCATAAACGGCGTGGCGCTCGCGCTGGTGCTCGATGACCGCGAGCGTGCCGATGAACAGCAGACGCGCGATACCCAGGATGATGCCGATGTGGAAGAGCCAGCGGATCAGCCGTATGCCGTAGTTAATTACGTCGAAGGCGGCGCGGTCGGCCATTGCACGCCACTGCGAACGCGTGTCGATGAGCGGCATCACTTCGTCGCGCGACTTGCCGAGCAGGTCTGAGACGAGGACGAATTCAAAGCCGCGCTTACGCATTTCGCTGATCAGCACCGGCAACGCCTCGATGGTCTCAGAGCGGTCGCCGCCCGAATCATGCAGCAGTATGATATTGCCCGGTTCTTTCGGGTCAGTCGCGCCCTGAATGATTGCATCAACGATACGGTCGACGCCGGGCCGCTGCCAGTCTTTTGAATCGATCTTCATGCCAACCGTCAGATAGCCGCGATCCGAAACGGCTTCGAGCGGGCGCACCTGATCGGGCGTCACCGGCTCGGCGTCTTCAGCGTAAGGCGGGCGGAACAGATAGGTGCGGCGACCGACGATGCTCTCCATTAACACGCGGGTTGCCGATAGCTCAAAGCCGAACTGTGCGTTGCTGATGTTGGCGATGTTCGGGTGCGTGAAGGTGTGATTGCCGAGTTCATGACCTTCGGCGACTTCGCGGCGGATGAGACCAGGATACTGCTCGGTGTTCAAGCCAATGACGAAGAAGGTCGCCGGCGCGTTCGCCTGTTTAAGTGCGTCCAGAATCCTGGGCGTCCATTCAGGGTCGGGGCCATCATCAAACGTCAGCGCCAGCTTGCGCGGCGCATAGCCATAGCGTTCGATGACATACGGCGACGGCATATTGGCGCGGGCGATATTTTCAGAGGTGATGAAGCCGCGCGCAGCGTCGAATTGAATGGTGCGCGAGCCGTCTTTAGGTTGCGCTTCGACGCGCAGGATTTCGCCCTGATTGATATAATCGAGGTCGTAACCATAAACCATGTTGGCAAGCTGCGCGGCGGCGTTGGCATCAAGCGGCACGTCACGGCCAAAGAAATTCCAGAGCGACGGGTCTTCGCTGCCCAGCCGCCAGAGCGCCACGCCGCGCGCCGCGTACGAATTGGCCACCGCCACCTGATTGAAGGCCGACACGCCATCGAGCATCCAGACCGTGTGCGATTCCGGCTTATCCGGTTTATCGTAGCTTATATAACGAAACGTCGGCGTCAGCGAAGCGGCGTCGAGTTCGACCTCATCAACCTCGTTTTCGCGTGCATTCGTCAAGGCTTCCTGAAAGGTGAGAGTTTTCGGGACACTGCCGTCCGGCCAATCGTAAGCGTAATTCCCGATGGCGACGATCATCTTCGCCGCCGGCACGTCCTTTTGCCGCATCGTCAGGATGTCTGTGAACCAGTCAATGGCGGCAACCGGGCCGGACTCTTTCGAGCTGTAATGCTGGTCGTAGACCATCAGGATAACGTAATCGACGAGGTCGGAAATTTTGGCATAATCGAACGAATCGTTATTGGCCGGCAGGTTGATGGAAATCTCAAGCCCTGCGGGCTGCAAGGCGGCGCGTAGCTCGGTCAGGAATTCGAGCAGAAACGGCTGGCTTTTATCGAGGACATTCTCAAAGTCTATGCTGACGCCTTGCAACTTGTACGCCTGCGCCGTATCCAGCAGTTGCCGGATTGAGCGCGCTCGCGCCTGCGGGTTTTCGAGCATGGCATCGAGCCGGTCGCTTTCAAACTCAGAGGTTTCGCTGTTGAAGTTGTTGACCAGCGCCATCACGCGCGTCTCTGGCCGCGTCGTGCGAATGAAGTTCAGCGCCTCCTTCTTGACGTCGAGATAAGCCTCATCGCTCAACGTGCCATCATTGTTTTCGAGCCGCAGCCATTCGGCGATGACGACATCAAGGCCGATGTCAGGATTGGTCAAAGTGGTTTTGAGCGAAGAGGGGCTGGCGTCATCCCAGGGAACGAAGAAGGCGACCGTCAGCGGATTGCTCGCCGGTTTGGGGTTGGGGCGCACGCGGACGGCCTGCGCGCGTTTCAGACGTTCAGCTTCGAGTTTTTGTTTGTCGACGCGCAGGCGGCGCTGCACCTGGGTTTCGATCTTCGGATCAGGCAAGGTCACATGAGCGCTCGATTCCTGCCCAGGAAATTTTAGCGGTAGCAGCGCCGGGCTGATCAGTATGCTCAGGATCAACATGCCGAACAGCACGGTCAGCGCCAGGCCGGTCAAATAGACGCCGCGACGCAGGCGCGGCCAGCGTTTGTTGTTGGGATCAAAAAATACGGGGTGCGCGCGATTCTTGCTCATTACATCATACGGCCATCGCTGCCGTGCGCTTTTCTGGGAGCGCGGGCGTCTCGCCCGCAGTTCCTCGGATGCAAAAGACTAGCGGGCGAGACGCCCGCGCTCCCAGGTTCAGTCAAGATTGTTGCTTGCAACGGACGGTCTTCAACCTGCAAGAGGCCCGGCAGATACTCGCTAAAAATTCATGATACACTAATCGCAGATGAGCGGTCAGCCGAAATTCTTCACCAAAAAACATCTCGCGGTTGCTCTGTTGTTGACGCTCTTTGCGCTCGGCTTTCGCCTGTTCATCGCGCTCAAACTGCCGACAGATGAACCGGACGATGGCCGGCTCTATGCGCGCATCGCTAACAACGTGCTCGACCAGCAGAGCTTTTCAATTGCCACCGAAGCGCCTTTCGAGCCGACCTACATACGCCTGCCCGGTTATCCGCTGTTTCTCGCGGCGGTCTACAAACTGTTCGGGCGCGACAACAACACGGCGGTGCGCGTCATTCAAGCGGTCGTCGATACGCTGACCTGCTGGCTTGTGGCCTGGCTGGCGCTTGCGTGGACGCCCGCCGCGTGGGAACCCGAGAAACGCCGCCGCACCTTGCTGATGGCGCTAGGGCTGGCGGCGACCTGCCCTTTCCTGGCCATCTACGTGGCGACGTTGCTGACCGAAGTTTGGACGGCCTGCTTTGCGACGCTCTGCGCGCTGGCCGCCTCATGCGGATTGCGCAGCCGCAGCGCGAAAAAACAAATTGCATGGTGGGCGATGGCCGGCCTGGCGGGCGGCGGCGCGACCAGCTTTCGCCCAGACGGCGGCTTGTTCGTTGCGGCAGTCGGCGGCACGCTGGCGCTGGTTGGTTTGTATCGCGCTGTCAGGCAATGGCGTGCGGCGAAAGAAAGTAATGAATCAGACAAAGCCATTGAAGCGCGGCGCACGGCGCGGCAGTTGATGGCGAAAACCATTTTGCACGGCACAGTGCTGACGCTCGGCTTTGTCCTAGCGCTTGCGCCGTGGACGACACGCAACGCGCGCGTCTTCGGGGTTTTTATGCCCATCGCGCCGGCGCAGGCGAACATGCCTGATGAGTTCGTGCCGCGCGGCTTCATTCTCTGGCTGAAGACCTGGGTCGACGATGTGAAGTACACCGAAACCGTCGAGTGGGCCGAGGACGTGCGCGCGATTCACATTGAGCAGGTGCCGGCTTACGCTTTCGATTCGCCAGACGAACGCGACCGCGTCGCCGCTTTGCTGGCGCGCTACAACAACGAGACACAGCCGCCGCCCGCGCCATCGGCGCAGCCTGAGATTGAAGACGAGACGGCTGCCGCGCCAACGGCGAACGCGCCGCAATCGCCCGGCAACAGCAACGTCACCAATCAAGCTCGCGCCGCCGCGCCATCGCCGGCGTCGCGCCCGGCGAATTCAGCCAGCCGGAACAGCGCGACGACTGCAAGCTCGCCGAACAAAAACACTCCGAATAGCAATGTAGCAAGCAATACAGAATCCGCAGACGCAGACAACTCGGCGGATGATTCATCAGGCGATGACGAGTCGCAGAGCGATGCGGCATCAAGCGACGATGATTCGTCGAATGACAACGAGCCGGAAGAGGCCGCCGAGCCGCCGAAGTTCGAAGGCGAGATGACGCCCGACATTGATGCAGGGTTTCTGGAGATTGCCCGCGAGCGCATCAGTCGCCATCCGTTTCGTTTCTACATCATCATGCCTTTGCGCCGCGCCGCCTCATTGTGGTTCGACACACACTCGCAGTATTACCCGTTTCAGGGCGAGTTGTTGCCGCTCAAAGACCTCGACCACGATACGCGCCAGCACATCTGGCTGCCGTTGTTCGCGGCGTTGACCTGGATCTACACATTGCTTGCCGCGCTGGGTGCGTGGGTGATGTGGCGCGGCGTTGATTCGCGTGCCTGGCTATTGATGTTCGCCTTGCTGATCTTGCCGCGCATCGCTTTTCTGTCGACGCTCGAAAACCCTGAGCCGCGTTATATCGTCGAGTTGTTCACCTTCTTGATGGCGGCAGCAAGTCTGGGCCTTGCCGGCCCGCTGTGGAGCGGCGCGGCGAAACTATTCCACAAACGGCAGAGCAACTCGCCGGCGAATTGACGAGAGTCTTTTCTTTGGTTTTGGCTTGCGAAAGAAGAACTGGCGGCGCTTGTCTTGTCGCGTATTCTCGGCTACTATCACGGCACTTCATTGAGGCTTTGAGGTTCCTCTATGCTCGAAGCGAACACCGTAGTGCAAGGACGTTATCGCATCATCAGCCAGATTGCCAAAGGCGGAATGGGAACGGTCTATCTTGCAAGAGATGAAAACCTCGGCGTTACGGTCGCCGTCAAGCAGAATTTTTTCAACGACCAGCGATTGATCGAAGCGTTCAAGCGCGAAGCGCGGCTGCTCGCCGGGTTGCGACATCCGTCGCTGCCGCAGGTCAAAGATTACTTCATCAACGATGTCGGCCAGTTTCTCGTGATGGAGTACATTGCGGGCAACGACTTCGGCGTTATTCTCGAAAAGCGTCGTGAGAAGATCGCGCCCATCGGCGAAGCCAAGCCGTTTGAAGTTAGCGAGGTCATACAATGGGCCGAACAGTTGCTCGACGCGCTGGATTATCTGCACACCTTGCCCGAACCGGTGGTTCACCGCGACATCAAGCCGCAGAACCTGAAGCTCGCCGGACGCAATCAAATCATCCTGCTCGATTTCGGGCTGGCTAAGGGGAAGCCCCAGTGGATGTCGCGGGTGACCTCGTCAGGGAGTATTTATGGTTACACACCGAACTATGCGCCGCTCGAACAGATTCGCGGCCTGGGAACAGATCCGCGCTCGGATATCTACGGCCTCGGCGCAACGCTTTATCATTTGATCACCGGCGTGCCGCCGGTAGATGCGGCGACGCGGGCAGATGCGTTTATCGGCAACGAGCCCGACCCACTGCATACCGCCAATGAGGTGAACCCGAAAATCCCGCGCGAGATGGCGGCGGTGTTGATGAAAGCGATGGAGCAGCATCGCAACAAGCGGCCCACATCAGCAGCCGAGATGTTAGAGATGCTGCGCGCCGCAAAACTCTCGACGGTGATTGATCGCTATGGCGACGAAAACGCCGAGTCAGGGTACGCGGTTGAGTTTGAGGCTCAAGCAGACGCCTGGCTGCCGACAGAGATCGGACTAAGTCAACAGGCTGAACAAGAGGAGCGCGAAGCACAGCAGGAAGCCGAAAGCAGGCAACGCGCCGAGCAGGAACGCCGCGCCGCAGAAGCCGCCGCCGCGTTACAATTGGAGCAGCAGTGGCAGGCGCGAGAAGCCGCCGAAGGGCAGCGACCGTCTGAGACACAATTATCAGAGCAACGCGAAGAACAACTGCACGAGTCGCAAGCAGAAGCGCCAAGCGAGCCGCAAAGAAAAGCCACGCGCCATTGGAAAGCGGTTGTCGCCGCCATCGCCTGTGTAGCGCTGCTGGTGGTGGTGAGTTGGGCACTCATCGCCGGGTTGAGCAAATCGGATAAGCCAAAGGCAAGCTCCCAACCCGATGACGGGTCAGGCGGCACGCAGGCGGCAGAGCGATTGAAAGCAGCCGTGCTTCCCATCCCCAACAAAGTATATGAAGTGTCGTTCAGCGATGATGGCCGGCAGCTCGCTTCGGCAGGCGAAGAAGCGGTTGTTCGCTTATGGCAGACAGACGGCGAGAAGCAGTTATCCGGTCGCAGGGGAGTCGGCAAGTGCGTGGCGATCAGTCCGGATGGCCGGCTCCTGGCTTCAGGCGGTAACGATAATGTGATTTTTTTGTGGCGTGCCGCCGACGGGCAGATGCAGAGAATCCTCACCGGGCATTCAGGTCTGGTTTTCAGCATCGGCTTCAGCCCCGATGGGCAGACGCTTTTTTCTGCAAGCTATGATAGAACGATCAAGCTCTGGCGCGTCAGCGACGGCGGCTTAATCAAGACCGTGAGCACGCCGGAGAAGGGTTATTTGATTGTCACGGTCAGCGCGGATTTGCGGTTGGTCGCCTACTATCGCGCCGCAGGCTCGTTCAAACTGTGGTCGCTTGACGCAGGCAACCAGATACGGCTGCTCAGTGGCGACGTGCCGGCGGTGAATTGTGGCGCATTCAGCCGTGATGGGCAGGTGCTGGCGCTCGGCAGCCGCGACGGCGACGTGCAGTTGTGGCGCGTCAGCGATGGCCGAATGATGCAGTCGTTAGGTAAGTTTGGCGCAAGTGTCATGAGCATCGCTTTCAATGCGGACGGCAAAATGATGGCCGCAGGGTTTGGCAACGGCACGATCAGGCTCTGGCGCATGAGCAGCGGCGAGTTGATGGATCGGCTCACGGGTCATACGGAGTCGGTCAACAGCCTGTCGTTCAGCGCCGATGGCCGCTCGCTGGCATCAGGCAGCGATGACAACACGGTGCGGATTTGGGAAATCGCAGCGAATTGATGAGGCAGCAAATGATTCGACAGAGATGTACTATTTTGCGGGCATTGATCCGGTGGTGTGGCGCAGATATGAAACGCCATCGGCGCGCTAGTGTAATTATGCTGACTGCGTCGGCGACGGTGATCGGGTTACTGTTAATGCTCGCGCCGCCGCGAGCGATGAGTCGGCAAGTCGGTGTCAAAGCGCCGCCTCCCCCTGCCAAGAGCAACAGCCCAAACCCAGTGAAACCGCGACAAATGACGAAGCCGCCCGCCAGAAAACCACCTGCGCCAAAGGCTCAGACATTAAGCGATGAGCAGCGGGCGAAGATTCTGACGGGGTTGAGGAACAGCTTTGTAAAAATATCCGCCGGTGAATTCATGATGGGTTCGGATGATGAAAAGCCTGTGCATCGCGTGCGCATCAGCCAGAGCTTTGAGATGGGCAAGTACGAAGTCACACAGGCACAGTGGGAGGCCCTGATGGACAGCAACCCCAGTGAATTCAAAGGCGCGAATCTGCCGGTCGAGAATGTATCCTGGTACGATGCACAGAAATTTGTCGATAAGCTGAACGCGCGAAATGATGGATACATTTACCGGCTGCCGACGGAGGCGGAATGGGAGTACGCGTGCCGCGCGGGAACAACGACTGAATTTGCTTTTGGCAATAGTTTGAACTCAGAGCAGGCAAATTTTAATGGTAACTTTCCTTATGGCAATGCGCCGAATGGGAAAAATCTTGGACACTTGGCAGTGGTGGGTAGTTACAAGCCGAATGCTTGGGGGCTATACGATATGCACGGGAATGTAGAGGAGTGGTGCGAGGATAGGTATGACGAAAACTATTATGCGCAGAGCCCAAACAGCGATCCACCGGGACCTGAAAAGGAGAGCTACTACAAAGTAGTACGCGGCGGTAGCTATCTCGACGGTGCCGCAAACTTGCGGTCGGCGGGCCGCGGATCGAGTACGGGAATCCCCATCTCTTCAGAGAAGCGGAAGATCGGCTTCCGCCTCGTGAGGACAGGGCGCTAGGCGCTTTGACTGCGTTATAACTTGGAAACGTTTTGGCGGGCCGGATGATTCGCCAGGGACGAAAGTCTTTAGTCATCATTGGCTTTTGGTGTGCGAGCGATCAAGCGATTCGCTGGGCGAAAGAACGGATCTGATGAAGCTGCCGGAAGAAAAAGAGAGAAGCCCGGAATATGGCGGGTACAGCAGCGAAGCGCTGGCGCGGCGACAGGCGTTGCTGCAAGAAGCCGAGCGTATACAAAAACGCTGGGAGGCTGGGCCACGCAAGACGACTCGGCTCAGAGTCGGCATCGCCCTGGCCTGGCTGGTTCTGATTCTTCTGGTCGCGGCCTTCTTCGCCAGAAGAATCTCTGTGCCTTCGTCTATTCCGCCGCCGACGGGCTATTCAACCGGCACAAACAGTCCGCCAGCCATCAGCCCGCAGGTCAACACCGAAAACGGCGCGCTGAAGGAATTGATGAATGGCTTCGTGCCGCTCCCCGCCGGCGAGTTTATGATGGGTTCGGAAAACGGCAGCGCCGCTGAGAAGCCTGTGCATCGCGTGCGCCTCAGCCGCCCATTCGAGATGGGCAAGTACGAGGTCACACAGGCGCAGTGGGAAGCGGTGATGGGAAACAACCCCAGCTATTTCAAAGGCAGCAATCGTCCGGTCGAGCAAGTCTCCTGGCATGACGTACAAGAATTCATTGAAAAACTGAACGCGCTCAATGACGGCTACGTGTACCGGCTGCCGACCGAAGCCGAGTGGGAGTATGCCTGTCGTGCTGGCAGTAATGGAGATTACTCCGGCAAGCTGGACGCGATGGCATGGTGCGACAACAACTCAGACCAGATGTCGCACCCGGTCGGCGCGAAGCAACCGAATGCCTGGGGCCTTTATGACATGCACGGCAACGTCTTTGAGTGGTGCCAGGACTGGTACGACAATAACTACGCCGAGAGTCCGAGCCTTGACCCGCAAGGGCCCGCGTCAGGCTCGTTTCGTGTGAAACGCGGCGGCAGTTGGGCCTTTCCCGCCGCCTTTTCGCGGTCAGCGGCTCGCGACCTCTACTCGCCGGGCTACCGCTTCAACTTCCTCGGCTTTCGCCTGGTGAGGACGCCCCGCTAGGCGCTCCAGGCTTGCAGACCGGGCGCGCTTGAGCCGCCAAACTCCTCCTTTGATTCGGCCATTATCTGCTCATCGAATACGGCAAGCGGGTCGCAGCCATTATGTGCAAGTGATGGCTTTTTCCTGCACCTCTCTTTTGCCACCCGACAAATCACCGGCGTTTTTCGGTCATTTTTGCTGCTTTTCCATCTTTAGTTCAATGGCACTGGCCTTGCACTTGGCTATAGCGGCACTTGTTGTGGAGAAGCTATGGCAACCGCAGAGATCATCATCAACGAGCAGGACGCCAGGACAGTGGCGATCAAAGCTTGCACGGCGTGCAGCGGCCAGTTGCTCGAAAGCGACCGCTTTTGCCGCTGGTGCGGCGAAGCGCAGACGGACGCGGCGAGCGGCGCGTCGGGCGCTGTGAATGTCCCAACGAGCCATCCGCTTGCCGTGGCGCGTTACACCACTTCTTTGCTGGTTGAAAAGAGAAGTAACTTGTATCACCGCGTCTCCGGGCCGCTGGTCAATGCCGTCATTGCTGGCGTGGCGAGCGGCGAACTGCAAGATCAGAGCCGCTGGATGCGGCGAGCTATGCTGGCGCTCATCTCGCTGCCGATCTGGCTGATGATCGTCTTACTGTCGCCGCTTGATGCTTATGCGGCAGCCAGGAACCTGTTGAGAGAAAACCAATGACCACTGTGGATGAAATGCAAATCAAGCTGGCGGCAAGCCAGCCAATCTCTGATGCCGCAGGCGTGCAAGCCGGCAACTCAATCAGGCGCGACTCGCAATCGCCAGCCACGCTCTCCGGCAATGCCGAGTTCAAGAATGCGCCGCGCTTGCAGGCCAGTCTTACCGCAGCAGTCGAGCGCAAGGCTTTGAAGTATTTCGCCGAACGACTGCCGCGATGGGTCAACTCCGATCACCTGACCTTGCTTGGCCTGGCAGCGATGATTGCCGCAGGGGCTTGTTACGCGGCAGCGCGCTGGTGGCCGCCGGCGATGCTGATCGTCAATCTCTGGCTTATCGTCAACTGGTTCGGCGACAGCCTCGACGGCACGCTGGCGCGCTTGCGCAACCGGCAGCGCCCGCGTTACGGCTTCTACGTCGATCACATCGTTGACGCGCTAGGCATTCTGGCGATTTTCTGCGGCCTTGCTTTATCAGGCTATATGAGCTGGATTGTGGCGCTGGCCTTTCTGGTCGCCTACTTCATATTGTCGATAGACATTTATCTGGCGACCTATACCATCGGCACGTTTCGCATGGCTTATTACAAGCTCGGCCCGACAGAGTTGCGCATCCTGCTGGCCATCGGCAACGTCGCCACCTTCCTGCATCCGCGCGCACACCTGTTCGGCGATCATCTCTTGTTCGATGTCTCGATGCTCATCGCCATCGCCGCGCTTGCAGTCATTACGATTACCTCAATAGCGCACAACACGGTGACGCTGTATCGCGCTGAAAGAATCTGAGGAAGTGACAAGTGACGAGTGACAAGTGACAAGAGGGGATAAGAGGAAGGGCAGAAGGTCGATCCCGGTTCTTTCTTGTCACTTGTCATTTGTCACTATCGGGATTGCGTTTGTCGAAATCCATCCTACATCGCTGGGCGAAGTTCAGCGCCGTCGGCGCGACGGGCATTCTTGTGCAGGCCATTGCGCTTGCCGTTTTCTTGCGCCTCGTCGGCTTGCATTATCTGTTGGCAACGGCGCTGGCGGTCGAAGCGAGCGTGCTGCACAACTTCGTCTGGCATCGCCGCTGGACGTGGCGCGACCGCGAGCAATCACGATGGCTTGCGATGCTCGTGCGCTTCAACCTGACGAGCGGTATGCTATCGCTGGCGGGCAATCTGCTGCTGATGTTCGTCTTCGTCGGCGGCATGAAATTGAACGTCATTATCGCCAATTTCATCACCATCGCCATCTGCTCGCTGCTCAACTTCACGCTCGCCGACCGTTTCGTGTTCGTCTGAGCTTTCTAAAAAGAGATAGCCACAAAGCCACAAAGACACAGAGAGAACAATGAAGAATTACTTCAGTCTGACCAGATTTCTTTATCTTCCTTTGTGCCTTTGTGCCTTTGTGGCCAACCCTCTTTCTCAACGAACTCGCTAAACGATTGGAGCGAAGCGCTGCCGATTTGCTATAAACTGTTGGATGCGTCAGCGAACTCAACTTATCGCGCTCGTCGGTTTGTGGGCCGTCATCTATATGGTCAGCGCGCCTTACCCGCCGGCTCTGCTCGACGACGCCGACACCGTTCATGCGGAAGCGGCGCGCGAGATGGCCGAATCCAATAACTTCATCACGCTCTACGCCAACAATATTCGCTATCTTGAAAAAGCGCCGCTGATGTACTGGATGGTCGCCGTCGCTTACAAGCTGTTGGGCGTCGGCGAATTCGCTACGCGCCTGCCTGTGGCGCTGGGGGCGCTCGCTCTGACGCTGGCGGTTTATTTTTTCGGCAAGCATTTCTTCAATGAAAAAGCGGGATTTTATGCGGGCCTCGCCATCGCTTCGTGCGTCGGCATCTTTCTATTCACGCGCGTACTGTGGCCTGACGTGCTGCTGACCTGCTTCATCACGATGGCGTTTTATTGTTTTTTGCGAGCCGGCGAAGGCGAACGAGTCAGTGCGCGATGGGCTTATGGCATTTATGCTTTTGCGGCGCTCGGCGTGTTGACGAAAGGACTGGTTGGCGCAGCCTTTCCGGCAATCATCATCGGCGTATTTCTGCTGGTGACCGGCGAGATTCGCCGTCTGTTTCAGTATCGCCTGCTTGGCGGCACGCTCCTGTTCCTGCTGATCGCCGCGCCGTGGCACATCGCCGCCGGTTTGCAGAATCCGGGCAGTTTGATGACCGGAACGCCAAGCCCGACGCAGGGCCGAGGGTTTTTCTGGTTCTACTTCATGAATGAACATTTCCTGCGCTACATAGGCAAACGCTATCCGGTCGATTACGACACGGTTCCGCTCGCCCTGTTTCTCGCGCTACATATGGTCTGGCTCTTTCCGTGGAGCTTCTTTCTGCCGCTCGCAGTGAAAAACGTGATCGATATCTTCAAGCGGAGACGCGGAGACGCGGCGACGCGGGGACACGGCGATATGGAGACACTA
>JBBWZK010000215.1:0-19100 GCA_039648975.1 Blastocatellia bacterium
CGACCCGGCTTACGGCCTGCCGAAGACCTTCGATGATCCGCAAAGAGAATTGCCGTTTTGCGGCGTCTATCGCCTGTCGAAAGACGGCAAGGTGACATTGCTTACAAAAGATCTGCAAGCGCCCAACGGCATCGCCTTCTCGCCCGACGAGAAGCGGCTATATGTCTCAGACTCGGCGCAGGGCCTGTGGATGGTCTACGACGTCAAGCCGGATGGCACGCTCGCTGGCGGGCGCGTCTTCTTCGATGCGAAGCCGTGGACGAAGACGCGCAAGGGCGCGCCCGACGGCTTGAAAGTCGACCGGCAAGGCAATCTGTTTGCGAGCGGCCCGGAGGGCATTTACGTCTTCGCGGCGGACGGCACGCATCTCGGCACGATTGAAACCGGCGTGCCGACCGCCAACTGCGCCTGGGGCGATGATGGCTCGACGCTCTACATCACGGCGAACACCGCCGTCTATCGCATACGGCTGACCACCAGAGGCGCAGGCTTTTAGCAGCGGACGCAAAGTTCAACGTAAAAGGAAAATGTAATGAAAGTCGGATTCATCGGTCTCGGTCAAATGGGCATTGGTATCGCGCGCAACCTGATTCGTGCGGGCCACGACCTCGCGGTTTATAACCGCACGCGCAGCCGCGCCGAAGAACTTAAAGGTGAAGGCGCGCAGGTTGCCGATTCAGTTGCCGATGCTGCCAGCGGCGTTGATGTGTTAGTGACCATGCTTGCCGACGACGCGGCGGTCGAGCAGGTCATCTTTGGCGACGGCGGCGCAATCGCGGCGCTGCCGCGCGGCGCGGTTCATCTATCGATGAGCACCATCAGCGTGGCGCTCTCGGCTCGCTTGAATGACGCGCACCGCGCAGCCGGGCAAGGTTATGTCGCTGCGCCGGTCTTTGGCCGGCCCGAAGCGGCGGCGGCGGCGCGGCTGCTGGTCGTCGCAGCAGGCGCAGCCGCAGATGTCGAAAAATGCCGCCCCTTGCTTGAAGCCGTCGGCCAATCGCTGGTCATCTTCGGCGAACAGGCAACCGCAGCGAACGTGGTGAAGATTACAGGTAACTTTTTAATCGCGGCGGCGATGGAATCACTCAGTGAAGCCTTTGCGCTGCTAAAAAAATCGGGCGTCGATGCCGGTCAGTTTCTTGATCTGATGACGGGCTCGTTATTTTCTGCGCCGATCTATCAGAATTATGGCAAACTGATTCTCGCCGAATCGTTCGAGCCGGCGGGGTTCAAGCTGAAGCTTGGGCTGAAAGACGTGAAGCTGGCGCTTGAGGCCGCCGAAGGGGTTGCCGCGCCGCTGCCGCTCGCCAGCCTGATGCGCGATCATTTACTTACCGGCGTGGCACGCGGTTATAGCGACCTCGACTGGTCGGCCTTATCGCGCGTCATCGCCGAGAATGCCGGCATCAAGTAAGACGGCTTTTGAGATTGTCTTATGCCAACACGAGACGACGCCTGGAACCTGTTGTGTGAATACACGAAGGGCGAATCGCTGCGCAAGCATGCGCTCGCCGTCGAAGCCGTCATGCGCGCCTACGCGCGCAAGCTCAACGCCGACGAAGCGCAGTGGGGCATGGTCGGCCTGCTGCACGACTTCGATTATGAGATGTATCCGGAAGCGCCCGATCATCCGCTGAAGGGTTCGGAGATTCTCGACCGGCACGGTTATAGCCTTGAGATACGCCGCGCCATCCTCGGTCATGCAAACTACACTGGCGTAGCGCGCGACACGCTGCTCGCCAGGGCTTTGTATGCCTGCGACGAATTGACTGGATTTGTGGTGGCGGCGGCGCTCGTGCGCCCGAACGGCATCTGGGATCTGGAAGCGAAATCGGTGAAGAAGAAGCTCAAGGACAAAGCCTTCGCGCGCACCGTCAATCGCGAAGAGGTCTACGAAGGGGCGCAGGAATTCGAGGTTGAACTCGGCGAGCACATCGATTTCATCATCGCCGCGCTACGCCAGGTCGCAAGCGCTGTTGGATTGAAACCACAATCGTGAAAGGACAGATGGCAAGAAGCGACACGGCGACACGGCGATGCGGCGACGCGGCGACAGATAGGTCGGCGGCGTGTCTCACCGCGTCGCCGCGTCACCGTGTCGCCGCGTCGGTTTTCATTCTCCTTTTTGCCTTTTGCCTTTTGCCTTTTGCCTTCGTGCGCAGCACGCCTGCCTTCGCACAGGGCTTTGCGCCGCACGTTGATGCGTCCCGCGAACGCGGGCGGCTGGCAAGCGAAGCGGCGCGGCGCGGTGAAGCGTTGCGGCACAAGTGGAATCTCGATGCCGCAGAAGCCGCTTTCCGCGAAGCCGTCGCGCTCGATCCCGCGAACCTCGACGCGCAGCTTGGACTCAGCCGCATTGCGCGGGCAAGATTCGATTATGCGGCGGCGATTCAATATCTCGACAAAGTCAAAGCGACGAATGCGGGCTCGGCGGATTTGCTGGCGGAATACGGCGCGGTTTATCTCGCGGCGGAAGATGCAGGGCGCGCGAAAACTTACTATGACAAGGCGCTGGCGCTCGATTCAGCGAACGCCGCCGCCATAACCGGACGCGCCGGCGTCGATCTGCTTGAGCGCGATCCGCCGAGCGCCGAAGCCCGTTTGCGCCGTTTGCTCATCCGTAATCCAGATGATAATCATGCGCGAGCGATGCTGGCCCGCGTGCTCATTGAAAGCAATCGCAACGATGAAGCCGAGACGGAAGCGGCGCGCGCTGTGGCGCTCGATGAGCATGACCTCGACGCGCTCGGCGCGCTCTGCTTTGTCAAAGCCACACGGCGCGAGCCTGAAGCGGTTCGCAGGCTGGCGCGGCGCATCCTTCTGCTCGATCCGCTGAATTTCAGCGCGCGGCGCTTGCTGTCGCAGTATGTCGATGGCCGCGCAGGGTTGCAGCAGGAAGTCGCTAATGCAGCGCGCCTGCATGCGGAGCGCGGACGCGGGTTCAAACGCGAAGGCCGCACAGCCCTGGCCGTCGCCGAGTTTGAAGCCGCACTGGCCGTTTATCCGCGTTATTACCGCGCGCTGATCGGCCTCGCAGACATCTGGCTGCGTGATGGCGATTACGAACGCGCAGCGACCGCAGCGCGCATGGCGCTGGCGGTTGATACGGATGGTGCGGCGGCCCATCTTGAGCTGGCTTATGCCAGTCGCGGCTTGCAGGAGCGCGCGCGCATTGAGATCGGCGGCGAAGATTTCGCGGCGATGTTTTACAATCATGCCGCGCCGCCGACTTATGCGCTGACGCGAGTGATCTTTCCAACTTACAAAGCGCTGACGCGCCGCCAGCAGCGGGTGATCGATTGGGCCATCGCGCCGCTTGCAGATTACTTGCCGGCGCTCGCCAAGAGCCGTGCGCGGCATTACCTGCTGGCCTTTGACGAGACCGTCAGCGACATGGGCGACTTCGACGACATTGCCGAAGAGAAGACCTTTGATGGCCGTTACTATGCGAGCTTGCGCGGCGTTGGCGGGCGCGTTACCGTATCCGGGCTGGAGTACGTTGAGATGGCCGCCGCCGGCGGGTTTCACACCATTGCACATGAGTTCGCGCATCAGGTACATATGACGGCGCTCGGCAAAGCTGATGTGCAGACGATTCGCCGCCTCTATGAACAGGCGAAGCCAGCAGGCCGCGCGCTTGACTATTACGCGGCAGCGAACGAATATGAGTACTTCGCGCAAGGCTATGAAGCCTTCATCAGTGACGACAAGCGCCCGTCGGCGGGCGTGACGGCGCGGCACACGAAGCGCGAGTTGCAATCGCGCGACCCGGAATTATACGGCTTTCTGATGAAACTGACTCGGCGTCACAGGCCGTAGCATCAGGTGCGGATTTGAATTCTCAACACCAGTGAGCAAGATTGAATTGTAAAAACTGCGCACCGAGCGCGCGGACCGTGAGACGTTGCGGAGTCTTTGCTTGACAAAAAAACAGAGCGCGTGCGACGATGAAATTGGAGCTTTTCCCGTAAGCCAAAGGCCAGCAACTCCTGCTGCTGCGCAAGCATCCCAGAGTTGCGCCGATTTCAACCAATCAATTTGGTAGCGTGTCGATTCGAGCTTGCTCGGAAGAAAACAGCTAGGAGGAGTATCGTCTAATGAAAAAAATAATTACAACTGTCGCGGTCCTCATGTTTCTGCTGGCGCTCTCTGCGCCGTTGGTCTTTGCCCAAGACACCAGCGCCAAACCTGCCGCGCAGGATGCTGCTGCCGAAGAAGCCGCCACCTATAAAGCATGGTATGATGCGAATACTGCCAAAGATTATCCGAAGGCGCTGGAACTGGCCAAAGCGTATCTGGATAAGTACCCGAACGGTCAGTATGCGACCTATCTAAAGACGAAATGGATTCCGGGCATGCGCCAGAAGTTCCTCGCTGATGCGGTGGCGGCAAAGAACGTCGCCGAGATTGATCGCCTCGGCAAAGAGATCATGGCGACAGACCCGGAGAATCTCGACTTCGCGCTTTTCCTCGCCAGCCAGTTACGCACGCTGGATACGAATTTCCAGTATGCGTCGGATACCGTGCAGTTCACGCAGACGGCGATTCGCTTGATCGAGGCGGGCAAGACGCCTGCGCCGACGAATCCACCCAAGCCTTTCCCGAAGAATGAGACGCTGGGCTATCTCCACGACACACTGGCATCGGTTGACGAACACAACAAAGATACGGACAAGGCGCTTGAGCATTATGAGCACGCCGCGATGATTGATTCGGCGAACGCGCGCTATTTCTTCAACTGTGGCCGCTTGCATCAAGGCCGCTACGCCGTCGCCGCCGAGGAGTTTCAGAAGAAGTTTACCGCCGAGGAGCGCAGCGCGCCGGAGCCTAAGCCTGAAGTGAAAGCGGCGCTTGATAAAGTCAATGCGGAAGCCGACGGTGTGATCAATTGCTGGGCCCGCTTCATGGGGCTGCCGAAGAATGACTACCCGGCGGATGTTAAGCAAAAGGTGCAGACGGCATTGACCGATCTCTACAAGTATCGCAACAACAACTCGGATGCCGGCCTGCAAAAGCTGATTGACGATAATAAAACCAGCGCGACGCCGGTGAAGATGAGTCCGCCTGCGGAACCGAAGCCGCCCACTGCCGAACAGAAACCGGCGGACCAGAGTACGGCAAAGCCTGGCAACGGCAGCAGCCCTGCAGCGGCGGCCAAGCCGGCGACCAAGAAGCCGAGAATGTAAAGCAGACCACAAAGCGATTCCAAAAAGCCAGCCCTCATGCGGCTGGCTTTTTCATTTGCGGCGCACGGGGAATTACGCTGCAACTTCAGTGAAGCGCTCGCCGTTGTGTGCTATAGTTGAAACTCGCAGGCGCGTATGATTTCACTCGAACGTGAAAAGTTGCTTTCGGAACTTGAACAGAAGATCGGTTACTCGTTCCGTTCGCGGGCGCTGCTCGACCGCTCGCTGACGCACCGCTCATTTGCCAACGAGCGCGTCGCGCAAAACTGCCGACACAACGAGGCAATGGAGTTCTTAGGCGATGCGGTGCTCGGCTTTGTCGTCAGCGCCTGGCTGCTCGAATGCTTTCCCGATCTCTCCGAAGGCAAGCTCTCAAAGATGAAAGCGTTTCTGGTCAGCGAAGCCAGCCTGGTCGAACTGGCCGAAGACATCGACCTCGGTCGCTACATTCTACTCAATCGCGGCGAAGAAAAGACCGGCGGGCGGCGCAAGCGTGCGCTGCTGGCGGACGCTTACGAAGCGCTCATCGGCGTCGTCTATATTGACGGCGGCATTGCCACCGCCGAGCGCTTTCTGCGGCGCGAACTGCGCGACAAGGTAAAAGGCATCAATCCGTCGGCGATGATCGGCGTTGATTTCAAGTCAGCGTTGCAGGAACACTTGCAGGCCGCCGGCGGCCCTGCGCCGGAATACGCCGTCGTTGACGTGCTCGGCCCTGACCATCGCCGCACGTTCTGCATCGAACTGCGCATTGCCGGTCGCGGCATCACACGATCCGAAGCGCATTCAATCAAGCTGGCGCAACAGGAAACCGCTCGCCGCGCCCTCGATGTGCCCGAAGCGCTCAATGAGGCAATCGCCGCTTATCACGAGCGCCGCGCGACTGAAAGTAGCCGATACCACATGGCGAAAACCGCGAATTCCGAGTTGCAGTCCGACAACGCCCTTACGCCTGAAGCGCCGGCGGCCAGCGACTCAGCGACGTCCGGCGAAACGCCTGGGGACGATTTTGACGACGACAACCCTTTCCTTGCCATCGTCGAAGAATTGGAAGCCACGCACGCGGAGCGCGGCGCGAACGGCACTCAAGTATCGTCGGCAACTGAATCTGCAACTGGCGCGGCGGCGGAGTCTGCGGCTAACATGGAAACTTCGGCTGAGGGCGACAGCGATGCACCGCGCACGGTTGCGACCGACGCTTGAACTTTATATCAGGAGCAGCAAGCGATCATTATTATGAGCGACGAATTGGATTTGCGAACCGAAGAACAGACGCCGGCATCAACCACCGCAGACGAACCCATCAATGAACGGCGCGAGTTGCCGCCGCCTTCCGTCCGCACGGTTGACACAGACGAAAAGTACGCGGCGTATGACCTGCCGTTCAAAAAGAGCCTCCTGCGCGAATACTTCGAGAGCGCTGTGGTCACGTTGATTATGGCGCTGTTCGGCATGACGTTCATCGTGCAGGCGGTCAAGGTGCCGACCGGCTCGATGAAAAATACCATCGTCATTCAGGATCATCTGCTAGTCAATAAATTCATCTTCGGGCCGCACGACTATCTCAATCTGCCGATCTTCCCGCAACGCGACATACGGCGCGGCGACGTCGTCGTCTTCAAGTTCCCGGAAGATCCGCAGACCAACTTCGTCAAGCGGGTGATCGGCATGCCGGGCGACACCCTGGAATACAAACAGGGCAAGGTCTATGTCAACGGCCAGGAATTGCCTGAGCATCAGGTCTTCGTGAAATCGCAAATCCCTGACGAGGCCAAAGACCTCGAAATTACCCAGGACCCCGGCCCGCGACAGGGCGCGCAGTGGACCGTCTATCTGTATGAAGACGAGCACAGCGTCGCGGCGACCTTCAATAACGAGAGCGGCAAATATGCCGTGCATTATCCGTTCAAAATTCCTGTCAAAGGCGACCCGCTGGATAAAAACCCGCTCGGCGAAGAGATCAAAAACAACCCGAAACTGGCGCGTATTTACGATGCTGACGGTGATGGGCGTTACGACAGCGATCAGTATTTCTGCATGGGCGACAACCGCGACAACAGCCTTGACAGCCGCTTCTGGGGCACCGTGCCGCGCGATCAGGTGGTTGGCCGCGCCATGTTCGTCTACTGGTCAATCGACCGCAGCACCAACGACGGCAATCCCTTAACCAGAACCCGCTGGTCGCGCACCGGCAAATTCATCAAGTAAATTTTGGATTTTAGATTTTGGATTTTGGATTGGCAGAATGTAGTAGATTCAACTGAATAGATTTCTTCGCTGAATCCAAAATCCAAAATCTAAAATCCAAAATTGAAATCGCCTATGCCATCCGCAACTCCTGAGACAGAGCATCTACCCGACCAGCCGGTCGAGCTTGAAAAGCGCATGGTCGAAGTGCGCGGGCTCATCAGTGATATGGGTTACGAAATCGATGCCGGCAAAGCGATGGCCGGGTATATGATGGGCGGCGGCGTTTTTCTGCTGCTGCTTGGGACGCTGGCGGCATATGATCTGCTCAACGGCAAAGCCGGCATCTATCAACCGCTCGGCATCACGCGCGAGATGTTGAGATGGATTGCCTGGGGCTGCGGCGGCATCGGCACAGCGGCTATCCTGCAAACCTTGATGCGCCGCCGCCGGCGTGATCGCACGCGCGAAATCGAGCTTGCCAGGCTCGAAGAAGAATACAGCCGCCTCAAAGAACGCCAGGAGATGTTATCGCATAAAGAATAATAAGCGTCCGCCCACTCGCCAGCCACTCGCCTGCGTGTCATAAAAAAGAGCGCACCTAAGAGATGCGCTCTAAGCCATCATCTACAGAAAAAAACCTCGGTCGCCTCCGCCTTGCGAAGCTACTTCACACGGGTCAGATAGCGGTCGTTTTTCGCCACCACCGAGACAATCTCCCAGCCGTCTTCACCTGGAATCGTCCAACCGCGAATGACCGGCTGCGCTGCATTGCCTGATTCATCGATGTCAAGCAACATCTTCGTCTTGGACGGCGGTCTGCTGCTGTTATATTCGATGCGCGTTGTGTGTATCATCGCCACAGGGCTGTGTGTCATGTCGTTCGGGTACAACGCGAATGTATTCGGGTCATAGAAGCTGACCTGATAGAGCACGTAGCGCCCTGGCGACAGCATGTAATCGCCCATCTTGAGCGAGTACGGGACATTGATTGTATAGTTGACGCGCTTTTGCATCGGCCCCTGCGCGAAAGCCATTGACGTGATGAGCATCATCACCGCGAGGGCTGCGAGCGCGCTCTTTTTGATTCGCTTCATCTCCTCTTCCTCCTTGCTTGAAATATCAGTGCATCCGTTGAAAAGGCAATGAGCGTGCCAGCCGCAACGCGCGTTTTACGGCGGTTTTTCGCAGTTTTTTCCGATGTGGTGTTAGCTTTATGTGCAGCCGCCAGTGAACGAATGACGAACGTTAGAAAAGAGAGACACGGCGATGCGGCGAGGGAAGGGGAACGAGGGGCGACGCGGCGAGGGGAGATGGGCGAAGGGGAGATGCGTAGAATAATAAATCGAGATAGACATCCTGAAGATTCCCGTCGCCGCGTCGCCGCGTCCCCGCGTCCCCGCGTCTCTCTTCCGCCGTATCCCCGCGTCGCTCTTTTCGCTGGACGGCAGCGAGGTTCTCTTTTATGCTGATCGAGTGTGCCCACCTGAAATGAGGGAACACCGGCAGTGGGATTTACAGCAATCTATCTCGGTCATGCCACCTGGTCAGAGCTTCTCGGCAATCGCCACGCAATCGCCGCTTGTGAGCGCGCGCTGGCCGAAGGCGCGGCGCATGACCGGCCCGTCAGCGCGGCGTCGAGCGCGCTGCGGTTGGAACTCGACGAGCCCAACCATCAACTTGCCATTGAAGCGGGACTGGGCGCTGTGCCGGCGTTTGCCGAACCCCTCACGGCGACGCGCTATGCGTTTGAAATCAATCTTACAAATCTTGCCGGCGGCCTTGACCGGCTGGGGGCCGACTTTCATCCGCTGCTCGGCGATTGTATGTGGCGAGCCGAGATGCGCGAGACGGCGCTCATCGACAGCCTGCGAGAGATACGCCTTGCCGAGTTCGAGCGCGAGGCGCGCGCTTATCGCCAGCGCGCCGAAACCGCTTACTTGAACGGCTGGCACGATGAAGCGCTGGGCGATTACCTCGAAGCCGAGAAGCGCAACTACCCGGATTTTGCTGTGCTGCGCTCGATTGCCAGCATCTCGCTTTATCACCGCGTTGACCTGCCACGCGCGCTCGAATACTTCACCAAAGCTGCCAAGTATGCGCGCGCCTGCGACACGCGGCAGGCGGCGGAAGCGCATTACTTCGCCGCAATCATAAACGCCATCGAACGGCGATTCAGCGAGGCGCTTGTGTGTCTCGCTGAATCGGTGGCGCTCAATCCGCGACTCGGCGAAGCGCATTATCAGCGCGCCTGTCTTGCGGCGCTTGCCGGCGACGGGAGCGGCGCGGCGCAGAGTCTCGAAGCCGCCATCAAAATCGATGCGCGCTACTTTGAGCGTGCGAAAGACGAGGCCGCCTTTGATAA
Source organism: Blastocatellia bacterium (assembly GCA_039648975.1). Classification (GTDB taxonomy): domain Bacteria; phylum Acidobacteriota; class Blastocatellia; order UBA7656; family UBA7656; genus DATENM01. Next base: position 9,739 of record JBBWZK010000215.1, read on the forward strand.
CGTGCGCGCCGAAGCGCGGCTGCTGCTGGCGCAGTTTATGGAGCCGGTCGCCGAGAAGATCGCCGCCGTCAAACGCGACGCCGAACTGCTCAAGCGTTACGTGGTCGTCAAGCCGGATCGGCAGCAGATTACCAGCGTTTTCGAGAGCGTCGAAGCGCAACTGGAATCGGCTACCTCGTATCGCGCCGGCATAGAACTGGTCGAGCACCTGGCAGAGATGCAGCAGGAACTGCGCGGCATCTATGATCTGTTTTACAAACAGTATGAGATGGACGCGCGCGATTATGCGCGCTCGATTGCCATCAGCCCCGACGGGCGCTGGCTGGCGACCGGCTTTCTTTATGAAGGCATACGGATATGGGAAGTCGACACAGGCATTCCCGTGCAAACGCTCAAAGGTCATGTGGCGAGCGTCAACTCGATTGCCTTCAGCCCCGACAGCCTGCTGTTGGCTTCGGCCAGCCGCGACCGCTCGATCAAGTTGTGGGACGCGCAGAGCGGCGCAGAGGTGCGCGAGTTCAGCGGCCATGACGGCGAAGTAACCGCCGTTACATTCAGCCCTGACGGCCAGTGGCTGGCGTCGGCCAGTTCGGATCGCACGGTGCGCCTCTGGCGCGTCGTCACCGGGCGCGAAGTTGAAGTGATGACCGGCCACACGCGCGCCGTCACCGCGGCGGCCTTCAGCCCCGACGGGCGCTGGCTGGCATCGGGCGGCATTGATAAGACGATCAAGTTGTGGGATGCCGCGACGGGCCAGGCAACGCGAACCTTTGCCGGTCATACAGGCGGCGTGGCGTCGCTGGCCTTCAGTCCCGATGGGCGCTGGCTGGCGTCGGGCGGCGAAGATCATCTGGCAAAAGTCTGGGAGGTCGAAACGGGCCGCGAAGTCCAGACCCTGGCGGGGCATGTCAATGATGTAACTTCCATCGCTTTCAGCCCCGACGGCGAACTGGTGGCAGGCGGCAGCCTCGGCCAGACGGTGCGCATCTGGCGCTGGCAGACCGGTCGTGTCGTCAAGACGCTATGGTTCCGCGAGATCAGTTGGCATCCGGTGGTCTTTAGCCCCAGAGGTCAATGGCTGGCGCTGGCGAGCCGTGACGTGCAGTTGTGGCTGAAAGCCATCCTCACCGAAGAGCAGTACAAGGAAGTGAAGGCGGGCGAAACGCGTTCGCTGGCCTTGCGCCGCGAGATGGAAGAGATGTCGCGCGAGCTTGCCGAATTGAAACGCATCGAGCGCGATGAAGCGACGCGCGAGATGCTGTGCATGCAACGCCGCGCCGCCGGCGAATGCGAAATCTGCGGCGCACGCCTGGAACTGGTTCGCCGCCTGACGCGCCGCCCGCGCTGCAAAGCTCACCGGCTGTTTCCCGCCTTGCGGCAACTGCACTCATAAAGACGACGCGGAGACGCGGAGACACGGCGACGCGGCGACAAACACCCTAGCCGCTCCTCTCGCCGCGTCGCTTTCGTGTGCAGCACGCGGCGGGCGATGAGGTGATGGGAAATACTTTCGCAGATCGGGCACGGGCGGTTCGGCAGGGCGCTCGACAGGCGCAGGTTGCTGCGCCGGCTCGCTGAGGCGGCGGAAATTATAACGCACGGCGGCGCGCACGCTGATGGGATGGCCATCGCGCCTCGCGGCTTTGAATTTCAATTGACGAATGGCGCGCGCGGCGGCTTCATCAAGACCGTAGCCGGCCCATCGCATGATCTGTATGTCGCCGACAGTGCCGTCGGCGCGAAAGACCGCCGACGCTTCAACGGTGGCGGTGATGTCGGCGCGTTCCGCTTCATTGGTGTATTCGGGCTTGACGCGATTGAGGAACTCTGGCGGCGTGAAACCGGCTACGGCAGCCGAATTCGCGTCGGGCAGGTCTTCGATGCGTTCAGCAACATTGGTAGAACCGCGTACCGCATCGCGCCCGGCACGATGCGCGATCATGCGTTCGACATAACTGGCGACGTACGCTGCCAGCGCTTTCGTCACGGCTTCCAGAGCGGCGGCACGGGTCGCCGCTTTTTCATTGATAAAATCGAAAACCGCCAGCTCGCCAGTCCGCGCATCAACGATCATCAGACCAACAATCGGTTCTTCGTGCGACGCTTGCGTGGCGTCGCTGCGCGTGAACGAATCGCGCTTGCCGATGATGAAGAAGTCGCAACCGATGGCCGCGCCCAGCCGCCGCGCTTCGTCAAGGCTCATATTGATCGAACCGTCGTAACCCACACCAACAACCGCCGGCTTGATCTGCGCCGAGTCAATCAATGCGACCTGCTCACTCAAAGCGAGCGCCGCTTGCAATGCAGCTCGCGGCTGATCGTCGCCGGCGCGCTCGCCTGTAGGCGGGCCACTGAAGCCGACGAGCGCGACACGCAATAACGATTGCCGCATCGCTCTGTCGCGAACCAGCGCCAGACCTGTGCCGCTCAATAGGCAGACCAACAGCGCGATAAATGGGATGCGAATTTTCATTGCCTCACTCATCAAGAAGCTGGCGCTCGGCGAATCGTCAGCGTGCGCGGGATGCTTTGCAAATCATGCGTCACGTCAACCAATTGCCAGCCGAACGCGGCGACCAGTTCCTTGATCGCGTCAAGCTGAGTGTAGCCAATCTCACAGACGAGATAGCCGCCCGGCCTGACGTAGCCGAGCCCTTCGGTTAGCAAGCGGCGGTAAAAGCTCAACCCGTCATCGCCGCCGAACAGCGCCGTATGCGGCTCATGATCGCGCACTTCGCGCTGCACAAGCTCCGGCTGGTTTGCGGCAATATAAGGCGGGTTGCAGGCGAGAACATCAACCTCATTCTCGATACCGAGCGCCGCCAGCGGCGCGAGCAAATCGCCTTCATAAAATTCGACGCGAGTGCTGACGCCGTGCCGCGCCGCGTTCTGTCCGGCGACCGCGAGCGCCGCGCCTGAGAGGTCTGTGGCGATGAGGCGCGCGCCAGGAATTTCGACCGCCAGCGTCACGGCGATGCAGCCCGATCCTGTGCCTACGTCAACAATCAGCGGCGCGGTTTGTTGAGCTTCGCCGATCAGCGCCAGCACACGCTCGACGAGGAATTCAGTCTCCGGTCGCGGAATCAACACGGCGGGCGTGACCAGAAAATCGAGCTTGTAGAATTCCTGATGCCCTGTGATGTACTGCAAGGGGTCGCCTGCCGCGCGCCGCTCAATCATCTGCAAAAAGGTTTTGTAATCTTCTTCGCTGATCGCTTGTTCGGGATGCATAAGCAGATGCGTGCGATCAACGTCGAGCCGGTGAGCCAGCAACACGCCGGCGGTACGGCGGGCTTCGCTCGCGCCTGTTCGTTCCAGCCGGCGCGCTCCTTCGCTGATGGCTTCGGCAATGGTCAGCACGACAAACAGAATGCGCCGTGAGTTGCCCCGGTGCAAGGCGCAACGCACAGCGCCGGCGTTTCTCAATCCTTTGATGTTCTTTGCGACGCAAGCTCCGGGTTGTAAAGACCGGCGATGCCGTGCGCAATCTTGCCTGGGTCAGCGCCCGCGAGATTGGTGAGCACGATGATGGTCAGCTTGTCGTCAACGTAGCGCGCGATGTAGGTCGTAAAGCCTTGCCACGCGCCACCGTGCTCGATCACATGATGTCCTTTCACGTCGCTGAACCCCCAGCCGAAACCGTAGGGTTGCAGCTTGCCGCTCGCGAGCTTCACAGGCGTCCACATCTGCTCGAGGCTGGCGCGCTTGAGCAGCTTCTCTGTATAAAGCGCCGCGTCCCACTTCGCCATATCATACACGGTGAAATAGAGGCTGCCGTCGGCGGTCGTGTTGAGTGCGGGCGACACCCACTCCTGATTTTTCAACTCGCCTTTCACCAGATGATAACCGGCGGCGCGATTCGCAATGATGTCGGCTTCGTTGATGATGCGGGCAGTCGTCATGCCGAGCGGCGTGAAGATTCTTTCTTTGAGCAGGTCGCCGTAAAACTTGCCGGTCGCCTTGTGAATGAGAATGCCGAGCATCACGTAGCCTGGATTGCTGTAGTTCCATTTTTCGCCCGGCTGGAAATCGAGCGGCACGGCGGCGATCTTTTTCACCAGTTCGTCTTCCGTGTAATCCTGCCGCATGTTGATTTGCTCATAGAGCTTGTTCGAGATGCCCGACGTATGCGTCAGCAGGTGACGGATGGTGATCGCTTTCCAGATGTCGGGCGCATCGGCAATGTATTTGCTAAGGTGATCGTCGAGATTCAGCTTGCCTTCTTCGACGAGCATCATCCCGAGCGTCGCCGTAAACTGCTTGCCGACCGAACCGGACTGATAAATCGTTTCCGGCGCGGCGGGGACGTTCAATTCGACATTTGCCAGCCCGTAGCCTTTGGCTTTGACGATCTCGCCGTTTTTGACGACGGCAATAGACACAGCGGGAATCCGTCGCTTCTGCATTTCGGCTTTGACGAACTCGTCAACCTTATCGGCCTGCGCGAAAGCCGTGGAAGCGTTGAGCAATAAAATGAGAAACAGCGCCGCGCGCCTATAGCGGTTTTCAAATCGGTTTAGCATGTAGGGGCGACCCTCTGTGTTTGCCCCAGTGTACGCAGGCGCAGTCTGGGGCGGGCAGAGACGCCCGCCCCTACATGCTTGCGGCTTAATCCAATTGAAATCTGCTCTAAGCGTCCGTGTGCGAATCATGCCATCTCCTTTCAGGTCGAAACAGAAAACGGGCTGAAGGCTGAGAATGTTTATCGTCGTTGAACGGGCTCTGAAATTATTCTCGCCGAAAAAGAAAAAGCGCAAGCCGGCGGCCTGCGCTTTAGCCCTGTGCCAATCTCTTTCGATTATACTGCTGCTTAACTGACGGCGTTGAGATTTTCGGCCTGGTAATGCGCCACCAGCGCGTCAATCAGATTGCCGATGTCGCCTTCCATAAAGGTGTCGAGTTGATGCACCGTGTAGCCGATGCGGTGGTCGGTGATGCGATTATCTTTGAAGTTGTAGGTGCGAATCTTTTCCGAGCGGTCGCCGCTGCCGACCATCGCGCGGCGGTCGCTGGCGATGGCTTCGTGCTGCTTCGCCTGCTCCATCTCCAGCAATCGTGAACGCAGCACGCGCATGGCTTTTTCGCGATTCTTGATCTGCGATTTTTCATCCTGCATCGACACCACGGTGTTGGTCGGCAGGTGCGTCAGGCGCACTGCCGAATAGGTCGTGTTCACCGACTGGCCGCCCGGCCCCGATGAACAAAACGTGTCGATGCGCAAATCTTTCGGGTCGATCTTAATATCGACTTCTTCGGCTTCCGGCAATATGGCCACCGTGATGGCTGAGGTGTGTATGCGGCCCGACGCTTCGGTTTGCGGCACGCGCTGCACGCGATGCACGCCCGATTCATGCTTGAGCTTTGAAAAAACCTTATCGCCTTCGATCAGCAGGATGGCTTCCTTGACGCCGCCAATGCCTGACTCGGAAACGTCGAGCGCCTGGACGCGCCACCCCTGGCGCTCGGCGTAGCGCGTGTACATGCGCATGATCTCGGCGGCAAACAAGGTCGCTTCATCGCCGCCTGTGCCGGCGCGGATTTCGACGATGACGTTCTTCTCGTCGTTCGGGTCTTTCGGCAGCAACAGCAATCTCAACTCGGCTTCAACCTTTTCGCGCCGCCCTTCCAACTCGGCCAACTCCGTGCGGGCAAGCTGAAGCATCTCGGCGTCGTCTTCCAGATCAAGCATCTCGCGCGTATCGCGCAGACCTTGATCGAGCGCCTTGAACTCGCGGTATTTGGCGACGACTTCTTCGAGGTCGCGGTGCTGCTTGGCGACGCGAGCATACTTCGCCTGATCGGCGAGCGTCTCCGAGTCGCCGAGTTGCTCGGTCAACTCTTCGTACTTTTCTTCAATACCATCGAGTTTGTCGAACATATTTCCTCAGTGGTCAGCGGTCAGCGGTTGGTGATTCGTAGCAGGCCGTTTCGGCTGGCCACTGATCACTGGCCACTGGCCACTGCTAACGGTTCAAGCTTCAGCGACTCTTCGAGTGCGTAGATGGCGACTTCCAGTTGCTGGTCGTCCGGCTCTTTCGTGGTGATATTCTGTAGCCAGAGGCCGGGCCGCGTGATGACCGCGAAGAACCACTGCGCGCGGCTCTGAGCCGAGGCGCGGATGATTTCGTAAGAGATGCCGGCAACCACAGGCATCAATGCCAGCCGCACGACGAAGTTCAAAAAGAGCGAATCGAATTTCACAATCGAAAAGGCGACGATAGAGACCAGCATCACGACCATCAAAAAGCTCGTGCCGCAACGCGGATGCTGGCGCGATTTGCGGCGCGCGTTTTCGACCGTCAAGGCTTCGCCGGCTTCCCAGGTGTAGACGACTTTGTGCTCCGCGCCGTGATACTCGAAGACGCGGCGCATCTCTTTGAGCAGCGAAAAGGTCGTGATCATGACCAAAAAGAACGTCATGCGAATCAATCCGTCAACCAGATTGAACAGCACAGACGGGCGCACAGGGTGCAGCGACGCTTTCAGCCACGCCCAGGCATTGGCGTACCAGGTGCCCGAAGCCGAGTGCGCGTCCAGCGTGCCGCCGCCGAAGTAGACGAACAGCATATTGGTCAGCACCAACGGCAGCACGATGAACAGCAAGACGTTGAAAATGACGGCAAAAATCATCGAGCCAGCCGCCGCCGCATTCGACGTCTTCTTCGCTTCCGCAACCAGCGGCTTTGACTCCGCAACCATGACCGGAGCCGCCGCCGCTGTCGAAGTTGCCATTGTCGAAGTTAAAGCCGCCGTCTGAAGCTCAAGCGCCGGTTCCGCCGCCGCTTCGCCAGCGGTTTCGTGAAAGATGGCGTTGGCCGAAAAGTTCAGCGCCTTGATGCCGAGAATCATCGAATGAATCAGCACCGCCGCGCCGCGCAGCACAGGCAGTTTCAACATCGGATACTGCTCGGACAATACCGGCAGCCGTTCGCTCTTTGAGATGATCTCGCCGCTCGGCAAGCGCACCGCAACCGCATAGGAGTGCGGCGCGCGCATCATCACGCCTTCGATGACCGCCTGGCCGCCAACGATGATTTGCTCTTCTTTCATGACTACCTCCGCGTTTGCGATTCGCGCACGCCTTCAGATGTTGCCTTGCCTGACGATTGCGATTGTACACCAAAAAAATATTGGCTGCCGAACTGTCTCTCGGTGTCGCCTCAACGGCTCATTGCTTTCGCGAAGTGGAAAGCAGTCAGCTCGGTGAGGCGCGCGGCAGCCCGGCAACCAATATTCGGTTGTGGATAAGTTAAGCTTCGGTTTTGCGACCGTACTTGCGGTTGAAGCGCTCGACGCGCCCGGCGGTGTCAACCAGCTTCTGTTTGCCGGTGAAGAACGGGTGGCAGTTCGAGCAGATTTCGAGGCGAATCTCCGGCTTGGTCGAGCGTGTCTCCCAGGTCGCGCCGCATGCGCAATGCACATTCGCCTTCATGTACTTCGGATGAATGTCTGGTTTCACTTCAAGCTCCTGTCAGGAATTTTCTGGTTAATGCAACATAAAAGGTTAGCCGATGCGGCGCGCACCTGTCAAGGAGCGCCTTAGCCGGCGCATTTTGAAGTTGAATTCACGCAATAAACTGGCTATGCTTGCCGGTAGCTTCGTCGTCGTTTGAAGCTGAATTTCCGCATCAAGCAAGCACCGCTTTTGCCGCTCGCGCACCAGGATTCGGGCTTGGCCGCTTAAGTTCATAAAAAAATCCACTTGATAGGGAAGGAAATTCGAGCGCCTGTGTCTAAACATAGTGAGGCTTCTGGTCGATTAAGGATGATAGAGACGCGCCCCGCACAACCCGATCAGGACGAGCACGCGCTGATGCTGGCCGCACAGCGCGGCGACCGCAATGCTTTCACATCGCTTTACGAGCGTTACCGCGACCGCCTCAACAATCTAATTTTCTATTCGCTCGGCGACAGCCTCTGGGCTGAAGACGTGCTGCAAATCGTCTTCATCAAAATCTATAAAGGCTTGCCCGGTTTTCGCTTCGAGGCTAGCCCGGCAACCTGGATGTACCGCATCGCCGTGAACGAATGCCTCAACCAGCAGCAAAGGCGCGGCGCGGCGCACGTGCCGTTTGAAGAAATCCTCGGCAGCGATGACGAATACGACCGTCGGGCGCTTCCCGACCTGGCGCACGCCGACCGCGAACGGCGCGAGATCATTCGTCAGGCGGTGATGGAACTGTCGCCCAAACTGCGCGGCGTGGTCGTCTTGAAATATATCGACGGGCTTTCTTACGACGAGATGGCTGCCGTGCTCGACTGCTCGCCGGGAACCGTGGCGTCGCGCTTGAATCGCGCTCTGCGCCAGCTTGAAGCGCGGCTGCGCCCCTTTAAGCGTATTCTGTGAGCCGCCTCTGCAATTGCCCGATGCCGCAGTCGGGCGAATGGAGTAACCATGATGAAGTGTTGGCGAATTAATCTTCGACGGCGCGATCTGATACGCTACGTCACGGATGAGTTGACGCCTGATCGCGTGCGCCGCATTGAAGATCACCTGCTTGATTGCGGCGATTGCCGCGACACGGTGGCGCGTCTGCGCGGCGGCGGGCGTTTTGCCGCACAGTTGCCGCGCATCACACCGCAGCGCGACGTTTGGGACGCCATCGAAGCGGCGATTGACCAGACCGAAGCGCGCGCCGCGCGCCCTGTGCCAACCACCAGCCGCGCCGCAGGGTGGCGCAGCCGGTTATTGACTCCGCGCTTCGCCCTGGCGGCGCTGGCCGGGGCCATCCTGTTGTCTGTCGTGTTCATCACGTTTCATCGCCGCACCGCGCCAGAGCAGGAGCCCGCCGGTCTGAAGACACTTGAGGCGGTTGATTGGGATGAGTTTCATCCCGTCCGCATCAGCGACATTGAAAGCAACACCAAGCCGCACGTCGTCGCCGAAGGCTATGTCAGCGAAGTGCGCGTTAATGACGAAGACGGCGATCTGAGCTTCCGTCTGGTCGACAATCTTGGCGAGCAGGAGCGCTTCATCGTCTGCGAAATCATTGACCCGATCCGCCTGAAGCCGCCAACGGTCGGCAGCCGCGTGCGCGTTTACGGCGTCAGCCGCTATGACGGCGAACACGATCATCACTGGTACGAGGTTCACCCCGTGCTCAATATCGAAGTCGTGCGGTGAGCGATTCAATCAAGGATGTGCGGTTGCGGTTTAGGTTTGATCTTCTGACTTGAAAAGTAGCGCCGTGCGATGCGCGACATTCGCGTCAGGCGGCGCTACTCGGTTTTCAAACGAGCCGCGCCGCAGTTGAAGACCGGCGCAACAGCCGACAGAGCGAGAACCAACAGGGGACGCCACAATTTCACTTTTCGCTTCAGATTTTGATTAGCTGGCCAGTGGTGCGTGGTGCGTAATGAAG
>JBBWZK010000221.1:0-59753 GCA_039648975.1 Blastocatellia bacterium
ACCTGTTCGTCACCGACGGCGCGTGCTACGCGTCGAGCGGCAATCAGAACCCGACGCTGACCATGATGGCCATCACGGCGCGCGCTTGCGATTACATCGCCGAAGAATACCGCGCCGGTCGCTTGTAAGAAGGAGAGATCGAACCATGCGAAAACTATTTGTGTTGTTTATCACATTGGCGCTGCTCTCCTCGGCGAGCGCATCGGCGCAGGTGAGAGCAAAAAAGCAGCGCGGCACAGCCAACTCATCAGCAAGTAATTCTGCTGTGAATACAGTGGAACCGCTGCGCAGCATCGGCGGCGAGTTGAACGGGCGCACGGTGGCGGGCGAGTTCAAAGCCAGCGGGCGCGATGTGCCGTTCACCTTCACCTTCACGCGAGCCGACATCATCGGCGACCGTGTGCAACTGAGCGGCGACTTCCAGATCGGCGCGCGAGTGTCACATAAGCTACAGAGCCGGTTGGTCGGCACGCTGGCGACGGCGGAGAACCCCTGGCCGAGCGCGCGAGATGAGGAGCCACAAGAGAAGCCTAAAGAGAAACCCAAGGCTCAGGCGGCTGAGCAGAAACAGGGACGCGAGGCGAAAAACCCTGAAGCGACGGCACAGCTCGGCCAGTTGGCGCAATCCACACAGGACACGGCGCGCAAGACGCCCGCCGCGCCCGGCGAACGCAACGAGCAGACGCAATCGCTTTACGCGCAAGCCCAGGAGGGCCTCGGCTGCGGGGCGTTTTATTTCACGATAGAGTTGCCGCCGCAACTGCGCACGGCGATGGGCGCAGGCTCTCAGCCCGTGCAGATGAACGTCGTGCTGGCGACGATGGACAATCCGCAAGGCGAGCAGATCAGCCGCCTCCTCTGCCGCGTCCACCGCTTCGCCGGCAACAAATCCGCGAGTGACAATTCGGGCGGACTTGAGAAATTGAACCGCCTGCTCGGCTCGGCGAAATGAGCGTGCTGCGCGGGCGAATTAAGATCCGAAGAACTCTTTACCGGACTGCACGCGCACGTTGCAGAACTTCTTTATGCGTTTGAAGTCGGCTATATTGTCGGTTATCAGAAGCCCATTCACGCGCCGCACGGTGCGAGCAATGAGCACATCTCGGATGATCCTTTGCTTCTCGTCAGGATGAAGCTTGGGCGTTTTACCGCCGCGCTCAGACTTGAGGCCGCGAAGAAGCGAGTTGAGAACTTTGCCAGCCAGGAACCAATCGTCAGCAGTGGGCACAAGCAATCGGTTTTCTTTCTCATACTCTCTTCTTGCGGCTTCATATTTTTGTACGCCGGCGTTGTCAGGAGCACCGGCAACAAGTTCTTGTAAGACGACAACCGACATGAGAAGGCTTTTGGGGAAGGTTTCAGGCTGGTAGGCAATCCAGATGTTGGTATCCAGAACAATGGCCACTTATGGTTTCAAGAGCCTTTTGTGGCGAGTCTCATAGGTGTACTTCCACGCTTCCAACATCAGTTCATCAGCCGTCTTTTTAGCCTTCTTTATTTTGCGAGTTGCGGTCTTTCCTGCTTTGGCGTTCTCGGCTAATTTAGTTTTCTTGACCGTCAATTCTTGAACCATGCTTATCCCTCCTTTCAATGGTCTGATTTCATTAAACCAGAATGGCTGCGGATTGCCAATGTATGCAATCTTCTATCGTCATACACAATACTGATCTTAATCTTCCACCGCCGCCAAGCCGACGAAGGTTGGACGCAAGGCCGCATATAAATTCCGATAATGCGGATAGAGCGCTTCGTACTTGCTCACGTCTTCCGTGTTCGGTGCGACGGCGTTCTCAGTCTTGATCGTTTGCGCGCAGGCTGTATCCACATCAGGCCACACGCCCGCGCCGACGCCGGCAAGCAATGCCGCGCCGTAAGCCGCGCCTTCCGTTGTGTTCACGGTCACGAGTTCGACGTTCAACACATCGGCGAGAATCTGCCGCCACAACTGGCTCTTCGCGCCGCCGCCCGAAACCCTCACCTGTTCAATCACGCCAAGTCCTGCGCTCTGCAATAACGCGAAGCTGTCTTTCAATCCGAACGCGACGCCTTCAAGCACCGCCCGCGTCAGGTGCGCCCGCCGGTGCCTGACGGTCAAGCCGACCCACGCGCCGCGCGCCAGCGGGTCGGGGTACGGCGTGCGCTCGCCGGTCAGGTAAGGCAGGAACAACAGGCCGCCGCTGCCCACCGGAGCCTCTGTAGCTTCGGCCACCAAATCGTCAAACCGCGCCTGTGGCGCAAGCGTGTCGCGATACCATTGCAGGGAGCCTGCGGCGCTCAACACCACGCCCATCATGTGCCAGCGACCGGGCACCGCATGACAGAACGCATGCAGTCTTCCCTGCCCCTCGATGAGCGGCGCATCGGTCGAAGCGAAGACGACGCCGGACGTGCCGAGCACCAGCGAGACGACGCCGGCCTTCACCGCGCCGACGCCGACTGCGCCTGCCGCTTGATCGCCGCCGCCGGCCATCACCGGCGTGCCGGCGCTGAGGCCCGTCGCGGCGGCGGCCTCAGCCGTGACTGCACCAGTCATCTGCGGCCCTTCGTAAGTCGGCGGCATCCAGGCGCGCGGAATCTCTAACGCATCGAGCACCTCGGCAGACCAGTCGCGCGATTGCAGATCAAACAAGATCGTGCCAGAGCCGTCGGCTTTGTCCATCGCCATCGCGCCGGTCAGTTTATAGCGCACGTAATCTTTCGGCAGCAGCACATTTCGAGCAAGGTTGAAGATGTCGGGTTCGTGCCTTTGCACCCAGACAAGCTTCGGCGCGGTGAAGCCTGTGAGCGCGTCGTTGCCGGTGATTTGAATCAATCGCGCGGTGCCGATGCGTTCACGGATCAGGTCGCATTCTGCGCCGCAGCGTTGATCGTTCCAGAGAATCGCCGGGCGCAGCACATCGCCTTTATCATCGAGCAAGACCAGGCCGTGCATCTGGCCGGTCAAGCCGATGGCGGCAATCTCATCGCCGGTTGTGCCAGCCTCGTCGAGCGCCTGACGAATGCTCATGGTGATGGCGTGCCACCAGTCTTCAGGGTTCTGCTCTGACCAGAGCGGGCGCGGCGTTGAAAGCACGAGCGGCGTCGAAGCGCTCGCCACCACGCGTCCTGTGTCGTCCGTGAGCAGCGCTTTCGCTCCCGTCGTCGAGATGTCAATTCCAAGAAGCAATGTCATAGCCACACTGAATTATCACGCCACGCCGCAAGCCGCAAGCCGCAAAGCATATTCATCAAGGTGTCAGTAGCATGCCGGTCAAATTACTTCTGGCTCGCAGCGGCTTCGACCTTCACGAGCATGGCATCGAGCGCCTGGCGGTCAAGCCATCGCCCGTTGCTGATGACGGCGCTGATTTTTTGTGTGTTATGAATATCACCGAGCGGGCTGGCGTCGAGCAAGACCAGATCGGCGAGTTTGCCCACAACAATCGTGCCGAGTTCTTTGTCTTTGCCGAGAAAGCGCGCCGCATGGATGGTCGCAGCTTGCAGGGCTTCGAGCGGTGTGAGACCCGCTTCGACCATCAATGCCAGTTCCTGATGCAGACTGAGTCCGGGCACAACGTAACCGTCAAGCGCATCCGTGCCCGCCAGCAGACGAACACCGGCGCGGTGCATCATGCCAACCAGCGCGAGCGATTTCTCGAACATCTGCCGGCGAAACGCGAAGTCTTCCGGCGCGCTGTTTTTGATGACTGCATTGCGACGGTTCTCCCAACGCACACGCAGAGAATGCGGCACGCAGGCGAGCGCTTCATCTTTCGGCAAATCATTGGCATCAAGCGGCGCGAACTGCCTGCCGAAGATCATCGTCGGCACGGCGACCGTTCCCTGTTTGACAAACAGCGAAAGCAGCGGCGCGCACTTCTGGACATCGGTCGTTGAAATCATCTGCGACTGCAAGGCGCGATAACGTTTGCGCAGCGCCTGCTGATCGGCGTTAGGCTGTTCAGCCAATCGCTCGATCTCCAACATCTCTGCGCGCAATTCAGCTTCCTTGCCGGAGCAGGCCAGCAGCACGCCGGCATCGCCCGGCAGCACAGGCGAAATGTGTTCAATGCTACGCTGCGTCGAGCGCGCGACATCGAAGGCGCTAATGCGTTCGGGGATGTGACCGGCAACCGGAATGTTGAGCCGACGGGCTTCATCCAGCACGGCTCGCCAGAGCGTTAGGGTCAGCGCCGCTTGCACTTTGATGAAGTCAACGCCTTGCGTCTTCAACTGGCGCACCGCCTGGCGCGCTTCTTCTTCATTGCTGACCGGCAGGACGACGTGACTGGCCGCTTGCGGCCCGTCAACGAAAGGCCCCGGCGTCAGGATACGCGGGCCGATGATTTGCCCGCCGGTGATTTCGCTGCGCAAGGTCTGAAGGCGTTGCCAGTCGCCGCCCATGTCGCGCACGCCTGTGATGCCATAGGCAACGAGCAGCGGCGCAATCACGTTGCGAGTGATTTCCTGATCGGGGATGACCGTCAGATGGATGTGCATATCCCACAGGCCGGGAATCAAAAACTTGCCGGTCGCATCAATGACCTGCGCGCCTTGCGGGATGCGAAGCTTGTTTGTTTTGCCAATCGCCGTGATGTGATTGCCGTTGACGATGACCGTCATATCGGACTGCGGCGCGGCAGCGGTCACATCAATGACGGTGACATGAGTGATGGCTAGAGGCTGCGAATCAGCCGGTTGAGCCTGAGCCGATAATCCGCACGAAGACAATACGAGCATCAGCAGCGCAATAAAATATCTCATCGCTTTTCTTCACCGAAACAGGAAATGATTTGGGGCGCGTTCGACTTACCAGTGTTGCCTCTGACCTTAGCCGCCCGGCGCTCGCACGTCAAGGCAGCGGGCGGCACCTATCTGCGGGCAGCATAGCATGATGGCATGGTTGAAATAGCAGGAGTGAGACAGGTGAAGCAGTTTATGGTTGCCGGAACGTCGCATCTGCGTTTTGGGCCAGCCCCGTCGGGGCGAAATGTTTATAGTTATAGCAATCGTAGAGAACCCAAGCCCCGCAGGGGCGGAATGTCAACATTGCGCTCCTAATGGAGCTTGGGGTTCTTTTTGCTACATGATTCTATAAACATTTCGCCCCTACGGGGCTAATGATGCCCGTTACGGTTGCCTGCTTATCAGTTCAAATTTGTGGCGTGGATCAAACTTAGCGCACAGACTTGTCCCACGCGGTCTCTTTTCTGAGGACGGGTTTGAGCATCTTGCCGCCGGGATTGCGCGGCATCGGTTCCTGGCGAATGACGACATACTGCGGCACTTTGAAATCCGCGAGATGCGTTCGGGCGAATGCCAGCAGGTCGCTTATATCAAGCGCCTGTCCCGGTCGCGGCACGACGACCGCGCCGACCTTTTCGCCCATCATCTCATCGGGCACGCCGATGACCGCGACTTCAAAGACTGCCGGGTGCGCGGAGAGCGCGTTTTCGACTTCGACGCAGTACACGTTTTCGCCGCCGCGACAGATCATGTCTTTCTTGCGGTCGACAATCTGCACGAAGCCGTCGGCATCGAGCTTCGCCATGTCGCCGGTGTGCAGCCAGCCGTCAACGAAAGTCTCCGCCGTCGCCTCGGGCTTGTTCCAATAACCTTTGACGACGTTCGCGCCGCGAATCAACAGTTCGCCTATACCGCTCTGCGGATCAGGCTCGAACAGATATAGATCAACCACCGGCGCGGCAAAGCCGACGGTTTCAGGCCGCAGGTGTGCATACTCGTGCGGCAGAAACGTCGCCACCGACGAACATTCGGTTAAACCGAAGCCGTTGCCGACGCGCGCATTCGGGAACGACTCCAGAATGCGCGCCACCAGATCGGGCGCAATCGGCGCGCCGCCATACAATATCCATTGAATTCGCGACGTGTCGAAGTCTTTGAAGTTCGGCTGACTGATGGCGAACCAGTAGACCGCCGGCACAGACGTGAGCAAATTGATGCGCTCGTCCTGAATCGCTTTCAAGAAAGCCTGCACTTCAAACATCTGCATGATGACCAGCGTATCGCCGGTTTCAATCATGGGAATCAACTGGCTGTTGCAACCCGTGACGTGAAACAACGGCACCGAGACGAGATTGCGAATCTGCCCATCGGTCGGCAGGTTGCAGACGCGGCGGCAGGTTTCGCTATTCGTCAAAAAGTTCTCGTGCGTCGTCATCGCGCCTTTGGGAAAGCCTGTCGTGCCGCTCGTATAAAAGATCGCCGCCACGTCCGCCGGCTGCAAATCGTCAACGGCGAACGGCGGGCCATCGGGCAGCGCTTCGCCGGGCAGAAAAACGAATGCCGAGCCGCTGTCTTTGACAACGTAATCCACTTCGCTTTCGCTGAAGCGTGTATTGACCGGCACGGCGATGCCGCCGGCCATCTCGATGCCGAAAAAGGCCAGCACCCAGTTCAAGCCATTGGCAAGACGAATCGCCACGCGGTCGCCGCGACCCACCCCCTGCGCCCGCAGACCGCCACTGACACGCGCGGCGCGCTCCCACAACTCGCGATAGCTGGCGCGCGCGCCGCCGATTTCGACGATAGCTTCGTGATCGGGCGAACGTTCAACGGTGGCGCGCAACATCTCAACGAGCGATGCGGGTCGGTTGTCGTAATGCGCGATGCCGCGCACGTCGCGAGTAATGCCGGAATAATCGAACGGTCGAATCATCAGTACGCGCCCTGCCTTTCAAAAATCCTTCGCGGGTTCTCGACTAACATCGTGTGCAGTTGCTCATCGGTGACGCCGCGCGCTTTGAGCGCCGGAATCACGTCGTTGTGGATGTGTAGATAGTGCCAGTTCGGCAAAACCACAGGCAATGCCGCTTCGGGCAGCCAGTCGTTGAAGCAGGCCGCATCGTGCGACAACACCATCTTGCCTGCGTGACCGCGCTCGCACATCCGGGCGACGGTGTTGACGCGATCTTCAAACGGCAGCAGCACGTCGATGCCAAAGCGATCCATGCCGATGGTGGAACCTCTGGCGATCAGTTTTTCCAGGTACTCAATATCGGTGGTGTCGCCTGAATGACCGATGACGACGCGCGTCAGATCAACGCCTTCTTCCTCGAAGATATGCTGCTGTTCGAGGCCGCGCTCGGTGTGTGCATGGGTGTGCGTCGAGATAGGCACGCCGGTTTGGCGATGGGCGTGGGCAACGGCGCGCAGCACGCGCTCGACGCCCGGCGTGACGCCCTGCTGATCGGTGGCGCATTTCAAAATCGCCGCTTTGACACCCGTGCCGGCGATGCCTTCTGTAATGTCGCGCACAAACATATCGCCCATGAACTCCGGCCCGCCAAGCTCTGTGCCCGGCCCCTGAAAATGAAAGTACATCGGCACGTCATTGTAGGTGTAGACGCCTGTGGCGACGATGATGTTCAGGTCGATCTCGCGGGCAATGCGCTCAATGCGCGGGATGTAGCGGCCAAGCCCGATGACCGTGAGGTCGACGATTGAATCGACGCCGCGCGCTTTCAATTCGTTGAGCCGCGCGATGGCCTCGCTGACGCGCTTCTCCTCATCGCCCCAACCCTCGGGGTAGTTCTGCATGATCTCCGGTGACAGCACGAAGACGTGCTCGTGCATCAGCGTGACACCGAGACTGTCCGTCGCAATCGGCCCTCGCACGGTATTAATTTGCGGCATATCCCCTCCACAGGTTCAACATTTCTGATTCGCTATGATGGTCTGTTTGCACAAGCTCTGAGCAGCGCGATGAGTCTAATATCCGCCGCCGCGCGCGGCAAGCGGAAAGCTCTGATTGAGCATTCATGGCGTGTGGTTTCGTGATAAGATTGGCCTGCGAGGATCAGCCATGACAACGAAAGTGCAAGCAACTATTGAAGACCTCTACCATATCCCTGAACACGGCAAGGCCGAGCTTGTCAACGGAGAGATTGTCCGTATGTCACCAACCGGATTCTGGCCCAGTCGCGCAAGCGGCGAGATTTTCGCGAGCTTGCGTCAACACGAGCGCGCTACTAAATCAGGCTATGCAATCCCTGATAATGCTGGCTTCATCGTGAACTTGCCGAACCGCAGATCATTCAGTCCTGACGCGGCGTGGCACACCGGCAAGCCGACACGAATGAAGTTTCTCGAAGGTGCGCCGGTCTTCGCTGTTGAAGTCCGCAGCGAAGAAGATTATGGCGCGCGTGCTGAACGCCGTCTGGCGGCAAAGCGCCAGGATTATTTTGCTGCCGGAACGCTCTGCGTGTGGGATGTTGACCTGCTCAGTCCTGATGTCATCAAATCCTATCATCACAACGATCCCGAAAATCCTCTCATCTTTCGTCGTGGCGATGTCGCCGATGCAGGCGACGCCGTGCCCGGCTGGTCAATGCCGGTTGACGATCTTCTGCCCGAAGACGAATAGACAGTCGCGGCTTTCAGGAGCGCCAGACAGATTGCTTCACTCGACTCTCTAAATCAGAGGGCAAGGGAAAGGCAGACTCGCTTATATGGAGTGCGCTGACTGGTCACCGCTTGGCCTCCTCGCCAAGCCTAAAAGCGGCGACAAGTCAAAGCACTCCAAATGCTGCGCCGTCCCATTCTCATGCGGTTTGATTTAGCCGCCTTTTTGCTTCACATTGAAGACCTGTGTGCCGACGGTGATGCGGCCCTTGCGCACTGTGCTTGTCGGGTTCGGCGCAACGGTGAAATTCACCACGCCGTTGCCGATGCTCGGGCTGCCTGAAGTAATCGTGATCCAGCTTACATTCGACACCGCCTGCCAGGCGCAGTGTTGGGCGCTGAAGACGCTCAGGCTGCCGCTGCCGCCGCTTGATTGAAACGAGCGGCTCGCCGGCGTGATCTGATAATCGCAGTCCGCCAGGCCGGCGTCCTGAATCACCGTGCAGGTCTGCCCGGCTATCGTCAAGCTTCCCTGTCGCGGCGCGCCGGTGAAGTTCTCGCGCACCTCAAACGTGACGACATTGCTGCCCGTGCCGCTGGTCGCAGAGGTCAGCGTAATCCAGTTGGCGCTGTTCACCGCTGCCCACGCACAACCACTGGCGCAGGTCAGCGCGACGCGGCCCTCGCCGCCGGCTTCGCTGAAGAAGATGCCCGAAGAGGCCAGTTGGTAGCCGCAGACGCTGCCGACGCGCAGGCCGTTGCCGAAGCTCGTCACCCAGATTTCCGTCACATTATAGGGATTGAAAAAGATGCGCTCCGGCTGGCGAAACGGATACGAGGCAACTGCCGTGAAGCTGGGCTGCGCGGCGTTGAGGTTGTTCGTATACCACAGGCCGTTGGTTTCGGTTGTAAGATACATCTCATTCGCGTTGAGCGGGCTGATGGCGCACGAGCCGACGCGGTCGAGGCTGTTGATCCGCGTCCACGACTGGCCGCGATTTGTCGTGCGATACAATCCGCCGAGGCTGTTGGGCGGCCCACCCCAACCGCTGTAGACGCAGGCATACCAGGTGTTCTGCGCCGCGTCGTTCGGGTCGATCAGAATGTCTTTCGCCCAGTAACGCATGCCCGCATCCGAGCGGTCTAACCAGGTCGCGCCGCCGTCCGTGCTGAGAAAGACGCCTGAGCTTGCCGTGAATGCGCCCGACGAATTGCGCCGGCCTGAGTAGGTGCAGACAATCGCGCCGTCGTTCAGCACCTTCACATTGAAGGCGTGGCCTTCGGTGCGCGGCGGACTGGCGAGCTTCGTCCAGGTTGACGCCGCGCCGTTTTGCAGATTGCTCGAAACAAAGATGCCGCCCTGCGTCGAGTGAATGACGCTCGCATACATGCGGTTCGTGTTGGTCGGATCAATCGCCAGTCCGATGACCGGATGCGCGAAGTTGTGCAGCCGCAGCCAGGTCGCGCCTTTGTCTGTCGAATAGAGCACTTCGCCTGTGCCCGCGTCGAGGGTCGAATCCTGCAAGCGCGTGCTCTGGTACATATCATGAACCGACGAGGTGCCGGCATAGAGCGTGCCGGTCGTCGGGTGCTTCAGCGACTGATACATCGAATTGTAATTATCACCCGTGTAATTGAATGACCACGCCGCGCCGCCGTCCGTGCTGCGCGTGCCTTTGATGTCCGAGTACGAAGCAAACAGGTTGCTCGCATCGCTCCACGTCAGCCACCAGCAGGTGGTGTCTTCAAGGCCGATGCTGTGATAATAACGGCCCTTCGGCGTAAGCTGGCCCATAGAATTCTGGTCAGCCGGATCGACGTACATCTGTCGCCACGTCGCGCCGCCGTCGGTGGTGAGATGCGCAAAGCCTAGATCGGTGTAGACGACTTTGTTGACATCCGTAGGCGCGACCGTAAAGCCGAGCGCGCCAGCGCCGTAGCTCCAGTCGCGGTCGCCGCCACGCCCAGACCAGCCGGTGAAGATGTTTTGATTATTTGTAGTCAAGAGTACGTTCTGCCAGCTTGTCCCGGCGTTCGTGGTTTTGTAGATGATCGGAAACTCTGTGGCGTTCTGCTGCCCGGCCACATAAGCCGTCGCGATATTGCCGCGCGACATCGCCACAAAGAACGGGGAGTCACCGGTAACGATGCCCGACGTTTTCAAAGCCCAGTTCGCCTGTCCCCAGTCGAGCGCGTAGATGCCTGTATAACTCGCATAAGAGCCTTCGGTGAACAATCCCGGATAGACATCGGCGGCGTTGAGGGTCACGGCAAAGAAGCGCGTCGTCGTGCCTTGCTTTGCGCCGGCGAACGAGACGATGGCCTGCGCTGCGGGGATGCCGCCAACGCTTGCAAGCACGAAGGTCGCGCCGCTGTTGGTTGAGATGAGCAGGCCGAGGTTCGTGCCAACGTAGATGTTCGCGCCGTCAAAAAACACGCCGCCCACGAAGCAGCCGTTGCCGCTCGCGGTGGAAAACTTTTGCGGGAAGGTCGCGCCGCCGTCGCTTGAAAACCAGATGTGCGAGTAATCCGCGACAAGGATGCGGCTGGTCGTGCTGTCGTCAACAAAGAGCGCATAAGCGCCGCCCCCTGTCGGGTCGTTCGACAACTGATGCCAGGTCGCGCCGCCGTCTGTGCTGCGCGACGGCGTCGTCAGGTCGTTGGTGTAATCGAGCGCATAGAGGATTGCCGGGTTGCTGGTGAAACGCACCTGCGCTTCGCGGTTGCCCTGAATCTGGCGAAAGTCTGTGACCGCCCACGACGCGCCGAGATTGGTTGAATGGAACTGCTCGCTCATATCGCAGGCGAGATAGATTTCACTGGCGTTGTGCGGGCTGAAGCTCGGCGCGAACAACGCCCCGCCGCCTCCAGGCCCGCGCGGCATCCATTGCGACGGCGGCTGGGCAGGCGTGGCGATGACGAAAATAGAGAGCAGGAGAACCGGAATGGCGATTGAGCGGTTCAGGCGTAAAACAGATCGTTGCATAAGCGCATCCACCAGACGGAATTCGATTGATCGGCAAGCTGCGCAAGCTTCGCGCAGACTCAGCCATCAGCAGACAGAAGCAATGCGCCTGCCACGAATTCAACATTTCCTTTCAGAGAAGTTATACCGTGTGAGGAAGGGCAAACTGACAGGTTTCAGCTTAACAGACGTGCATTTATGACACAAACTGGCGAGCCTACGAAAATAATCAACCAAGCCACACGAAGTGAGAACGAAATACTATGAACGATTGATAGAGACGCTTGCTAAGTTTCATTTCTTGGCCTTTGTCCTCTTAAGGCTAAAGCAGGTAGTTACTATCATGGGTCAAAGCTCATAACAAGCTCTAGTTCTGCGGTGGTAATATTTCTATAGCTTGTCGAATAAAGGAAGCATGAATAACTACAGCCAATGCTATAGATGCCTTTTGCTTCCTTGTGTCGGTTGACGACCCATTGTCCTCATCTACAAAAATCTGTTTACTTATAATCCCTACGATAGTTTGATAATTCCCCATGCCTATTCCGTTCGGGCCTAATCGGCTAGTTTCCACTAAATAGACAGGCCCTCCACTATTACCCTCGAATATATTCAAGTCTAAAAGAAAGGTCTTTACCTTTTCAGTAGGCATTAACGGATAGCTAGCTATTGCACCCTTGCGTAGAATTGGAAATCCAGCACTGTTTGCCTCGTATGTGTACGGAAATCCCAGACAATATAGGTTATCACCAGGATGAACATGAAAGCTGTCTAGAATCTCATCCGTAGCCAAAGCGGATGTGGGCAGTAGTGCTACATCAGCCTCTTTAGGGAGATTTACGTACATGACAGCAACATCAACTGAAGGGTGTTTCGTCCAAAGCGGTTTCCCGCCTCTACGAATTTTTATTGGCCAGCCTCCTTTGAAATATTCATCCTTATCTTTCTTGCGTAATAGCAAGGTCGCATCATCTCCGATCATCTGCTCTAGGACATGAGCGGCTGTTACTAAAACAAAGTATAGCTGCTTCTCTATCTTAGGGTCTGGTCGCCCTATTATGAAGACAGTGCCAACGGAGCCTCTACCTATAATCTTAAAAGTGCTTCTCATTAATACCGTACTAAGCTCAAACGGTGTAGCATCAGTTGGTGTTTGGTCGGTCGGTTTCTGTTTTGGAGGGTTCTGCAAAACTAGCCGTTTGGCAGAATGATAACTTGCACAAGCTATTAAATGAATAGCTAGAATGATGATTATAGAAGCTGCGATTTTAGCTTTCATCACAAACTCCTTAAATCTACTGCCAAAAAGGAACTGCAGATTGCGGAAACCACAGCATTAATTATACACTGGGCCCGGCTATTTGTAGGAATGAATGGCAAAGTTGATACCTCAGCCCGCATTATTCCTGTTTAATAAAGAAGAACGCCAGAACTCCTACTATCAGAAATGAACTCCAAGAGGAAATATCATTCAGATAAGTAGAAAGGTCTATAATCGTACCTTTCCCCATGTACCCAAAGAGTACCGAATACCACAAGAGCAACAAGTTCCAGCCAACCGACGAAACAAGGGCCACCCAAAACGAGTACGACTCTATTTTCTTCGACTTGCTCTTTTTAGCGAAAAAGCCACCCATGATAACGGCAAAATGAACTGAATATATTTTCAGCACCGTTATCATCAACTCGCGCATCTCATCGGCATATATGTGGCCTCTATGATAAGAAATAAAGAATGCCGATGCGTGAATCAGATATGATACAAAGAAGACAAGGAACAAGCAGATACGCGTTGTACCAAGTGTCATTTATTCTTCTTCCCTTCTTCACTTAATTTTTTTATGAACTCATCGATGAATCTCTCAGAAGAAGTTTGAGTCTCCTGGCTAAGCTCATATCGCCACCTACCAGATTGAACTCGCTTTTCACGGGCAACGAATTGAATATGGAAAGCAAATTGTCGCGCTTTAACCTCGTAAGGGTGCGAAAAAAGCACCGCAATTTCTGCTATTAGGTTTTCAGGTAGGTCTCTCAATGAGACGTATGTGGTCTGATAGTAATTGATATTGTTCGCTTCAAAGGCCTTATATCCAGATGGAAACGACTGGTTGATAACTTTGTTTATTGCTTTTTGAAATGAAGAGGAATACGGCCATAGGCCGCTACGGTAAGTCAAAGTGAATTGCGATTCTTCTGGGAAGTCTGCCTCTGTAGTGCTCGATGTATTCACCTCAGAGCCCAAAAGAGAAATTACGGTTAAAATGCGGCCTTGCGCAGATTCTTTAAATCTAATGTTGGAGTCCTCAGTAAAATATGTAAATCTGCCTTTGGCAGGAACGGAACCGAATCCTTCTATATAAACAGAATCCAGACCCTTAAACTCATAACTATAGTTCACCTTGTAAATCACTGTTCTATCATGTGTGCGGTGAGTTTGAACTACAGCCTCGATTTTGACTGCGCCTTCCTGGCCATCTATCGTGTAGGGCAAAGTTAGTACCACGCTTATACACAACAGAGCTACAATAGTTCTGCGAAGCAACATAGTTACTCCTTACCAATAAAGGGACTCAAAAGAAGTTATTATCTCAAATGAGACAAGTAGAATAAAAGACTATAATTCTATGGCTCTAAACCATCGAAGGAAGCTTATGGCTCTCAGCATTCCAGGTAGCATTTGAATTTCTCTGTGATAAGTCTGTGACAATCTTAAATAGAATAGACCGAAAAGAAGGCCCATGAAGCAAGCCGATGAGGAGTATCGATAAAGCTTCGGCTAGCTTCATCCTCGCTTTGTGGGCTTCGTGGATTGGAATATGGCGGCAAATATCATTTTCATGAAGCATAGAAAGGAGTGTGCATTCAGGCAGCAACATGATCATGATTATTGCTGCTGCGCCGGGCGATCAGTACAATGCCTGTGCCGGGTTGCCCTCTTGCTGATTGTTCAACAGTTGATGGAAACGCCAGTGTACAAAATCAATCGCGCAATGATGAACCGCCTGATTGCCGTCTTCATCATCTGGCTTCTGTTAAGCGCGCCGCTCGTCACGCGCTCGCAAACCGCGCCGCGTCCATCCGCCGGGCGTGCGCCGCAATCCGCAAGCGTGCGCGCGACGACCGCGCCGAGCGTCAAGACCGACCGCCGCGTTTATGCCGAATCTGCGCCGCCCGCCTTGCCTGAAGCCGGCGGCACGCTGGTTGATCCTGTATTCGGCACTACGATTCTGCGCGTCACCGATGAACGCGACGGCAAGTCCTCCGAGACGCCTTATTCTTACTGGCCGTCGTTCAACAAAGACTCGACGCGCCTCTATGTGAAGTCGGATGACCAATCCCTTCTCTTCGGCTTCGACCCGGATAACTTCGCGCTGACGACCCGGCGCAAACTGTTTCAGCGCACGCTCGCCGACGGCGGCTTTCCGTGGGCCGATGACGTAATCTGGAGCGGCACGGACAGCAATCTGGTCTATTGTCATTCGGGCCTGCGTCTCTATAGCTACAACGTCGTCTTGAACAACTACGAACTGGTGCATGATTTCGCAGGCCAGGTGCCTGGCGACACGATATGGCAAATGAGCCGCTCGCTCGATGACGATACCTTTGGCTTTCACCTTAAGAGTTCACGCAATAATTACAAAGTCGTCGGCTACGCGGCGTGGAAGCGCAGCACGAATGCGCTGTATCTGGTCAACGACCCGCAGGTCAACGAAGTGCAGGTCGATAAGACAGGCCGTTACCTGGTCGTGACGATGGAGTTGCCCGACCCATTGCCGACGCCGCCCGCCAGCGGCGTCGAAGTGCGCGTTGTTGATTTGCAGACCAAGCAGATCACCGATCTGAAAGACGGCGGGCCGGACTTTGCGCCGGGCCATCACGACTGCGGGCGCGGCGTCGTCATTGGCGCAGACAACTGGAACAACACGTTTACGTTTCGGCAGCTTGCCAGCCCGCACAAGCATGTCGCCGTCGTCGGTTTCAACAATGACTGGAGCCAGGGCAGCCACGTCTCCCTGTTGGCTGATGATGAAAGCTGGGCGCTGGTGAGCACGATTATAGCCAACAAACTGCCGAATTCCGGCGTCTTCAAGAATGAATTATTGTTGGTCGCCACCGATGGCTCCGGGCGCGTCCGGCGACTGGCGCATCATCATTCGGTCATGCGCAACTATGCCGATATGCCGCGCGCCAATCTGAGCCGCGACGGGCGCTTCGCCGCCTTCACGAGCAACTGGGGATCGTCGTCGCGCCGCGATGTGTTTGTAGTCCGAATTCCATCGCTGACGGGTAAGGAGAGATACGAAACGACAACCCCTCCGCCGGATGCGCCGGTGAGCCCGACGACTCGCTCAACAACCAGCGATTCAACAACGCGCGCCACCGCGCCGCGAACCGTTGTGACAACTCCGCCGCCGTCTCCAACCGCAGCTAAGACGGCAACTCTGGCGGCTCATTTTGGCCCGCCGCAACCCGTCATCTGGACGGGTGTGTTGCGCTGCACGGTTACTGGCAACAGCCTGCAAAAGACCACCGGCAGCGACAGTCTGGCGGATGCCGAAGCACGTTCTCAGCAGGCCATTCGCGACGGCAATGGGTATATCGAGTTCACCGTGACGGAAACCAACAAGACGCGCATGGTGGGGCTGGCGCACGACCCGGCCACCTTGAATTTTGCTAGCGTTGACTTTGCCGTCAAGCTGACCGCCAGTGGCATTGCCGAAATTCGCGAGAATAATTCTTATGCAGGCGAAACGCCTTATGCCGCAGGCGATGTCTTCCGTATCGTCGTTGAAAACCATCAGGTGACGTATTATCAAAACGACAAGCTCTTCTTCACCAGCCTGAACGTCGCCGATGACACGCTTTTTGTTAAAGCAGTGCTCGCGCATCTCGGCGCGCGCATCGGCAATGTGATTATCGCCACGAGCCGGTAGCCTGCTATTTCAAAATAATCAAACAACGGATTTTAAGCCCGCGACAGCGGGCGACAGAATATAGCCCAGTGCGTCAGCACTGGGGATGAATAGCGGAAATTATCACCAGCCCGTGAAACGGGCGACAGGTGCGGAGTGCTTAATCTCTGCCGCCTGCTTCGCAGGCTTGATGCTCGATGGCATTGCACTCCCAGTGCTGGCGCACTGGGCTATACTCTGTCGCCGACTCCGCCGGCTTCTTTCTTCATCACTGCGCAAGGTGAACACCTAACTTGTTTGCTGCGATGCCCGTAACGGCGAACTCTTCACACTGCTAAATCCCTCCCCGCTTTGCCGCATCTCGCCGCGCTTCGGTGTAAAATTCTTTGGCGCTCGGATAACGCTCGCCCGCGCGCCGCGTCTTTATAGACGAGCGAGGCGGTAATGAGCGCACTTGAGACGGCAGGCAAAGTATTGAGTCTGGCGAGTCTAATTCAACCCGCTGCGGCGACCGAAATCATCGCGACTCCTGAAGTCGCGCTGGTTGAAGCTGTGCGCGCCGGCGACCGCGAAGCGTTCGGCCAGCTTTATGATCTGTATGCGCCGATGGTGCATGGCATACTGCTGGCGCGCGTGCCGTACCGCGATGTCGACGATCTCGTGCAGGACGTTTTTCTGGTGGCGCTCAAGCGCCTGCACTCGCTGCGCGATACCAGAGCGTTCGGCGGCTGGCTGGCGATGATTACGCGCAATCGCGCGGTTGATTATTATCGCCGGACGCGCGAGACCGAAGAGTTGACAGACGATATGCCGTTTGCCAGTCAACGCGATACCGAAGCCGAGCATGAAGCGGCGCGCATGCTCGAAGTCGTGCGCAGTCTGCCCGAAGCCTATCGCGAGACGCTGGTGATGCGATTGGTCGAAGGCATGACCGGGCCGGAGATTGCGGCGCGCGCCGGGATGACGCCCGCTTCAGTGCGCGTCAACCTGCATCGCGGCATGAAGATGTTGCGCGAGAAGCTCGGTCTGGAGGAACGAGCATGAAAGACGATTATCTCTGGGACGGATCGGGCGAGCCTGATCCCGACGTTGAACAACTTGAGAAACTGCTCGGCAGCTATCGCTATCAAGCGCAGGCGCTGGATGCGCGCGTTGAGCAACAACTGAGCGCGCGCCGCAGCTTTTTTTGGCTCAAGTACGCCGCCGCCGCCGCGCTCATCTTGATGGCTTTAGCGGGCGCGTGGTTGCTGTTCGCGCCGGGCAATTTGCCGGAGAGCGAATTGCAAGCCATCGCCCGGATGCCGGATTTGCTGCCGCTGCCGGGCGACGGACTGGTTGACGATCTTCCACAGGACATTCCCCAGGTGATACCGCAAGCCGTCGCGCCGTCAACCAACAAGCTCGTTGTGGCTCCGATTAAATCGAAGAAGCACGCACCGCCGCCTGTGCATAATGTGACCGATCATACGCCGGCGAATGCCACTCCGGTGGCGAGCGAACTCGCGCTGGCTTCGCCGATCACCAATCCGTTCGTTGACGCAGAGACCGCCAGGCACATCGAACGCGCGCAGGTCTTGCTGCGCTCATTCCGCAACACCGAAGGCAATACGGAGTTCGATCTCGCTTATGAACGGCAAAGCTCCGAGCGGTTGCTGGCCAAGAATGTGCTGTTGCGCCGCGATGCCGAAACCAAAGGCAATCTGCCCATGGAGGATTTGCTCGGCAGCCTTGAGCCATTCTTGCTGGACATCGCCAATCTGCCTGATGCGCCGACGCCGGACGACGTGCGCGTGATCAAAGCGCGCATGGAGAAGAAAGAGATCATCACGGCATTGCAGGTTTATTCGGCCCCGACCCTCAGCCGGTCGTTTTAATCTATCGAAGGAGAGATTATGTTTCGCAATCATCTGAACAAGATCAGCCGCAGCGGCACACAAACACAGAACGCCGATGACCAGCCAACGCGGCGCTTCGCTGACTCGGCCTCGGCCCCTCACAGTCGCCGTCCGAGCTTTGGCGCGCTCCTCATGCTGGCGCTGGCGATCAACGGCCTGGTGACGCTGGTCGGCATCATTCAACCGGCGCGCGCTTACAATCAGGATTTGGAAAAGCTCAACCGCTTCGTGCAAACGTCGAACGCGCCGGGCGACGAAGTGGCCATCTTCCGTGAAGGCCGCGACCTGATCGCCGATGAAGAGTGGGGGGACGCCGCCAAGAAGTTTGGCGAATACATAGACAAATATCCGAAGGGCAAAGATGTTGACGCGGCACTCTACTGGATCAGTTACGCGCTCGTCAAAGAAGAGAAGTTTGACGATGCCAATCGCATGATCGCGCGCCTGTTGTCGCAGTTTCCAAATTCGCGCTGGAAACGCGACGCCGAAGCCTTGCGATTGCAGAGGCCGACTCGCCAGTCGCCCAACAATATCGATAGCTATGACGACGAGACGAAAGCCATCGTTTTGCAGAGCCTCTTCCAGGGCAATCCCGAACAGGGCGCGCTCAGAGCCGCAGAAATTCTGCGCAATCCGAATGCGAGCCGCCACCTGAAAGAGACGGCCATCTCATTGCTCGGCCAGCACAGCGCGGCGCAGAACAAAGACTTGCTGATGGATATCGCGCGCAACAATACAGACGCGCAACTGCGCAAGACGGCGATCTTCTGGCTCAGCCAGACGGATGATGAAAGCGTCCTCGACCTGTTGAAACAGTTTGCCACCTCAGCCGACGACGAAGTCAGCAAAGCGGCGGTCTTCGGCATCACGCAGCATCACAGCCCGCGCGTCGATGCCATACTGGCCGAGATGGCGCGTTCCGGGCCGTCGCGCCGCCAGCGCGAAGAGGCCATCTTCTGGATCAGCCAGCGCGACAGCGCCAGCAACGACGACCTGTTGATTCAAATCTTCGAGTCCGACAAAGACCCGCAGATTCGCCGGCGCGTCATCTTCGCGCTGACCCAGCGCCACTCGGAGACGGCGCGCACCAAGCTCTTTGAGATTGCCCGCGCTGCGGCTGACAAAGAATCACGCGAGGAGGCCATCTTCTGGGTCGGCCAGCGCGGCGACGATCAAGCGGCGGACGCGCTCATTACCCTTCTCAACATCGAGCGCGACACCGAGGTGCGCAAAAAGATCGTCTTCTCGCTGTCGCAGATGAATAACCCGAAATCGCGAGCCAAGCTGATGGATGTGGTACGCAGTTCCGACGACGCCGAACTGCGCGGCGAAACCGTCTTCTGGCTGGCGCAGACCGGCGGCGATCAAATCGTCGATTTCCTCAGCCAGCTTTATGATGCGGAGAAGACCGTGCAGGTGAAGAAGAAGATTATCTTCGCGCTTACACAGGCAAAGGATCATAAAGCAGCCTTGCGCAAACTGATGGCCATCGGCAAGTCCGACCCGTCGCCGGAAGCGCGCAAGGAAGCCATCTTCTGGATCGGCCAGAGCCACGACCCGGAAGCTCTCAAGTTCCTCGAAGAAATTCTGAAGTAGCATTCACTCCGCTGGGCCGCAGCTTGAGCGGCCAATTTAACTCGCATCGCTCATGTAAGCGGACGCCATTGGCGGCGCATCAGTTGGAGTTTGTCTCCAACCAGAAATTGATCATAGAAACCGCGCAAGCCCCGTAGGGGCGCGATGTTTATAGCAGCAGTTGACAAACCAGGCGCAAGCTCCGTCAGGAGCGAAATGTCGACATTGCGCCCCGACCGGGCTCGCGCATGGTTCGACACTCTGGACTATAAACATTTCGTCCCTAACAGGACTGCGACACACGCGTTCGTCACTGTGCCCGCGAGACGCTACGCCATCGAAAGGAGATCGTCATGAAAAGAATCCTTTGTACCTTCGCTCTCTTCTGCATCGTCAGCCTGACCGTTGCCGACCGCATTCACGCGCAGCGCGACAACTTGACGCCGGTTGACGGCACGAGCCTGCGCGGCAAACTCGACAACGCGATCAGCAAAGGCCGCGCGGCGCAATCGCGCTTCTGGGCCGGTTATCAATTCGATGTGCGGCCCGGCGTCTGCGTCGATGCGGAATTCACCAACGAGCACGGCGGCAGAACCATCGTCAACGGCATCGCCTACCAGAAAGGCCAGCGCATCGAGACGCGCAACCTCGGCGTTTTTCTGCTTTACGATGTTGGCGGCAACGCGCTCGACCGTGTCGAACTCTACAACCTCGACCGCCACCACAGCTTCAGCGGCTATCCGGTCTACTGGATGGGCCATGCGACCAACGATGAAAGCCTGACGCTGTTGCGCGGCATCGTTGATACAAACACAACCACCAAAGTCGCCGAGAACGCCGTCGTCTCCATCGCTATGCACGACGACTCGCGCATTGACGGCATGATTGAAGGCTTCGCGCGCAACTCGACGAGTCACAAGGTGCGCCACTCGGCAATCTTCTGGCTCGGCCAGTTGCCCGGCAGCCATCCGTACCTTGGCGAAGTCATCCGCAGCGAACAGGAGGACACCGAACTGCGCAAGCAAGCGGCCTTCTCACTCGGCATCAGCAGCGACCCGCAGGCGATGGCGACCTTACAGAACACCTACGGCTCGATCAATAACCGCGAAGTGAAAAAGCAGATCATCTTCGCGGCCTTCGTCAATAACGATGAAGAGAAGACCGGCGTGACTGGCCGGAGCACCAAAGAGAAGAATTCCGGTAGTGTCGAGGGCACGAACTTTTTGATTCGCGTCGCCGAAACCGACAGCGACAACGAGTTGAAGAA
Organism: Blastocatellia bacterium; assembly: GCA_039648975.1. Classification (GTDB taxonomy): domain Bacteria; phylum Acidobacteriota; class Blastocatellia; order UBA7656; family UBA7656; genus DATENM01. The sequence goes on from JBBWZK010000221.1 coordinate 20,959, forward strand.
ACAGGCGCTCTTCTGGATTGGTCAGAGAGCCGGCCAGCGTTCGCTCGAAGTATTAGGCAAGACGGTCGAAAGCGACGACGCCGACACAGAGGTGCAGAAGCAGGCGGTCTTTGCCATCAGCCAGCGACCGAAAGACGAAGCCGTGCCGCTGCTCATCAAGATCGCCAAGACGCATGCGAAGCCGGAAGTCCGCAAGCAGGCGATGTTCTGGTTAGGCCAGACCGGCGACCCGCGCGCCCTGGAGTTCTTCAAAGAAGTGCTGTCGAAGTAAGCAAGAACGATCCGCGAATATTGCTTAACCACAGAGGCACGGAGACACAGCGATTACACGGAGAACTCTCTGTGCTGTCTCCGTGTCTCCGTGCCTCTGTGGTTAAGATCATCGCAATCCTACAAAACTAAAGGGTCCTGTTATTCATTACGCCAGGCTTCTCGTTTGCTTGATGTCGCGCGGCGTTTCTGGCATACAAGCAAAGGAGCTTTGGCAATGTACGACGACTTATCCAATTATCACCAGCCGATCACCGATCTCTTCACGCTGCCGCAGACGCATGAGGCATGGGCGGGCTATCGCTTGAGCGACGAGCAGATCGAATCTTATAAAGCGAACGGTTACGTCGCCGGCATCCGAGTGCTCACGGATGAACAGGTTGAGGTTTTGCGCCGTGAGTTGAGCGCGCTGATTGACCCGGCACATCCACAGCATCGCCTGTTTTACGAATTCCACTCGAATGAATCCGAGGACGCGGCAACGACGCTCTTTCACGCGCTCGGCGCTTGGCGCATCGCGGCAGGCTTTCACGACCTGCTGTGGAACCCGGCATTCACCGTGCCGGCGTCGCAACTGCTGGGCGGCGCGGTGCGCTTCTGGCACGATCAGTTGTTTTCCAAACCGGCCCGTGACGGCGGCGTGGTCGCCTGGCATCAGGATTATTCTTACTGGACGCGAACCCAGCCGCTGGCCCACCTGACCTGCTGGATAGGGCTGGACGACGCGACGCGCGACAATGGTTGTCTGCATTACATTCCCGCAAGCCACCTCTGGCCGGACTTGCCGATCACCGGACTGGCGGGCGACATGGGAGTCATTCAATCGGTGTTGACCGGCGAGCAGCGCGCGCAGTTCAAGCCGGCGGCGATTGAGTTGAAGAAAGGCGAAGCGGCTTTCCATCATCCGCGAATGATTCACGGCTCGTTCGCCAACACGAGCGACCGACCGCGCCGCGCCACGGTCATCAACGTCTTTCGTGATGGAGTAAGATCAGCTACAAATGCGCCGCTGCTCGAAGGCGTGCCGGTGATTGCGAGCGGCGACGCGATGGGCGGCCAGTTCTTCCCTCTGCTGTTCGACCCCGATTCAATCCGGTCTTCATTCGAATAACAAGCTATGTGCAGCCAGTAGAACGGGTTTCCTTGCTGTTGCGCGAATGCTTCAGACGCGGCGATTGCTTCTGCTATACTCAGGGCATCAACGAGGTGATTTATGCCAGTAACCGTTTCCTTGCCGGACGACATTCTTGCGAATGATAACGCCGATATTGCGCGTCAAGTCCTTGAACAGGTGGCCCTCGAGGGCTTCAGAACACGGCAATTGACCGTCGCACAGGTTCGCAGGATTCTCGGATTCAGGTCCAGGCTGCAAGTTTATGAATTTCTCGCTGCACACGGTGTTGCATGGGTTGATTATGATGAAGAAGAGTTGCAGCGCGAAGTTGAAACGCTCAGGAAATTGGCTCTTTGATGGGGTAATTCCCGACACTTCCATCCTCTTTTCAGGACTGCCAGTCAATCGCAGAAATTCACTGCTGGTCAGGTGCAAAAGCTGCGCAGCTTTAATTAACGGGTAGAACCTTTGGGAAAACATCCCAGGCCCAGCGGCCAACAGGCGCGCCGTGCATATCAAACACCTTTGCTCGATAGCGAAATTGATTGCCGTGCTCATCCGTTCGTTTCGATTCTCTGAAATCCAAACTGATTGCCGAGATGCCGAGTTCGGGCAAGGTGTGTAGCTCGCTAGGCTCAGAGATACCGTTATGATTGGTATCTTGCCACAATCGTAGTGAGGAGAAGATATCATCTCGGCGATCAATGACGCCATCTCCATTGCCGCCATTGCCGATCAGGTCGTACTCGGCAAGCGCTTTGAAGCCATTCGTCTCCGGCGATTCCCGTTGCGGCGTGAAATTGCCAAACAACTCCAAGCCACTGTCTATCCGGCCATTGCCGTTACGATCTAAAGCCAGCCAGGCATTGTCAGAGCCGATTGCGGGCCAGGCAATGCGATAGCGTATCCCATTGCCGGTGGGATCGAAAAGAACGCCGCCTGCGGCATCTGTCAGATCAAAGCCATTACCGCTCACATCGATCAGAATGGGTGAATAGAAACAGCAACATGGCGGATACGCTATCATCCCACTTGGACAGGTAGCGCCATTCGGTGAATAGGAGCAATTCGCGCCGGAAGGGCCGATACAGCCGCCTTGAGCCGTTTGACTTTGGACAGCGATGCTCACGTTGACGGTGGTCGGCATAGTTACGGTAGCGCCAACCGCACTATCGAGTAAGAACTGGCTGTTGATGATGCCTGTCTTGGTATTCTGGCCATTGGTGGTTATAGTGAAGGAAAAATTCGTCGCGGCTCCGCCACCAGCGAGCATCTTGGTTTTGGTTCGGCTTGGGGTCACCGTGTAGCCGATTTCACTAAAATTAGAGGCTACAATAAAATCCACCTTAGCACTTGCTGTTCCGTCCGTCGGCACATCCGCCGAAGTCAATAAACTGATGGTGAACGTGACGGAGTCGTTGGAGGCATAGATGGCAGTCTTACTCTGAGAGGAGTTTCCCAACTTCACCGTCGCAGCATAAAGGGCCGGCTCAGCGGTGGCCCTCCGGCTTCCTGAGGGAGTCAGCGACAGAGAAAATGGGTTTACCAAGATCAGGCAACAAGCGAGGAGAAGAATGCGTGGCAACATATAGCACCTCCTACCAGCATTTTCCAAGAAGCAAGCAATTATCGAAATGCGGACTCAGAGTTTTGTAAGGAACGCTTCGCAGGTCAAATTTATACGCCTGAATCAATATGCTGTCAAGGAAAAAATATACAAACCTATACCATGTTTCATTACAAATCTATTTCTATAACAATGCCTGTGGATAAAAGAGGCAGCGACCCGGTAGCGAGCCGCTGCCCTTTCATTGCGTCAGTGTTGAGAGCAGCAGACGCAATCTATGAAACAAACGCGGCGTGCGAAGGGCGCGGCAATGCACTGCGCCGGTGATCGAGAGACGGAATGCGCCAGGCGATGGCGCGGCGTGCCGCCATCGGCATTGCTTCATTCATCGCCGCACTCAGCACGTCGCTCAAGCAAGCGCGCATCGCACGACACGATGGCGCGAGCCTGTCGGTTGCGCCTGGCTGCACGGCCAGCAACGTTGCGCCGGCTGACAAGGGCTGCGGCGCGCTGCTCATGGCCAGCGTACCGGTCGTCGCCGCCATCACCGCATTGGCGATGCTGCCGCCCAGAGGAATGAACGACGTGTCGGCAATCAGCGGATAGCTGACGGCGCGGCTGCTCGTGTAAAAGACCGTGCCGTTCTTGTAATACTTCACGCCGCCGCCTTCGACACTGATGCGGAAAACGTCGCCGCTGCGGTAAGCCGTCTCGCCCATGTAGACGTTTGCCTCGCGCACTTCGGCGATGCTGTAATCCGTCAGCTTGATCGCGTAATCAATCCCCGCGAAATCGGTTCCCACAGGGTTGCGCGCCAGGCCACAGAAGCGCAGCTTGTTGGTCTCCTGCGCGGTAAACTGTAGATAGCCATCGCCCGACGCCAGCGATTGCTGCGAGCGCGCTCCGGCATCCGCCGAATCGTCGCGCCCGCCGGTCTTCTGCAAAGTGTTGCCGCTGGCGGTGCAGTTGACCACGCTTGTCCAGACCACATTCTGAGTCGTGCCGCCGCCACCACCGCCGCCGCCACCACCGCCGCCGCCACTGCCAGCGCCCGGCGTCGTGAACAACATATCGCCCGATATGGTGAGATTGCCCGCCGCATCGCGCGACCTGACGCGGAAGTGATATGTGATATTCGCCACAAATCCGCTCAAGCTGGCGCTGTGACTTGTCACGCGCGTCGAGTTGAGCGCCGTGCTGCTGCCGTAACTGGCGGTCGTGCCATAATCGATCTGTGTGTCGCTGGCTTCGTTGGTTGCCCAGTTGATGGTTGCACCCGCCGCTGTGAGATTCGCTGCGGCGACCGCGCTGACGACAGGCGGCGTCGTGTCACCCCCACCACCCGAAGGCGGCGGCGGAATCTTGACGATGAAGGCATCGCGGCGCGACGACGAACCCCAGTTGCTGGTGAAGACGGCGAACTGGCCGTCGCGGCTGAGGTTGGCGCGCGGCTCGTCCCAGTAGTCGCGAAACACCGAATGGTGATGCGCGACGCGGCGAACGCGCTGCGTGCCGTCAGTCGACACCAGAAGCAATTCATTCTTAAACAGGCCAGAGTTGGGCAGCGACGTGGCAACGAACAGGCTCACCAGCATCCAGCCATCACCATCGTCGAGCAGCGAAACATGACTACCCTGGCTCCAGTCGTTGCCCAGCGACAGGACGTTGAAAAACTGATGCGGGTTGGCAAGCTGACGCGAGTTGTAGGCGTTGTTCCAGTTGTCGAACCCGATGACCACGCCGTTGCCGCTATCGTGATGCCCCGGCGAAAAGTCCGGCGCACCATCCGTGACATTGGCTACAGAACGGGTTTGCAGGTTGATGATCTTGCATTCAATGGCGCTCGCCGTTCCCTGATTGCCGGTCAGGATGGTCAGATACTGGCCGCTCTTGTCTACCTGCACTTCATCGACTTCGGTCGTCTGCGCGGTGTAGAGATTGTTCTGCGTGCGCTGCCAGCCGAGATAGCCAATGACATTCCAGTTCGCATCTTTCAGCGTGAAGCCGAAGCCATTGTCGTCAATCGATTTCGACATCTGATATAGGTTTGCGCCGGGCGCCTGGCCTGTGAAGTCCTTAACCAGCGTGTAGCTGTTCGCGGCGACGTTATAGGAATAAATCTTCATGCCGGAATGGCAGTAGATGATATCCGGGTCATTGCCGCTCCAGGTGACATCATCGTTCCACGGATAGCCGCCGCCCGGCAGCACAGCCCTGAACAAGGCGCGCTTGTTCGAGATGCGAAAGTTCACCGGGTCGAAGTCATACAAGGTCGGGTCGCCGTCGCTGATGAAAACCATCAGCCGCGTGCTGTTGCGATTGAGGCTCGGCCAGTAGGAATAGCTATTGTAGTTGCTCGTGCCGTCGCGCTCGTCGGTGATGCGCAAAATGGTAGTCCCGAATACAGGATCAACGATTGTGCCGCCAGCCGCAGGCAAGGCGGGCGGGGCCGGCTCAGCATAGACGTTCTTATCCGTCTTGAGCGGGTCAACGCCGCCGCCACCACCGCCGCCACCGCCGCCTGCCGTCGAGGCAGTCATGAAAGTCTGGTCGCCCGACACCAGAAGGTTTCCGGCAGCGTCGCGTGATTTGACGCGGAAGTGATACATCGCGCCGGCAGCAAGCCCTGCGAGCGTGGCGCTGTGATTGGTCACCATCGACGTTGAAAGTGTCGTGCTGCTGCCGTAGCTGGCCGACGTGCCGTATTCAAGCTGCGTGTCGCTGCCTTTGTCTGTCGTCCACGTCACGCTTGCGCCGCTGGTCGTCAGGCCGCCGGTCGAAAGCACAGAGATGACTGGCTCTGTGCCGCCACCGCCGCCACCGCCACCGCCTGACGCGCCGGTGGCAAAGGTGTAATCGTTCGAGGTGGCGAGATTGCCTGCCGCATCACGCGACTTGACGCGATAGTGATATGTAGTGCCGGCTACAAGCCCGCTCAGAGCCATGCTGTGGCCTGTCACTCTGGCGCTATTCGCGGCACTCGCGCCATAAGCGGTCGTCGCGCCATAGTCGACGGTCGAGTCGCTCGCTTCATCAGTCGTCCAGTTTACGGTAGCCGTGCTCGCCGTCACGCCCGAACTGGCGACGGCGCTGATGACCGGCGGTATCGTATCAGCGCCGGGATTGACAGTGACTGACGCCCTTGCCGTCGCGCGCGGGTCAGCCGCCAGCGTCGCTCTGACCGTATAGGTGCCAGCGGTAGCCGGCGCGGTGTAAAGTCCGGTGCTGGTAATCGTGCCGCCGTCTGTCGACCAGTTGATGCCGGCAGCTTTCGCGCCGGTGATGATCGCCGTAAATTGCAGGCTCTGGCCGGCATTGATCGATGCCTTTACCGGGCTGATGCTGACGATAGCGCTAAAGCCCGCGCCGTAAACCATGACGTTGTTGACGGCGGCCATCGTGTTGACCAGCGACGCCGTCACCAGCAGCGGGTATACAGGCCGCGCCTGGCTCGTGTAGATCAGTTCGCCATTTTTATAGTAATGGACGGCTTTTCCCTCGATTGCGATGCGAAAGACGTTGCCGGATTTGTATTTTACCTTACCCTTAACGACGCCGTTCTCGATGAACAATGCCTTGCGGGCGCTGTTGAGCTTGATGGCAAAGTTGATGTCGTCTGCGGCGGCGTGAATGGCGTTGCTGTTGCTCAAGCCGCAAACCCGCTCTTTGTCTGCATCAATGGCCGTGAACTCAACATAGGCATCACCTTCGGCGACGGTTTGTAGCGACGTCGCGCTGGCGTCATCCAGATTGTTGTTGCCGGCGGTCTTCTGCACGCTGTTGTCGCGCGCCGAGCTGTTGATCAGGTTCGTCCATACCAGCGTCGATGCGACCGTCGGCGGCACCGCAGCAATGAAGACATCCTGGCGCGAGCCACCCGCGCCGGCGCTGTAGAGAGCGAAGCCCCCGTCGCGCGACAGCCTCTCATGCGGCAAGGTGTTTGCCGCTTCACCCGCGACGCTCAACCAATCGCGCGTCGCGCTCTGCGGCGAAACCTCCGCGTCGGCGGCGGGCGCAAGCTGCACGGCGTCGCTCTGCGACTCGGTCGCAAAGCGCCATGCGCGCGTCGTCGCGCCATTGATGACGAGCGCCTGACCCGATTGATTAAAGTCGGCATTTGTAAAATTGGCTACACCTGCCGTCGGGTCGTTCAGGTCGAAAGAGTAGACGCTATCGCTCAGGCGATCCCAGACGATGACCGCGCGCCACGCACTCGCGCCGGCTTCGCGCCACGCAAAAGCGAAGCGCTGATCGGCAGCCTGTGGCTTGCTCAAGCGGGCGACTTCGCCGCGCCCTAGATGGCCGGAAAAATCTTTGATCACGTGGCTGCGGCGCGTCACCATATCGTAAGCGGCGAGGCGTATCGCGCCGTCCGCCGTGTCGAGTCCATATAGGGTGTCGGCGTCGGCGGCTGACCACTGGAGCGAATCGGCGTCGAGCGATTCGCGGTCAAACAGCGGCCCTTCTTTCAATAGGTTCATGCTCGCCGCATCGAAGCGGTAGAGCGTCGCCGCGCCGTCCAGATTGACGACGAAGCGCGTCGCGTCCGCATTAAAACTTGTCGTTGGAATTACATTTGCGGAAAGCGCGTCACTTTCGTCGGTGACACGCAGAATGCGCCTGTTGTGCAGGGCATCAACATAGATGCTGCCGGCATGCGGCAAGAAGGCGGATGCGGAATCGTCGCGGCGCGCACGGCTGGCGATAACCGTCTGTTGCACCATCATCAACGCGACGATCATCCAGACGATGAAAGTCTTGAATCTCATGCTTAACCTCACTCTTCACTTGTGACTGATTGCCGGATTGAGGGCCGCAACAGTGACGCAAATCTGCGTTTCGGTCTCGTGAGGGGCGAGACGGTTGAAGCGCGCCGACCAGTCGCGCCGCTTGCGCGAGCGCTTGGCCGCTTCTGGCGCAGACCCGTTTATCGCTTCAGGGTTCGCGCCAAGTGTGCGCGAACCGCCGTCGATAGACCTGGTGAAGCCGCTTGCGGCTTGCTTGAAACGCAGCCTGTCGTGAGGTTCAGTAATGACGGTGAATGTTGTGGAGTCGTTCTGTTGTTCATCTCATGCCTCATCTTGATCGCTTGCCTGTTGTGGCATGGAGCTGCTTGATGCAGCCTCTCGTTGCCGTCAACGTTGCGATTTGGGATACGCCACGACCACAGTCGTGGCAAAACGCAATCGGGGACTGCCTGTGAAGATGGAGTGAGATGAGCCACAGGGAGGGTGCATCTCACTTCGGCAGCCAGACATCCTTTGCGATTTTGGATTTTAGAGTTTGGATTAGAGGGCGCATTGCGCTGATTCTCTTAATCCAAAATCGGCAATCCAAAATCGCAAAGGCCATGGCTTTGCGACCCGGAATCACTTCCGGTGTGCCTTTATCGGTGAAACGACCGCGCTGCCTCTTACGAGCCGGCGCGGATTTTGGCGGGATTGGTTACAGTTTGGGAAACCGATTGCCATCACGATTCCAAAGTCGAACAGTGATGCTGATCACAAACTGCGCCAGTCCCACGCCGTCAAAGAACGATAGATTGGTCGCTTATCAACCGTTGCGCGCCTTCACGAAAATTGCGGATGATGCGGACAAGGTGATACGGGGCCAACCGCGCCGAATAGTGAGCAATCAGCGTTCCACCTGAATGGGGACTCTCGCCTATATAGAGGAATGCGGTGGCGCAAGTCTTGGCGGCCAGTCTGAATTTTTTTCATAGCGGCCCAGCGCCAGGCGTGTAAATTATGCAGGCTTGGCGGACGGGCTCCTGTAGAACCAGGCGGCCACTGGCATGACGTTTTTCAAGGCTGCGCCTCTTCTTCACGCCAGCGTAATCTGTTCTAGAAAATACCCGGCATTCGACATTTTCTTACTTTGAATCGTTCTGCACGACGCGGTCAGCGGATTCGAGGAGGAGATGAAATCAGCCATCGCCATCGCAACGCACAAAGACAACGCGACTGCGCTGCCCGTGCCCGTCGAAAACGCCAAGCGCGATACGGCCTGGCCGGTTCTGGCAAGAGACAAGGTTTCGGTTGTCAGCATCAGCGATTTCGCGTTGCTCGATAGCGTTACCGATAAGTGGGAAGACCTCGCGGCGCAAGCCATCGAGCCGAATCCGTTTTATGAACACTGGATGCTGCGGCCCGCGCTCGCGCATCTCGGCGCGGGCGCTGACCTGCGCGTCGTGCTGATCTTTGCCCCCAACCGCGCGCGCCCCACCGAGCCGCTGCTGTGCGGCGTTTTTCCGCTTGAGCGCCGCCCTCGGCACAAAGGGATACCGTGCCGCACGCTCAGCCTGTGGCGGCACAAGTTCTGCCAACTGGCGACGCCGCTCGTTCGCGCCTCGCACGCGCAGGAGACGATGGAAGCCTTCTTCGCATGGCTGGCCGCCGCCGACCACGGCTGCACCTTGATGGAGTTCAACCGCGTCAGCGGCGAAGGCGCGTTCCATCACCTGTTCGTCGATCATCTTGATCACAACGCCGTGTTGCATGCCGCCGGCGATTGCTTTGCGCGGGCGATCTTTCGCCCGGCGAGCGACGCTGAGACTTACCTGCGCACGGTGCTATCGACTAAACATCGCAAAGCGCGGCGGCGGCATGAACAGCAACTTGCCGCAAGCGGCGCGGTCGAATACGTCGCGCTTGAAGCGGGTGGCGATGTGCAGGGCTGGCTCGAAGAATTTATCGCCCTCGAAGCGAGCGGCTGGAAGGGGCGCGAGCGTAGCGCGCTGGCGTCGTCAGCCGCCGACCAGCAATTTTTTGTAAGCGCCGCTACAGAAGCATTCCGGCGCGACCGCTTCGAGATGCTGGCCTTGCGCCACAATGGGCGAATGATCGCGGCGCGCTGCGGCTTTGCGGCGGCCCCCGGCGCGTACACCTTCAAGATTGCCTATGACGAAAGTTACGCCCAGTGGTCGCCGGGCGTGCTGCTTGAGATTGAGAACATCCGCCGCCTGCACGGCGATCCGCAGATTCGCTGGATGGACTCGTTCACCTCGCGCGATAACGCGATGTTCAATCGCTTATGGCGGGATCGCCTGCTGCTGCGCGACGTGACGGTCGGCACGGGCAGCCGTCGCGCTGATCTGATCATCTCGCTGCTGCCGTTGTTGCGATGGCTCAAGCGCCGCACGACACGCGCCGCGCATGCGCCGCAGGAATACTGATCAATCGTTCGAGTGTTATGATGAATTCCACGCCAACTGTCAAATCAGCCGCTGCGGCAATGCCGGGCCAGCCTCGCATCAACGACGCGATGATTAGCGAACACCATCACACCACCTCGCAGCCCCGCGTCGTTTTGCCGCATCAGCGCAGGATGTACGCGGTTGCCGTAGAAGACCCGGCGGAGCTTGAACCATATGCGAGCGATTGGGACGCGCTCGCCGAATCGCTTATCGAGCCGAATCCTTTTTACGAACGCTGGATGCTTGAGCCGGCGCTTGCGCCGTTCGGCAAAGACAGGCGCTTGATCTTCGTCTTCATCTTCGCAGCAGACACCTTGGAGCCATCCGCGCGGCCCGTGCTCTGCGGCTTATTTCCGCTCGATGTGAGCAAACGCTATGACGGCATGGGCAAGCCTCTGCCGCTTAAAACCATCGGCATGTGGAAGCACAAATACTGTTATCTCTGCACGCCGCTGATGCGCGATGAGGGCGCGGCTGAAACTCTCGACGCCTTCTTCGCGTGGCTTGACGGCTACGGCCACGGCGCGGCGCTGATGGATTTTCGTTATGTTGCCGAAGGGCCGTTTTACCGCGCGCTCGCAGATTATCTAGACCGCGCGCAGCGTCCGCATTATCTGGCGCAATCGTTCACGCGGGCGCTGCTACGCGGGCGCGACGATGCGCCGGGCTACCTGCGCGAAGCGCTGTCGCGGGAGCATCGCAAAGACCTGCGGCGCAAAGAGCGGCGGCTGGCCGAGACCGGTAAGCTTGAATACGCCGCGATGGATGCAGCGAGCGACCCGCGCGCCTGGATTGCTGAATATACGGAAGTCGAAAAGATCAGTTGGAAAGGCAAGCAGGGCGTCGCGTTGTTGAGCACGCCGGGCGAGCGCGAATTCTTCGAGACCATCGCGCTGGAAGCCTTCGCGCGTGGTCGCTTGATGATGCTGACTTTGCGCTCGGAAGGCCGCGCCATTGCCTGCAAGTGCAACTTCATCGCCGGGCGCGGCGCGTATGCTTTCAAGATCGCTTATGACGATGAATATGCGCCGTCATCGCCGGGCATTCTGCTGGAAATAGAAAACATTCGCCGCCTGCATGCGAGCGCGGCACTGGATTGGATGGACTCGTGCGCTGATCCGAGCAACGCCATGATCAATCGCCTGTGGCTCGACCGTTTGCCTGTGCAGAGCATCGCCGTCAGCGCTGCTCGGCGCGGCCAGTTGGCTGTGGCGCTGATGCCTTTGTTGAAGTGGTTCAACCGCCAGGTATTTCGCCGCGACCTGGCGCGCCGCAAACGCGCCGGCGACATTCAGATGATCGATAGGTGAGTGAAGTTTCCATGTAGAGGTGGCCCTGCGGTGGTCGCCCCTATCTGAAAACAGCGGGTTAAGTGTTATGGCATCAAGCAGCGTTTTACGAATGAATGAATCGCGTTTTGCTGAAGGTTCGAGCAAGCCTTCGCCGCGACGGCTCGAAATCAACTCCGACGAATTTCGCGCCGGCTTCAATCGACAGCCGTTTCCCATCGGCCATCATCTCGCCGGTCATCCGCTATTCGAGTTGCCGCGCTTGCTTGAGCTGGCGGCGCGTCTGCCCGAAGCGTGCGTCGCCTACAACGCCGGCGACATCTCGGTCGCCGAAGGCTTGTATCGTGGGCCGCGCAATGGTCTGTCCGTCGAAGAGACCATCCGCCGCATCGAAGACTGCCAGTCGTGGATGGTCTTGAAGCATGTCGAAGCCGATGCCGAATACAACGCGCTGCTCGATAGTTGTCTCGACGAAGTGCAAGCCTTATCGGAGCCGTTAGCGCCGGGCATGCGCAAGCGTGAAGGCTTCATCTTCATCAGCTCGCCGCGTTCGGTGACGCCTTATCATCTGGACCCTGAGTATAATTTTCTCTTGCAGATTCGCGGCAGCAAGACGGTGCATATTTGGAATCCCCATGATCCTGCGGTGCTCACGGACGAAGAGCTTGAAGATTTCTTCACCTCGGAAGAGCAGAAGAATTTGAAGTTCAAAGACGACTACGAGCAGAAGGCTTCTGTATACGAGCTGACGCCGGGACGCGGCTTGCATTTTCCGGTGACCTCGCCGCACTGGGTGCAGAACGGCGACGGCGTGTCGGTGTCATTCAGCATTACCTTTCAAACGCCGGCGAGCGAACGCCGCGCCGTGGTTTACGGCGTCAACGCGGCCTTGCGCCGTCGCGGCTTTAAGCCGACGCCGGCTGGCCGTTCGGCCATACTGGATACGATGAAATACAACGCCTGGCGCGTCGCACGTCGCGTGAAACGAGCAATGGGCAGTTAGAACAAGGTTAGAATGCCAACCCTCTCATCTTCAGCTAAAGATTGAACAGCCTCATAGTTTGACCGCAATATGAATTCTATATCGCCTGTCGTGCAGTTGCCTCGCCGTATCCATATCACTTTCGGAGGGAATCCCAACATCACATTTAAATCGCTGAAATCGGCGTCTCTAGTCACAATGATGAATTCATTGTCACGCGCATACTGCCAGATCACCGGATCAGTAGAGGTATCCAGTCCGATCAAATAAACGTGGTTTGAGTCTGGATAAAGATCGATAAGGCGACGGATAAGACGTGGCGACAGATTCTGATCGAATAGTAATTTCAAACCTCAATCACCATCTGTTGATGTTCACGGTCAGCAGCATAGCTGAGGCAGGCAAGAATATCTTCTCTAGTGAGGTAGGGAAAATCATCAAGAACCTCTTGCTCACTCATGCCAGCAGCAAGATAAGACAGCACGTCATAGACGGTGATTCGCATCCCTCTGATGCAAGGCTTGCCGCCGCGCTTACCAGGCTCAATCGTGATTCGGTCTTTGTAGCTCATACCCGGATATTAGCACAGCGGTATATCGTTGAGCAGTCCAATTCTCATTCGCTCACGGGCTGCACAAAGACGGTTTCGAGGTCTTGATCGGCTTCCGTCAGGTGCCAGGAACTCGCCGCTCGCAGGGTGCTTGCCTGCGCGTCCCGGTCGGCTACGGCGACTTGAAAGCCGCGCTCGTCGCGGGCGATGAAGCCGTGCCTGAGCAGTCGCCGCGCCATCGCGCAGCCTTCCGTCATGCATAGTTCCAATCGCGCGCAGCCCCAGGCGGTGGCGTATTCGATCACCAGCCGCAACAGCGCGTCAATCAAGCGCGCGTCGTTCGCGCTGAAGATGTCCATGATGGCCGCTTCGTGGCCAGACTTTTCAAGCGTAATGAATCCTACCAACTCGCCATCGCGCCGCATGGCCAGGGCTTTCTGGTTGCCGCTGCGGTAACGCCACGCCAGATACCGACGGTCGCGCACGCCAGCCACCGGATGCGTTGGCGTCGCCGTAGCGAACAAGGCATCGAATTCGTCGCCGAACTCGAAGACTTCGCTGACCGTGAAACCGCGCGCGTCGCTCTTCGTCAGCCGATCCAAGACCAGAATCGGCAGGCCGGCGAGCCGCGCCTCGAACTTCGTCGGCACACGCGAAAAGGCCGCTTGATACGCGCCCTGACTGGTCAGCGGGCGCACCCAGCGGCGATAGCTGGTCACCAGATGCGAGCCGGCTTTGACCAGCGCGCCCAGGTTGTTCGGCGTCGGCGGGCCATACATGAACTCGATGCCGGCCTCGCACATGCCTGCGAAACTGGCAACGTGCAGTTGGGTCGCCAAGCCCCTGCGCCGCACACGCGGTTCGATGTAACAATCACCGCCGATGCTCCCCAGGCGTTCGCGCCCGCCGACCATCACGCGGCGCGGAAAGATCGATGTGCAGCCGACCGCCTCACCGCTATTGCTTTCAATCGCCAGCCACGTCAGCGCACCGCCATGCGGGTTGTCGCGATAAAGCCAGTCGTAACGCGCCGCGACATCGCCGGCATAAACGTTTTTCATTAACCGGATGACATGCGCCCGGTCATCATAGGTTGCTTTACGAATCTCGAATTCACTCATAGCAGTTCACATTTTCCGCGCTCGAAGGCACGGCATTTTTGGGTTAGCGGAAGAAGTGGCGGCGCTGCAATAAACGGTGTCCGGCCATGCGCACCGCCGTCGGCAGAGTCGCCCTGAGCAGCGATTTGCTCAATCGGGTCATGCGATGAATGCCTGTGTAGGTCAGCCCCCGCACACCGGAGCGCAAACAGGTAAGCGTCGCCATTTCGCGAACGTCTTGCGTCCACGCGTCTTTATACGCATTGTCGCCGCCCATAAAATTGAACTCGCGCACGCCGTCATCGGCGACGCAATCTTTAATGCACAGGCCGAGCATCACGCGCCCTATGCTCAAGCGCGCCAGCCTGGGGTCGAAGCCTGCCTGAAAGTAATGAACAATACCGTTGTCGTAAAAGCCAATGATTGCCGCCGCGACTTCCCCTTTAACCTCTAGTGTCCACATGCGCAGGCGTTGGTCGCGCAGACTCATGCGCGCCGCGTTTCGCAAGAAGCCTTCAAAGCCGTGGATAGTAAACGAGCCCGGCTCGCCTCTGGCGTTCCAGCGCGCCTGATGCAGACGAACGAGCGCGTCCATTGCGGTTTCCAGATCATCCGGCGTCTGGACGCGGCGAAACTCGCAAGCATGCGAGTTGAACAAGCGGCGCGTTTCGTAGAGCAGGTTCTTGCGCATCGAGCGGCTCAGGTTGGCCAGCACACTCTGCCAATTCCCAAGGGTGCTGATGAAGTGCGCGCGGTTCGCCTGCTGGAGGTTGGCGCGATTGCCGAGTGCCGCGCACAGGTGCGGCAGGACAACGGATGACGCAGGAATTTCGTTGAGGCACAGCCTGTCCCAGGCGCTTGATTGGCTGAGCAAACCGGCAACTGCCTCGGCGACCTGAGCTTCATCACCGCGCCGCGCCAGCAGGTCTAGACATTCGCCTGTATGCACATAAACGCCCGTGCCGATAAACATCAACTCGCGCACGTGTGGGATGCCTGCCGTGCGACGCGCGCGCAAATAAAGCGGCGCAAGTCCCGCGAGCCGTCCGCTGCCGTCGCGCGCCGTGATGATGAATAACTGCGCGCCCGGCGGGCGGAACGTCTCCCACCAGAGGTGATTCCAGCCTGAGCGCAAAAAGTAAACCTGCTGCACGCTCTCGTCGAGCAACTCGTCCCATTCGCGGGCGAGCCGAGCAAACCCGGCGTCATCGGTTATGACTTCCGTGTGTAGCAGCGATAACCGTGTTGCGACCGCACTACTCATCAACGGGGCAATTCCTTTCATGCCGCGAACTGACTGCCAGCCTTCGCCATACGTCCACACGCGAAGGCTTACTCAAGTGAAATTGCCTGCCGCCGCCAATTTCCACATCGGGCCGAAGATAATTTGCACAGCGCTTGCCGACAGCGAATTTCGGGGCGCAGTCAACCGATTGCTTTTAGGCAGCGCTTCTACTAGGCTTTTTCAGTTAGGCTTTTCAGTGGATGGCTAAACGACTCTCCCTTGTCGCTTGATTTATAAGAAGGGCGTAGTGAGCACCAGAGTTTTTCAGTTTGCTGCGTTGCTGATATTCGCAGTCTTATTCTTCGCGTTTCAATCAACCGCCAGGGTTAGCCTTGCGGGCTCGCCAGATCTCCAGTACGTCGGCAATCGCGCCTGTGCAGCTTGTCACCTGTCCATCTATCAAAGTTATTCCAGGACACCGATGGCATTGACCAGCGGCCCCGCCGGCAACAACCTTGTCGAAGGCTCATTTGAACACAGCCTTTCGGCAATGCGTTATCGTGTGTACTCCAAAGACGGCAAAGCATTGCTAAGCTATCAACGCACGGACGGGCCGCCGATTCGCGGTATACAAGAGTTGCAATTTTTCGTCGGATCGGGGCGCAGGGGTCGCAGTTATCTATTCAGCGCTGATCATTTTCTCTATCAGTCGCCAGCCAGTTACTATGCGCAAAAGAAACGCTGGGATATGTCGCCCGGCTACGAATCATCCCGTGAGATGCCCTTCAATCGTGCGATAGAGTCGAGTTGTCTGGCCTGTCATGCCAGTCAGATACGCGCCATCAGCGGCACCGAAAATCGCTATGAGGCAGTGCCTTTCGCTCAGGATGGCATTGGCTGCGAACGCTGTCATGGGCAGCGAGCACAACAAAGGCAAGTCGCCGATGATCAATCCGGCCAAACTCGACGCGGCGCGGCGCGATTCGGTATGTGCGCAATGTCACCTGTCAGGCGAGGCGCGCATTAACCAGCCGGGCAAGAACGCCGGCATGTTTCGACCCGGCGAACTGCTCGCCGATTATGTTCTGGATTACATTTATGAAGGCGATTTTAATTATGCCTATAAAGCAATCGGCCACGTCGAAGCGATGGCCAGTAGCCGCTGTAAGCTTCAATCCGGCGACCGTATGTCTTGCCTGAGTTGTCACGATCCGCATACCGTCCCGCCCGCCGAAGAGAAGGCGGCTTATTTTCGTGAGAAGTGTCTGGCGTGCCATCTGCAACAGAAAGTTTCGGTCGAGCTCAAGCAACATTTCGATAATCGCTATGACTGTCGTAGCTGTCATATGCCAGCCACGCCCGGCCTGAGCATTGGCCATACGATGCTGACGGATCATCGCATCTTGCGTAAGCCAATCACAGGCGGATCAGGCCAAAAGCCTGCGACCCGTTTGATACAATTCGGCGCAAAGCTGGCTGATAGACGCGGGCTGGGATTGGCTTATGCCGAACTCGCGGCACGCGACAACCAGCCGTTCTACGCCGCTGAAGCCCTGCGCCTTTTGACCGAAGCCTTGCCTTCGTGCGCCAAAGACGCCGAGGTGCTGACCCGTTTAGCCTACCTGCACCAGACGAAAGGCGAAACGGAACAGGCCGCCGCACTATATGAAAGGGCCTTGCAGAGCGACCCTCATAAAACTGCGGCGCAGGTTAATCTCGGCGTGCTGTATGCACAGCGCGGGCGCGTTGATCGCGCCATCGAGCTATGGCGCAACGCCCTGGCCAGCAATCCTGGCTTGAGTGAGGCGAGTATCAATCTTGCCATCGCGCTTACAGCCGAAGACGATAAGCCGGAAGCGCGCGATGTGCTGGTCAAAGCGTTGCGCTTCGATCCTGATTCAAGCGTTGAACTAAAGTTATTGCACGACCTGGGCGATCAGTGAACCACTGCTTATGTAGCCAAAACTAACAAAGCGGCCCCGATTGGAGCCGCCTCTTTGTCAGTTAATGATTCAAAGGAACTATTGCGCGACTAAGAAGACATCCCAGGCCCAGCGGTCAACCTGTGCGTTACGAGAATCAAAGACTCTAGCCCGGTACTTAAACTGATTGCCGTACTGATCTGTACGCCTCGATTCTCGATAATCGAGATCAATTGCATAAACGTTTAATGATGGCAGGGTATGTAACTCATTCATCTCTGAAATGCCGTTGTGGTTGGTATCCTGCCATAGCCGCAAGCTGGAGAAGATGGAATCACGAGGCCCTATCCTTCCGTCACCATTGCCACCATTTTCGGGTTTGTCATATTCAGCCAGAGCAATAAAGCCATTACGATTTTCAGATTGCGGTTGTTGGGTAAAGTTGCCAAACAACTCCAGGCCACTATCAATCGTTCCATTACCGTTGCGGTCGAGTGCCAGCCACGCATCATCTGAACTAGCAGTTGTCCAGGCAACAGAAAATAGAGTGCCTGTGCCTGCCGGATCAAAACGCACCCCCGCAGTTGCATTCGTGAAGCTAAAGCCATCGCCATTGATGTCTATGATAATCGGTGAGTAAAAACAACAGCACGGCGGATATGAAATCGTCCCTGAAGGACAAGTGATGCCGTTTGAAGAATAAAAACAGTTGGCCCCGCTTGGCCCAAAACAGCTCGTACCGCCTCCGCCAATAGGGCAAGTCCCATAAGATGATGCTATCTGGGAACCGCTATTTTGACAAAAATTCCAAGAGGTAACACCAGGGTCGCAAATAAGAAGGCTAGTAGTTATTTGATAAGTTACTGTTTGTACCCAACTCGTTGAAGTGACTACGGGAGTATTAAACATTGGCCAGCATTTCGTAGTCGCCGTAGAGTAATCGCTGCACCTAAACGAACAACCAAACTGGCCATCATTCCAATTTCCCAGAGCAACGTCTTCACTCTTATTTGCCCAAGTGATGGTCTTAACCTCGCTTTTTTCTATAGAACACATACCGCCAAAGGAATGACATGGATCACATAAATCGCAAACCGAAGTTGATAGGACCTCTCCTGGACATCCTGTCCTATAAACAGTACCGTCAGGATCACAATGACCTGCATGAGCCATCGGAATCTGTGATAGTAATAGGCCTATCAATATCCACAAGCAGAGTAGTTCTTTTTTCATGGTTATTACTCTTTTAGGGATTTTGTTATTGAGTACGTTTTAAAGACTTTAGGATTGCCAGATTTTCTTTTTCGTACTTGTTTACAATATATGATAGTACTTGACGAGCAACATCCTCTCCCTTTTCCTGTTCAATTTGTTCAAGTTGTTTGAGTTTATCAAGAGCCAATTCTCTTGCATTATGAAGTCCTACACGGAACTCCAACGACCTCCCTTCTTCTTCTTCTGGAAGCTGTTCGAGCTTAAGCTTAATCGCTTCTTGTTTTTGCATTAATCTCATATTTTTCGGGGTGACTAATGCATCACGAAAGAGGGGCAGAATGCGTGCTATTTGTGCTTGTGTTCCTGCGCGAGTATCAAATATTTGTCTGACGAACTTAGATTCGCCATCCGATGTTCCATCTTCATAAACAACTGCTAGAATGGTAATTCCTTTTTCAGGGCTTGTAGGTGACGGTAAACCACATTGTTCTATTCCCGTGGCCCCAGGAGCTATTACTTTTTCAGTATCAATCCACTCGGATCTATAGTTAACTTCTGAAGAAGACAAGGAAATTGCTGTTATGGCCTTGTCCGAATCATTCCTTAATAATAGAAGAACATTATATTTCTGTACTTTCACATCAACGATGGTTAAATTCGGGACTAAGCTTATTACAGGGAAATTAACTTGCTTCTTAGAAGGGCTCGCTTTGAAGATGCCAAGTTTAGAAGACGACAAGAATATGAATAGACAAACACAAGAAAAAACCAGGAAATAAGGTTTCTGAGCGATTGCTTTGATTTTCTTCATAAGAACTTCTCCTGAATAACAATACGCGCAGTAGAGTCCCATTCGCAGTATGAGGAAGAGCTGGAACAACGCGTTTATATCACCGTTAAAAACTTGGGGCAAGAAAATTTGATGTAGCATATAACATTTTTTTGTTAGGTTATTCTCTTATCCGTACATTGCAAGCAGACATGATAAAAGCTTTCCAAAATGAAGGGCTTATGTTTTAGTGATATTGCACACCGCATATTGGACAGCTAGACCTACTCTGCCTGGTCTTCTGCCGTATCTGCTGATCGCACTCGTGGCAGGCGCTGGGCTCAGGCAAGCCTCACAAGCACGTTCAGATAGGATATGGTTTAACAGTAAAGGCATCTTCCTTGACGATGGGGCGCTCGAACTCTAAACTGAAATTCACAGGCAAAACGTAGTAAAACTGATAACCAGACCGCGCATACAGACGCGCCAACCACACGGATGATTGAAAAAACTATGGCTCATAATCTGTTCAACTCCCATCAGACGTTTACTATCGCGAACCATCGCACCGGCGAGTTCTATTCGCTGCCGCAGCTTGAAAAAGAGGGCGTCGGCCCTATCTCGAAATTGCCCGTCAGCATACGTATCGTGCTCGAATCCGTGCTGCGCAACTATGACGGCAAGCGCATCACCGAAGAGAACATTCGCGGGCTGGCCAACTGGAGGCCGAATGACGAGCGCACAGACGAGATTCCCTTCATCGTCGCGCGCATTCTGCTGCAAGACTTCACCGGCGTGCCGCTGTTAGTCGATCTCGCGGCGATGCGTTCAGCCGTCGCGCACCTCAGTAAAGACCCGCAGATCATCGAGCCGCTGGTGCCCGTAGATCTCGTCATAGACCATTCGGTGCAGGTCGATTTTGCCAGTTCGCCGGACGCCTTCATCAAGAACATGAAGATGGAGTTCAAGCGCAACCGCGCGCGTTACCAGTTCCTGAAGTGGGGCATGCAGGCATTCAATAGCTTCAGCGTCGTGCCGCCAGGCATAGGCATCTGCCATCAGGTCAATCTCGAATATCTCGCCAAAGGCGTGCAGGAGCGCGATGGCGTCTACTTCCCCGACACGCTGGTCGGCACCGATTCGCACACGACGATGATTAACGGCCTGGGCGTCGTCGGCTGGGGCGTCGGCGGCATCGAAGCCGAGGCCGGCATGCTCGGCCAGCCGGTCTACTTCCTGACCCCGGATGTCGTCGGCGTGCATTTGAGCGGCCAGTTGCGCGAAGGCGTGACCGCTACCGATTTAGTGTTGACGATTACAGAAATGCTGCGCAAAGCAAAAGGTGTCGGCAAATTCGTCGAGTATCATGGCGAAGGCGCGGCACGGCTGACGGCCACAGACCGCGCGACGATTGCCAATATGTCGCCTGAATACGGCGCGACGATGGGCTTCTTCCCTGTCGATGAAGAGACCCTCGGTTACTACAAGGCGACGGGCCGCAGCGACGAACAGGTCGAGTTGATCTATAGCTATTTCAAGGCGCAGGGCATGTTCGGCATACCGCGCAAAGGCGAGGTGGATTACAGTAGCCTGCTTGAGCTTGATCTGTCGACGGTCGAGCCCAGCGTCTCAGGGCCGAAGCGCCCGCAGGATCGTATCGCGCTGTCGAACCTCAAAGACAAGTTTCGCGAACTGCTCGTCAAGCCCGTGAACGAGAGCGGCTACAACCTCTCGCCCGAAGACCTGGAGAAGTGCGTCTTCACGCACGTTGGCGTGCGCGACTCGGCATTGATGGACCCCCTAAGCGGCGGCGGCGAGCAGGGGATAAAAACGACGCCCGTCGGCGCAGCCCTGGTCAGCGACAAGAACACCGCAACGTGGTCGGAAACCGAGATGATCAACAATCGCCCGACGCCCGACCGCGTTGTTGAAATACTCGAAGAAGAGTTTCCCGTAGGCAAAGCCGAGTTGCGGCACGGCGATGTGGTCATCGCCGCCATCACGTCCTGCACCAACACCTCGAATCCGAGTGTGATGCTGGCCGCCGGCCTTGTGGCCAAGAAAGCCGTCGAGCTAGGCTTGCGTGTGCGACCTACGGTGAAGACTTCGCTTGCGCCCGGCTCGCGTGTGGTGACGGATTATCTCGAAAAGGCTGGCTTGCAAACCTACTTAAATCAGATCGGCTTCAACTTGGTGGGCTATGGGTGTACCACCTGTATAGGAAATTCCGGGCCGCTCGATCCGGGGCTTGAAGAGGCAGTCAACGATAACGACATCATCGCGGCATCGGTGTTGAGCGGCAATCGCAACTTCGAGGCGCGCGTGCATCAGAGCGTCAAGGCAAACTTCCTCATGAGTCCGCCGCTGGTCGTCGCCTTCGCGCTCGCCGGGCGCGTCAGCATCAATCTTTCGGAAGAGCCTATCGGCACGGGAGCGGACGGCGGCCAGGTGTATCTACGCGACATCTGGCCGACGACGGATGAAGTGCGCGACCTGATGCGCTCGGCATTTGACGCCGAAACCTATCATCAGCTTTACAGCAGCTTCGCCGAGCAGAATCCGATGTGGAACGAGATTCCCGTGACGGTCGGCGCGCTCTACGAATGGGACGCGGAATCCGACTACATACAGGAGCCGCCATACTTCGAGGGCTTCGGCATGCAAGCGGGCGAGATCAGCGAGATCAACGGCGCGCGGGCGCTAGCCATCTTCGGCGATTCGGTGACCACCGATCACATCAGCCCTGCGGGGGCGATCAAGCCGACGAGTCCCGCCGGTCTATACCTGCAAGAGCGCGGCGTCACGGTGGCCGACTTTAACAGTTACGGCGCGCGGCGCGGCAATGACCGCGTGATGACGCGCGGCACGTTCGCCAACGTGCGCATCAAGAACCTGATGGTGCCAGGCACCGAAGGCGGCGTCACTGTGCATCAGCCCGACGGCGAACGCATGAGCATCTATGACGCGGCGATGCAGTATCAGCAGGAAGGCACGCCGCTCGTCGTTTTCGCCGGCCAGGAATACGGCACGGGCAGTTCAAGAGATTGGGCCGCGAAAGGCACGCGACTGTTAGGCGTGCGCGCCGTGGTGACGCAGAGCTTCGAGCGCATACATCGCAGCAACCTCGTCGGCATGGGCGTGCTGCCGTGCCAGTTCAAAGAAGGCACCAGCGCACAGACGTTGCAGCTTGACGGCAGCGAGACCTTCGACCTCGTCGGCTTTGCCAGCGGCATCAGGCCGCGTCAGGATGTCCGGCTAGTGATTCATCGCCAGAACGGCGAGACGCAAGAGGTGTCATTGACGGTGCGCATCGACACGCCGATTGAAGTGGACTATTACCGCCACGGCGGCATCCTGCATTACGTGCTGCGGCAGTTGATCGCCCAGGCGTAAGCAATATCACAAAATAAAAACGCCGAACGATGAGTGATGGTCGTTCGGCGTTTTTTCTTGCGCCCTGCTTTATTCAATCCCTTCCGGATCATCAGCATCTTTGATTTCAGTTTGTCGGAGGTTGGCGAAGTGCTCGACGATGCGCTCGGCCTGGGTTGCGCCGACGAAGGGCTTTAATTCCGCAAAGCTTGCCCCCGAGACGCGCTTGAGGCTGCCGAAGTTGCGCAACAAGCGCGCCTTCAACTTCTCGCCAACGCCGGGTATCGAAGTAAGCTCCGATCTGAAATCGCGCATCGCCCGGCGCTTGCGGTGATAAGTCACGGCGAAGCGATGCGTCTCGTCGCGGATCATCTGAATCAGATGCAGCACAGGCGAATGATGATCTATGCGGAGAGGCTCGTCGCGTCCTTTGACAAACAGCAACTCTTCGCGCTTGGCGATGGAAGCCGTCGGCAAGGCTTCAAGCCCCAGTTCGTGCAGGGCGCGAGCCGCAGCGGCAAGCTGGCCCTTGCCGCCGTCTATCAAAACCAGATTCGGCAACGGGCGATCTTCTCTCAGTAACCTGGAATACCGGCGACCGACGACTTCATACATCGATTGAAAATCATCAGCTCGGCCTTCGACCGAACGCACTTTGAACTTGCGATAATCCGCCTTCTTCATCACGCCGTGCTCGCAGACGACCATCGAAGCGACGTTCTCGTCGCCCTGAATGTTCGAGATGTCGAACGACTCGATGCGTTCGGGAAGCTCAGGCAGTTCCAAAATTTCCTGAAGCTCCAGCAAGACCTTCGACATATCGGGCCGCTGCACGCGGAACCGTTGATCGAAATTCAAGCGAGCATTCTTTTCCACGAGGTCAATCAAATCGCGCTTGACGCCGCGCTGCGGCGCGCTGATGTGAACGCGGCGACCGCGCTGCGTCGTCAAATATTCTTCGAGCAACTCGCGATCTTCAAAGTCGACAGGGACGTGAACCTCGCCCGGCGCATAATCGCCTGCGGTGTAATATTGCTTCAACGCCTGGCCGATGAACGCGCCGGGATCGAACGGATCGCTGATGTCTTCCCAATAAAACTCGCGCTTGCCGACGACCTTGCCTTCGCGCATAGTGAACAGCGCCAGCGCCAGTTGGAAGCCTTCGCGGTAATAGCCGAAAATGTCAATATCTTCGCCCGACACCAGCATCATCTTCTGCTGCTCGCCGAGTTTGGCAATCGTCTTCAACTGATCGCGATAACGCGCCGCCGCTTCAAAACGTAACTCATCAGAGGCTTTCTGCATGCGCTCTTTCAACATGGTTTCCAGATCAGCTGTCTTGCCTTCGAGCAGCATGTCGACATCGCGCACGGCTTCATTGTAATGATCGAGCGTGCAGAGTTCCTTGACGCATGGGCCGAGACAGCGCTTGATGTGATATTCGAGGCAGGGCCGATCCGCTCGGCCTGTGATCTCCATCGTGCAGGTGCGCAGTTGAAAATGGCGGTTGATTAAATCCAGCGTCTGCCAGGCCAGCGACGGCGGCAGATATGGGCCGTAGTAGCGCGAGCCGTCTTTGACGATCTTGCGGGCGATGACGGCGCGCGGCGCGCGTTCATTGGTGATCTTGATGTGCGGGTACTGCTTGTCGTCCTTGAGCAGAATGTTGAACGGCGGACGATGCTTCTTGATCAAATTGCTTTCCAGCGCCAGGGCTTCGATCTCGCTGTCGGTGAGAAACAATTCAAGGTCGGCGATGCGCGACACCAGTTCATTGGTCTTGGCGTCGTGCGAGCGCGGCGAGTGAAAATACTGGCGCACGCGATTGCGCAGGTTCTTCGCCTTGCCGACGTAGAGGATTTTGCCCGCCTCGTCGCGGTAGATGTAACAGCCCGGCTGCGTCGGCAGGCTGGCGAGTTTTTCAGAAAGAGTCATAGAAGCTAGAGGCTAGAGGCTAGGGGCTAGGGGCTAGAGATTAGGAACAGTCAAATTACGCTGCATCCTCTTCTCTAGCCCCTAGCCTCTAATCCCTGATCCCTACATTTTGCTGACGATCCGATATTTGCCTTCTTGATAGCGGAAGCGGAAGTTGCCCTCGAAGCGCCGTATGTTCGACGCGCCGCTGCCCGAAGCCAGCGTCGGCAAGCGCATCGCGCCTTCAAACTGCGAATAATCAATCGTCGCGTTGAAGCTCTTCAGCTTGGCCGCTTCCTTGTCGAGCACTTCAAGATTGTGCAGGCTTTCGATCTTAATCGTCAGGATTTCGCCGGTCGTCGCATCAAGCATGACGATGCCCGAAGCCAGCGGCACACTGGTCGCCTCGGCTTTCGGGATGAAGCGATACCAATGCTCGTTCTTGCGCTCGGCAACGACTTCCTGAAAATTGTAGTACTGGATTTTTTCAGGCAGCAGCGGGAAGAAAGCCAGGTCCCAGAGCGCCCCGAACGACAGCAGTGTGGTATCGTTCTCGTTGACCTTGCTCTTCGGGTTGCCCTTTTTATCCGTATCCGAAATTACACTGACGCTGACCGGCACCTGGCCGGATTTGTCGGCTCTGGCTGCCGGCTCAATCTCAACCGTCGTCTCGCGGGTTTCTTCCGGCCTCTCCTGTCCGTCTTTGACCTTGAAGCGCTCGACGCGCAGCCGCTGCTCGTAATGGCAGTGGTCGCGCATATAGAGCGAGCGGTCCTGATTGCCCGCCGCCTTGCAGATCAACTCCGGCGCTTTGCAGTCATCGGCAGTCGCCGGCTGCACTGCGCCGAGCGTCAGGGTCAGTAAGCCAATCCATAGAGTTCTTTTCAACTTCTTGACTCCCCCATTGTTTTTCGTGTATTTACTCTAGCGTCGCCCGATAAAAGTATAGTTGAGGTAAGCAAAGCACGGCAAACGTTCACCTCTTCGAGCGCATCGCATTGCCGCCCGCGCCGATGCGCTTTTTTAGTGGCGGGTGAAATCACCTGAGGAGGCCCTTATGAAACGAAAAGCGATGGCTGTTGCCAGCATCGCACTCGCGGTGCTGCTGTCGAGCGCCTGCGCCACCAAAAAGTATGTCCGCAACCGCGTCAACGAGCGTGCGACGCCGCTTGAGAATCGCACAGGCGAACTCGAAGAAACCTCGCGCCGCAACACGCAGGACATCAGCCGCATCCGCACAGACGTTGCCGAGGTCGGCAACCGCACAGACCGCGCCCAGCAAACCGCTGATCGCGCGGCTTCGGCAGCCGAGCAAGCCAACACGCGTGTCACCGGCGTCGAACAATCGGTCACCGACCTGCGCTCGAACCTCGACAAGTTCACCGTGCAGAAGACCGTCACCATCTGGTTCAAAGTCCGCAAGTCCGACCTTCAGCCTGAAGCGACGGCGGCGCTTGATGAACTGGCCAGCCAGATCAAAGATCGCAACGGCTTCCTATTGGAGATCGAAGGCTTTGCTTCTTCCGACGGCGACCCAATGTTGAATGATCGTTTGAGCGAGGCGCGCTCGGAAGCGGTGCGCCGCTACCTGGCCGAACATCACAACATCCCGTTGTTTCGCATGTCGATTCTGGGATTTGGCGAGAGCCGTCCGGTCGCCGACAACACGACGCTCGAAGGCCGCCAGCAGAATCGCCGCGTCGAAGTCCGCTTGCTGACAAACAACGCCGTCAGCCAGTCGCACTAATAATCTAGCGAGTCTTGAGAGTCCGGAGAGTCCGGAGAGTCTAGCCGTTCGTCAGACTCTCAAGACTGGCTAGACTCGCTAGACTCTATAGACTTTTGGCATGGAATTTGGAATCACCGTCCCCACCGGCAAGCCGTTTGATGCCGTGGCGCTCGGACTCAACGCCGTCGATCATCTGATCGTCGCGCCGCGCTATCCCGAATTCAATAGTAAGATTCCCTACAAGTCGCATCAACTGGCGGCGGGCGGCCAGTGCGCGACGGCGATGGTGGCGCTGGCGAGATTGGGTTTGCGCACGCGCTACATCGGCAAAGTCGGCGACGACGACATCGGGCGCTTTCAAATTAACTCGATTGTTTCGGAAGGCGTGACGGCGGATATACCGGTTGTCGAAGGGGCCGAAACGCAAACCGCTTTCATCATCATCGACGAAGCGAGCGGCGAGCGGACGATTCTCTGGAATCGTGATCCGGCGATTGCCACTCGTCCTGAAGACGTGGATCGCACGGCGGTGACATCCGGGCGCGTGCTGCATCTTGACGGCCACGACGTTGAAGCGTCCATCGTTGCAGCGACCTATGCGCGCGCGGAAGGTGTAGCGACGGTGCTCGACATTGACAACATTTATCCGGGCGCAGAGCAGATGCTGCCGCTGATTGACTTCATGATTTCGTCGAGCACCTTCCCGACGCGACTGACTGGCGAAAGCGATCTGCGCACAGCCTTAAAGCAGCTTGCAGAGAAGAACGGTTCGTTAGTCACCGGCGCGACGCTCGGCGAGGATGGTGTGCTGATTTACATTCGTGGCCAGTTCATCCATTCGCCGGCGTTCGCGATTGACTGTCGCGACACGACGGGTGCGGGCGATGCCTTTCACGCCGGGTTCATTTACGGGTTGCTGACCGGCTTGATGGTCGAAGAAACGCTGCGCTTCGCCAACGCCGTCGCCGGATTGAAGTGCCTTGCCGTCGGTGCGCGCACAGGGTTGCCAACCCTCAATGAAGCGAAAGCGTTTCTGACCAGCCACGCTTGAAGCGCCGTCATGACCGGCAGCGGTTGCGAAGATAGCTGGTCAGCAATACGTCCCTGGCGTTGCGCTTGACGGCCCATGTGCGGTCGGTTAAGATGCAAATTTGTGGAGAGCAGCCCGTATGCTCGCTTGCAGAATGGAATTATCTTTCAGGGCCGTTAGCTCAGTCGGTAGAGCATCTGGCTTTTAACCAGAGGGTCGCTGGTTCGAGCCCAGCACGGCTCATAAATTAAATCAAACATTTAGAGCCACCTTTAGGGTGGCTCTAAATGTAAGCGGACACCGAATAGCGAATTCTTTTCCGCCGTATTGAATACTTAGCGCCTCGACAATACCTCCGTTCCGCTTCGCCTGGCCAGAACTTTCTTTTGCAAGGAAATCGGGATTTTCATATGCTTTTCTTCTTGCTCTTGCCTGTATATTCACTTGTTGGCCGGAACTGTCGTGAACACAATTCGGTAATGGAGCCTTCTCTTTCAAGTAAGCCGAGATTTACCTCGTCCACTTCTTTCACTTCATCAACCAAGCTCTCCTAATGATTTGAGATGGCAGTGATCTTTATGGTTTCTTTATACATTCTTTATACATTCCTTATACATTTCCTGTTAGCCTCCGGTTGTCAGTCGCTTTAGGACGTTCAAGATTGGCTTGGCAGCTTATGTCTTTGTTTTAGCGGTATCGGAATAAGGGACTAATGTTGTCGGTCGGACGCGCGCTTTACATCCAGGATCAGCCCGTCATTTGTCTTGAATGTGAAGGAATTGGCGCACAGCTATCCACCGGCCATCTACAGGCTTGGAAGATGAGGGGTTATGTCTATGCCTACTGTTGTGCGGTCTGCGGCACCTTCGAGGTGAGACGCAAAGCAAAGGTTTTAGCCTTTCGGCAGTCCGCGAAATCCGAGGGACTGGAAGCGCCGCAGCGATTGACTAGAAACAGCATATAGCAATCAGATTATGTCCGCTTTGAAATCTCCCAATCGCGTCCGTGTGGTCGTCGCCACCACGGTGATGCTTTCATTCATCTCGTTCTGGCGGGCGGCGGCCATTGTGTTGAACGATCTCGGCTCGTCGGCCTTCTACGTCGGCGGCATCTCGGAACAGTTCATCGGCAAAGCCGCGCCATGGTTTGTCCTGGGCGTCATGCTGTTCAGCTACGCCGTGCGCGCCCTCTACATCGAATCGTCGACCATGTTCACGCGCGGCGGCGTCTATCGCGTCGTCAAGGAAGCCATGGGCGGCACTATGGCAAAGCTCAGTGTCTCGGCGCTGATCTTTGACTTCATCCTCACCGGGCCGATTTCGGGCGTCTCTGCCGGCCAGTACATCGTCGGCTTATTTGCGCAGACCATGACCTATTTCGGCCATCCGTGGACGCCCTCGCTAGAATTAATCAACCTGCTGGCGGCAGGCATCGCCTCGCTGGCAACAATCTATTTCTGGTGGCGCAACATCAAGGGCATTCACGAATCATCAGACGACGCCCTGCGCATCATGTATATCACCACCGTCATGGTGGTGATCATGATCGGCTGGAGCATCATCACGTTGATTGAGCGCGGCGGACAGATGCCACCGCTGCCGTCGGCAGACAATCTGAGTTTTGCGGACTCACCCGAACACGCGCTCGGCTGGCTGGAAGCCTTGCGCTGGTTCGTCCCCGATGGCGACCGTTTTCGCATCGCCGATCATGCGCCGTCGCTGATCGGCCTGCTCGGCATCCTCATCGCCTTCGGCCATTCGGTGCTCGCCATGAGCGGCGAAGAGACGCTGGCGCAGGTCAACCGCGAGCTTGAACATCCCAAGCTCAAGAACCTGAAGCGCGCCGGCTGGGTCATCTTCATTTACTCGCTGCTGTTCACCTCGCTGGTCAGCTTCTTTGCGGTCGCCATCATCCCGGACGAGACGCGCGGCCAGTACCTCAACAACCTGATTTCTGGCCTCGCCATCAACTTCGTCGGGCCAGGCTATCTGAAGCTGATCTTTCAAGCGTTCGTCGTGGTGGTCGGCTTTCTGATGCTATCGGGGGCGGTCAACACAGCCATCATCGGCTCCAACGGCGTCTTGAACCGCGTCTCGGAAGACGGCGTGCTCACCGATTGGTTTCGTGCCCCGCACCGCAAGTACGGCACCACCTATCGCATCGTCAACCTGATCGCCATCCTGCAACTGGTGACGATTCTCGGCTCGCGCGGTGACGTCTTCCTGCTCGGCGAGGCTTATGCGTTCGGCGTCATCTGGAGCTTCACATTCAACGCCGTGGCGACGCTAGTGTTGCGTTTCAAACGCCCGGAAGGCCGCGAATGGAAAGTGCCACTCAATCTGCGCCTCGGCAAGACCGAGATCCCCATAGGCTTGATTCTGACCGCCCTGATATTGCTATCCATCGCGCTGACGAATCTCTTGACGAAGAAGATTGCCACGCAGGCAGGCATTGCGTTTACCGCGGCGTTCTTTATTCTCTTCACGATCTCCGAGCGCCGCAATCGCCGCAAGCAGGATCTGACGCTGGCCAAGCTCGACCGTTTTCAGTTACAGCACAGCGAGACCGTCAGCCAGGAAGCGGTCGGCGCGCGGCCCGGCAATATGTTGGTGGCGGTGCGCGATTACAACACGCTGACGCATCTCGAATATGCGCTCGATCACACGAATACGGATGAGCAGGATATTGTCGTGATGAGCGTTCGCGTGGTGACGGGCGAAGGCGGTGATCAGGAGCCGGTGGATGAAAACCTGTTTGCCGAATACGAGCAGCGCTTGTTTACGCGCGTCGTGGCGCTTGCGGAAAAGCATGGCAAGCCGGTTGATCTGCTGATCGTGCCGGCCACCAACATCTATGACGCGGTGGCGCAGGCGGCGGTGCGCCTGGATTCCGAGCAAATCATCGCCGGGCAGTCGGCGAAGATGACGCTACAAGAGCAGGCGCGCGAACTGGGCCGCGCCTGGGAGCGGCTGCCGGAAAAGCCGCGCCGTCAGGTGCTGTTCCGCGTCATCGAGCCCGGTAATCAAGAACATATCGTCTACCTGGGAGCGCATGCGCCTACCCTGACCAACGAAGATCTCAGTCTGATTCACCAGATCTGGTTACAGGTCAGCAACGTCCCGGCTCGCCAGCGCGTCCATCACCGAGATGTCGTGCGTGTAGCATTGGAACGGTTGAAGCGTGATCTGAAAGGGCGAGCGGATGTGATGCTTGATTTTCATAAACTGGAGCGCAAGGCAGATCGTGAAACGAATTCCAAGTTTGAACGGAACGGATCGGAAAGCTCCACTAGAAAGTAACGGCGGAAATCAGAGCGTTGCGGCTTGAAGATCAATGGCATGAAGTTAAGCCAGTCGGCTGCCTGGGAGCGCGGGCAGCTTGCCCGCCGGGCTTGCCGATGCGAGAGGTGGCGGGCAAGCTGCCCGCGCTCCCAGGTCTTAACTTCATGCCATTGGGCTTGAAGGGACTGGAGCATCAGGCTGGGTGATTACAAGCTCAAGGAAATTTTTGAGTATGCAACGAACATTTGCCGCAATCCTGATCGCCTTATGGCTTTTACTGATCCTCCGGGCAGATGTTCAGTATCAGTGACCGGAACATCACCAACAACACCTGCGCGTGCAAGTGAACGATCTAACCGCGACGGTATTTTTAATTATATAGGGGCAGGTTACTTGATCGTGAAGGTCAATGTCTTGGCCGGCGGATCATCTTTCCCAGGCTTGGGATTCAAATAAAGATCGACCTTGTATTCGCCCACCGGCAGACCTTGCGACGGCGTAAAGGTGAAGTCAACAATATTCTTCTCGCCGCCTGCATTATCCACATCCGACTCTACGATTTTAGAGTTTGGCTCCTGGCCCGGAACATTCACAATGCTCCATTTCGCTCTCACCTTCGTATTGTCAGGCGCGTTAGCAAGTTTCACCACACAATGAATGACAGGAATATGGGGATCAAACGTAGTCGTAGGCCCAACCGCCTCTTTGTCGGCAGTTACATCCTTGGCCAGGGTTGCGTCCGCGATTCTGGCGGTTGAGAAGCTGACGTTGCAGGCCAGTTCTATCGCAGTAAAAACAACCAGCAGGAAAAAGACCAATCCTTTTTTTCGATTCACAATCACCTCATTCTCATATTCGAAATAGACATTCCCCGCCACTTTAAGGGGCCTGAAATCGCGCCTGAGATAATTGATTATAGCCGCCGAAATGTCAAGGTCTGAATTTGCAATCTGGTTAAAACGGGTGCGATTAAAAGAGGGACTACGGTTATGGAGTGCGGCGACCAGTCGCCGCACTCCACAGGCTGCCGCCTGCCCTACAGGCTATCGCAAGCCGATCTAACTCCACTTCATTAGCCTGTCGTCAGAGAGGCTTGACGCTCGATCAGAATTGAATCGCCGAATTCATGCGTCCGGTAGCCGAGTAACTCCATCTCTTCGCTGGCGCGACATAGCGTCGCATCATCCACGAAGGCGCGCAGCAATTGATAATGACTGGTGCCGGGCTCATGTGTACCCGATAGGATCGCATCAACAACCTGCAATAGAGTCGTTTCGTCGATGCGCTGTGTCGCCAGACCTTCGCCGCTACTCACCTGACCGTCGTGCATTGCCGCATGCTCAAGGGCGCGAACGACGGTGGTGCCGACGGCAACGATGCGGCCCCCGCTGGCCCGCGTGCGGCGGATTGCCGCAGCCGTCATGGCCGGGATGCTATAAGGCTCGTCAAACGGCAATTGGCGGTCGAGCTCATCATCTCCTGTAGATGAAATTCCGGCAGCGTGCGTCAAGGTGGCGAAGGCGACGCCGCGTTCGCGTATTGCCATCAGCGTCTGCCAGTCCAGCGCGAAGCCGGCTGATGGCGGTTCAAATGCGACGGGCGGGCCAGCTATCGGCGCCCACACATCCCACAACGCCAGCGGCGACCGTATGTGCGCGTATTGGATCGGTCTGCCGTGATGCGTGAGGCCGGACCATATTTCGTCGGGCGAGCCTTCGAGACGCAGAGACACCCGGCGCGGGTGATCAATCAATCGCTCAACCGTCGCCGACAGCGGCCCGAGCGCGAGGCGATCACCCTGTGCGAGCGGCGGCGGCGGCGGGCGATCTTCTGTGCGCGTACAGAAGTCGCCTGCGCCAAACACAATGGCGGAAAAATGGCTAACCTCGTTCGCCGCAAGCGAGTGGCGACCGGCGAGCCGCACTTCAATCGCTGCCTTGCTTGATATGTGCTGGCCTTGCAAACTCGCGGGCAGCGTCGCCGCGTCGTTAGCAATGAGAAGGTCGCCTGACCGCAGGAAGTCGACGACCGCCGCACGACGCGCGTGCTTGATCTGCCCGTTCGCGTCGATGACCAGCAGCTTCGCCTGTGGCGGGCGTTGTACGGGTCGGTCGGCGGCAATCATCGCATCTCTCCTATATGTTCATCGCCCATCTGCACAGCGCTCTGTGGCTCACGGTTAGAGAGCGCGGCGGCAATGGCATCAGCAAGTTCACGCGCCGACTCTTCAGGATGCTTCAAGGTTGCAGGGTCTGCGTCAGGCACAGCGAGCGCATGCAGCGGCGTGTCCATATCTCCTGGATCAAGCGATAGAAAACGCACGCCATCTGTGACGAGTTCGGCGTCCCAGATGCGGCTCAAATGATGCAAAGCCGCCTTGCTCGCGCCATAGGCTCCCCATTGCGGATAAGCGTTGATCGCTGCGTCGCTCGACACGTTTAACACGACCGCACCACGACCTTCGCGCGCCGCAGCGGCCAACGCGCCGAGCAGTGCCTTGGTCAGCCGAAACGGCCCGACGAGGTTGGTCGCCAGGGCGCGCTCCAAGTCCTCACAGTCTGTGTCGCCAAGCAGCGCCAGAGGCGTCGGCCCAAGCTCTGATGCGTTATTGATCAACACGTCGAGCCCGCCGAGTTCGCCGACGATCTGCATCGCCATCGGGTAAATATCATTCTTCTCCGAGACGTCGCCGACGATCCCATGCGTGCCGGGATGCTCGCGCCCCACCGCTTCGACGAGTTCGCGACGACGTGCGACGAATGCGACCTGCGCGCCACGGGCGACCAACTCTTTCACGAAAGCCAGTCCGAGCCCGGAGGTGCCGCCTGTGACCGCCACGCGCAAACCGCTTAACGGATCAGGGAAATCAATCTGTCGTTTGCTTTGCATATTCACTAGCCCTCAAACTTTCTGAACCAATTGGCTTGCGCCAATCGTCTTAAATTTTGTTGCCAGGACGCGACAAGCGTCTTATACTTTTCCAAGAAACCACTTGGAATATAATTTTTGGATTTGAATATGTCAAGTAAACACTTGGGAAATTCTTCGCGCCTGGCGCGCCCGGCGGCTGAGCGGTTGTTGGTGCTGCTCAAAACTCGTGGGCCGCAGACGACGGCAGATCTGGCGGCTGAGGTGGGCATCACAGGCGAGGCGGCCCGGCAGCAACTCGTGCGGCTGGCGGCGGACGGGCTGGTCTCAGCGCTCTCCGAATCACGCGGAGTCGGGCGGCCTGTGCAGGTGTGGAGCCTGACTGTCACAGGCAACGCACGGTTTCCTGACGGGCACGCCGAACTCACCGCACATCTCATTCAGTCAATTCGCACGCAGTTGGGTGAGGAGGTGCTCGACCGGTTGATCGACGCGAAGACGGTGGAATCGAAGGCGGCTTACGCGACGGCCTTGCGCGGCGCGGCCAGTCTGGAAGAGAAGGTCGAGCGGTTGGCTGAGGCGCGCACACGCGAAGGTTATATGGCAGAGTCGTGGAAGGAGGGAAACGATTACGTCCTGGTCGAGAATCACTGCCCCATCTGTGTGGCGGCGGCGAGTTGTCAGGGGTTCTGCCGGGCCGAGCTCGACACTTTCAGGGAGGTCTTGGGGCGCAACGCTTCGGTCGAGCGAGATGAACATATGGTGGCTGGAGACCGGCGTTGCGCCTACCGGATTTCGCTCAAGCGGCGATCTCGTAAAGAACCGACGCCCGCCGCTGCGGCGGCGGCTAAGTGAATTGCTAAACGCGATGGCAAGTAGGAATCGTTAAAGCCCGACGTTTGGCCTGCGCTGTACTCAGGCTGGCAAAGCGTTTTGGCGATTCACTTCGTTGCGCGGGTCTTTTTCGCCGCGCCTTTCTTGGCGCTGGATTTTTTCGCAGCCTTTTTCGTCGCGGCTTTCCTGGTTGCGCCTGCCTTCTTCGCGCTGCCCTTCTTCGTTGCTTTGCCAGCGGTTGATTTCTGCTTGCCGGCCTTGCCACTGACGGCTTCAGCGACCTTTGAGCCGATGAAGTGCGCGGCTCCCCCTACGACGCCGATGGCCGTGCCGACAATCGTTACCGCATCGCCGACCAGATCAACATCTTTAGCGTTCTTGCCCGTCGTTTTTTTTCTTGCTTCGTTCTTTCGTTTGTTTGTCTTTGCCATTCCCTCTCCCTCCTGTTGCTTGTTCTCTGCGGAAGCACACTCATATCACAAGGTCGCAGAGTCATTGTCAAGGCGATAACCGGCGAGCGCCGCTTGCCATGAGATCGGCGCGGCTTCTTGCAATTTTTCAAGGACAACTGGAATCCGCGTGTCATCAACCTTGCGAATGCGCTACGCGTTGGCGATCATTTGCTTCAGCGATGTAGCGCAAGCTAACCGCTTGCGCTACATCCTGTGAAAGGAATGAACTGTGAACGCAGAAGAGCAACGGCTTGAAATGTCGCGTGAACGTAAGGCGCGCTGGAAACGCTGGGGGCCTTACTTGAGCGAACGCGCCTGGGGTACGGTGCGCGAAGACTATAGCGCCGACGGCATGGCCTGGGATTACCTGACGCACGATCAGGCGCGCTCGAAGGCTTATCGCTGGGGCGAAGACGGCATTGGCGGCATCAGCGACCGCCATCAGCATATCTGCTTTGCGCTGGCCTTGTGGAACGGGCGCGATCCCATCTTGAAAGAGCGCCTCTTCGGGCTCACAGGCTCACAGGGCAATCACGGCGAAGATGTCAAAGAGCATTACTTCTACCTTGATTCGACGCCGACGCACAGTTACATGAAGTTTCTCTACAAGTACCCGCAGAGTGAGTTCCCTTACGCGCGGCTCATCGAAGAGAATCAGCGCCGCAGCAAACACGAGCCGGAATTCGAGTTGATCGACACAGGCATATTCGACGAAGACCGTTACTTCGATGTCGTCATCGAATACGCCAAGGCGACGCCTGAAGACATACTCATTCGCATCAGCGCCACCAATCGTGGGCCGGCAGCGGCAGAGCTTCATCTGCTGCCGACGATCTGGTTTCGCAACGCCTGGTCGTGGGATCAGCAGAGCGAGCGCCCGCGACTGCATCGCAGCCGCGATGTGAAGAATGCTTCGGTGGTTCAACTCTGTCATAAGAGTTACAGTCATCGCTGGCTCTTCTGTCAGGGAGCGCCTGAATTGCTGTTCACAGAAAATGAAACCAACACGCGGCGGCTCTACAATCAAGACAACGGCTCGCAGTTTTTCAAAGACGGCATCAACGACTACGTCGTTCAAGGCAAACAGGACGCCGTCAACTCGCGGCTCAACGGCACGAAATCGGCGGCGCATTATCCGTTGAGCATCGCGCCGGGCGAGACCCAGGTCGTCAAGCTGCGATTGACCGACCTTAAAATTCCGCCGACGAACGGCGATCCGTGCGGCAGCGGTTTCGATAAAGTATTCGCAGAACGCCAGCGCGAAGCCGATGAGTTTTACGCGACCGTCATTCCCGATCACGTTTCGGATGATTCGCAGCGCGTCATGCGGCAATCGCTGGCCGGTTTGCTGTGGAGCAAGCAGTTTTATTACTACGACGTGCGCAACTGGCTCAAAGGCGATCCGGGGTCTCCGCCGCCGCCCGCCGAGCGGTTGAATGGCCGCAACAACCAGTGGTCGCATCTTTACAACGACGACATCATCTCGTTGCCAGACAAGTGGGAGTATCCCTGGTACGCGGCCTGGGATCTGGCTTTCCACTCGGTGCCGCTGGCGCTGGTCGATCCAGACTTTGCGAAAGAGCAGTTAATCTTACTTTTGCGCGAATGGTATATGCACCCCAACGGCCAACTGCCGGCTTACGAATGGGCCTTTGGCGATGTCAATCCGCCTGTGCATGCGTGGGCCGCATGGCGCGTCTACAAGATTGACAAGAAGCGCACAGGCCGTGGCGACACCAGATTCCTTGAGCGCATTTTCCAGAAGCTGCTGCTCAACTTCACGTGGTGGGTGAACCGCAAAGACACTGAAGGCCGCAACGTCTTTCAAGGCGGCTTCCTGGGACTCGACAACATCGGCGTCTTTGATCGCAGCGCGCCGCTCCCCACAGGCGGTCACCTCGAACAGGCAGACGGCACGAGTTGGATGGGCATGTACTGCTTGAACATGCTGGCGATTGCGCTTGAGCTGGCGCAGGACAACCCGGCTTATGAAGATATGGCCAGCAAGTTCTGGGAGCACTTTCTGTACATCGCCAACGCGATCAATCATCTGGGCGATGATAACGTCAGGCTGTGGAATGCAGAAGACGGCTTTTATTACGACGTGCTTTGTCTGCCGAGTGGCGACGGCCACCCGATGCAAGTCCGTTCGATGGTGGGACTCATTCCGCTATTTGCAGTCGAGACGCTTGAGCCTGAGATGCTCAATCGCCTGCCAGCCTTCAAGCGGCGGCTCGAATGGTTCATTGATCATCGCAAAGACCTCATCGGCAACGTCGCCTGCATGAGAACGCCCGGCAAAGAAGCGCGGCGCATGTTGTCGATAGTTGATCGCGATCAACTGCGTCGCGTGCTGAAGGTCATGCTCGATGAAAACGAATTCCTTTCGCCTTACGGCATAAGGGCGCTGTCGCGTTATCATCTCGATCATCCTTACGTGCTCGGCGCGGGCGGCGTGGAGCACACGGTCAGCTACGAGCCTGCCGAATCGAGCAGCGGATTGTTTGGCGGCAATTCCAACTGGCGCGGCCCCATCTGGTTCCCTGTGAATTTCCTGATCATCGAGGCGCTGCAAAAGTATCACCACTATCTCGGCGAAGACTACAAGGTCGAATGCCCGACCGGCTCCGGGCAGATGCTGATGTTGTGGGAAGTCGCGGCGGAGCTTTCTCGAAGGCTGACGCGCATCTTCCTGCAAGATGAGCAGGGCCGCCGGCCCGTCTACGGCGGCATAGAGAAGTTCCAGAGCGATCCGCACTGGCGCGACCTGATTCTGTTTCACGAATACTTTCACGGCGACAGCGGCGCAGGCATCGGCGCAAGCCATCAAACCGGCTGGACGGGCCTGGTGGCCAAGCTGATCCAACAGAGCGGCGAGTAATGCAATTTACAATCTAAAAAATACCTGCCGTTTAATCTACAGACGTGACCGGCTTGATGCAGTCGGGAGCGTTTGCCGCCGGCGAATTCACGCGTTTCGATACTGGATAGGCTTCCATCTCTGCCGCCGGATAGGGATGCAACAGTTCCCGCAGAACAGGAGTATCCTGCACTTGCGGATCAAGCCACAGGTCTTCGTTGTCCTTCGCAATGATGACCGGCATGCGCTCATGAATTGGCCGCATCAGTTCGTTGGCTTCTGTCGTGATGATCGCGCAAGTCATCAACTCTTCGCCTTCCGGCGAGTGCCACACTTCGTAGAGTCCTGCCATGCCGAACGGCTTGCCGGATTTCAGCCGTATGTAAACCGGCCTTTTGCCATCACCGATCTTCTGCCATTCGTAAAAGCCATCGGCAACCACCAGGCAGCGCCGTTTCTTGAAGGCATTTCTGAAGCTCGCCTTCTCGGTGATGGTTTCCGCCCGCGCGTTGATCATCTTGTTGCCGACCGCAGGGTCTTTCGCCCACGATGGCACAAGGCCCCAGCGCACCTCGATCAATCGTTTCTTGCCGTCGCTGATGATGACGGCCACCGATTGCGTCGGCGCGATATTATAGCTGGCTTTCAGGTCGCTAGAGATTTCGTCAACGCCAAAGGCTTCGGCAACGCCTGCCGCGCTGATTGCGCGAGTGAATCGTCCGCACATGGTTTCAAGCCCTCCAATCATCGGTTGCGCACGGCGCGATTATGAGCACCTCATTCGTCGCTATGCATCAACATTATAGCTCGCTTACGAGACCATCGAATACCTGCAATCGAAGCGAGCGCGATTTTCGTCAAGATGTCCTGCTTAGATGATTCGATAATGAAGTACAACAGGCGGTGAGGCGACAGCTTGATTTGCGGTGGGTTCGTCTACAGCAGATGCTGGCCATGAAACTTGCGCAGCGTGATCAAGAAGACCTGATTCGGCCTTCTTGATCACGCTGCATCAATGGATTCACCGGGTAACGTGCTTGCCGCTTCTTAGTGGCCGCCGGCGAGTTTGCCGATCAGCGAGAACAGTGGCAGGTACATAGCAATGACGATGGTGCCGATGGTCACGCCGAGAAACATAATCATCGCCGGCTCCATCAGGCTCAACAGGCTAGCAATCGCCGCGTCGACTTCCTGTTCGTAGAAGTCGGCGATCTTCGACAGCATCGCATCCAGCGCGCCGGTCTGCTCGCCGACGCC
>JBBWZK010000230.1:0-3789 GCA_039648975.1 Blastocatellia bacterium
GCCCGAAGGGCGCCTCGCTGGAACAGGACATCATAAGCGACCGCCGTCTGTTGAAACCGCAGGTGCGCAGGCCCGGCTCGGATCACTGGGACGACATCTCGTGGAACGATGCCATCAACGAGATTGCTCAGAAGGTGAAGAAGACGAGCGATGAGACTTTCGTCGACAAAGACGATGCAGGAAACACCGTTAATCGCTGCGAAGGCATCGCCTGGACCGGCGGTTGCACGGACACCAACGAAATCAATTTCCTGGCGGTAAAAGCAATGCGCAGCATGGGGGTCTGCTACTTTGAGACCCAGGCCCGTGTTTGACACGGCCCCACGGTCTCCAGTTTGGGGCCCACATTCGGACGCGGCGCAATGACCAACGGCTGGATCGACATCAAGAACACAGACATGATGTTGATCATGGGCGGCAACCCTGCCGAGAACCACCCTTGCGGATTCAAGTGGCCTGTCGAAGCCAAGCGGACGCGCAACGCCAAGATGATCGTCGTCGATCCGCGCTTCACGCGCACGGCGGCGGTCGCCGATCTCTTCTTGCAGATTCGCGCCGGCTCAGACATCGCTTTCCTCGGCGGCCTGATCAACTACGCGATCAACAACAATCGCATCGCCTGGGATTACATCAAGAATTACACCAACGCCGCCTTCATCATCAAAGAAGGTTTCAAGCTGCCTGAAGACGGGCTCTATTCAGGCTTCGACGCCAGCACGCAGATTTACGACAAGTCGACCTGGAATTACCAGGAAGGCAGCAATCTGACGCCCGCCGCCGCGCAAGCGGCTCCTGTAGCCGGTTCTGCGGCGGCGACGACTGCCACAGGCAGCCAGGCATCGGCACAGACGACTGACCAACAGCACAAGGCTGGTGCGCAGGTCGCATCAAGTTTCGAGCAGAAGAAGACGCCGTCTGTAGGCGGCGGGCGGCAGCCTGCCGGCGCATCCAAAGAAACCACAGGCGGCGGCCAGGGGCCGCTCGGCGGCGGCCATCAAGCAGCCGGCGGGCCGGGCGCATCCGGCCAGGGCGGTCCCAATCCGCCGCCTAGCTTGCCACCCAATACGGCTTACGATTTATCACTGCAACATCCGCGCAGCGTCTTTCAACTGCTCAAGCAACAATACTCGCGCTACACGCCCGAAATGGTCGAGCGCATCACAGGCATCCCGCGCGATCAATTCCTCAGAGCCGCCGACCTCTTCACCTCCGTCCGCAAGGATGGCGATATGAAAAAGGCCGCGACGATCATCTATGCCGTCGGCTGGACGCAACACACCGTCGGCACGCAGATCATTCGCACGGCGGCCATGCTGCAACTGTTGCTCGGCAACGTCGGTCGTGCAGGCGGCGGCGTCAATGCTTTGCGCGGCCACTCGAACATTCAGGGCGCAACCGATATGGGCGGCGTCTTTGACATCTTTCCCGGTTATCTGAAGATGCCGAATCCGACCGATAGCGATCTCGCGACATACAACAAACGCACGACGCCGACTTTGTCAAAGCCTGCGGAATGGGATTCGTACAACTACTGGTCGAACACGCCCAAGTTCCTGGTCTCCTACCTCAAGGCGACGTTCGGCGATGCGGCGAAGAAAGAGAACGATTTCGCTTTCCACTATCTGCCGAAGATCGACCGGCGTTACTCGTGGGTCGAGATGTGGGATCGCATGTACACAGGCGAAGTCAAAGGCCACATCGCCTTTGGCATGAATGGCGTGAGGATCGGCACGAGCTCGCAGAAGAACATCGAAGCGCTGAAGCGAGCCGATTGGCTCGTCGTCTGTGAAGTCTTTCCCGACGAGACGAGCGAGTTCTGGCGTTCGCCCGGCATCACGCCCGACCAGATGAGAGAGATCAAGACGGCGGTCTATCGTTTGCCCGGCGCAGGCTTTGCCGAAAAAGACGGCACCTTTGTCAACTCGGCGCGCTGGCTGCAATGGAAGTACATTGCGCTGCCGACGCCGGGACAGGCGCGCATGGATCAGGAAATACTGGCGCGCATCTTTTTGAAGGTGCGCGAACTCTACCAGAAAGAAGGCGGCAAATTTCCTGATGCCCTTTTGAATGCGACCTGGGCTTACTCGAACCCGACCAATCCGCCGCTTGCCGAAGTTGCCAAAGAGATCAATGGCCGGGCGCTCGCCGATCTCACAGACGAGAAACAGCCCGGCGTCACCATCAAGGCAGGCCAGCAACTGCCGGGCTTCGCATGGCTCAGGGATGACGGCACAACTCTGTGCGGCAACTGGCTCTACAGCGGCTCGTGGACAGAGGCCGGCGCGCAGTCGCAGCGTCGCGGCACCGACGACCCGTCGGGCCTCGGCGTCTACGCCAACTGGGCATGGTCGTGGCCGGCGAATCGCCGCGTGCTGTATAACCGCGCCTCGTGCGATGTGGCGGGTAAACCCTGGGACAGCGAGCGCAAGCAAGTCTGGTGGAACGAGTCAGCCGGGCGCTTGTTCGGCAACGATGTGCCCGACTTCAAAGTGGACTCGAACCCAAAGGATCACATGGGGCCGTTCATCATGAATCCTGAAGGCGTGGGGCGCATCTTTGCGCCGCTCGCGGCGTTCGCCGAAGGGCCGTTCCCCGAACACTACGAACCGATTGAAAGCCCGATTGCCAATCCTCTGCACCCCAATCAATCCACCAACCCTGTCGTCAAGAAGTTCAAGACCGACATGGACAAATACGGCACGCCCGATCAGGGTTTCAACGTAGTCTGCACCACGTATCGCTTGACCGAGCACTATCACTACTGGACGAAGAACAATCCGATGAGCGTCGAGCTGGTGCCGGAGCCATTCGTCGAAATCCCTGCGGAGCTTGCCGATGAGATGGGGATTCGCGGCGGCGAGCGTGTGAGAGTATCGAGCGCGCGCAATGCCTACGTCGCCAAGGCGATGGTGACGCGCCGCATCAAGCCGATGACGATTGACGGCAAGAAGACCTATCAGATCGGCATACCGATTCACTGGGGCTATCGCGGCATTGCTGAAGACCAGGGCAAGACGGCGCTTGATCCGACAAACCTGCTGTCGCCGACCGTGATGGACCCGAACGCTTACACGCCGGAGTTCAAAGGCTTTCTCGTGAAGATCGAGAAAGCATGACAAGAAAATGAAAGATGAGGAATGAATAACAAATTGAGGATTAGTAACTCCGCAGCCCGATTCATCGGGCTTGCCCGCAGGGCAGATAGGCCAGCCGTTTTACGGCTGGTGTCGGATGCGGCGATTCCTGCTCAGGGCGTTTCAACGTCCGTCTGTTCGGCTTTAGCCACTGCCCTATCATCAAGGCTAAAGCCGAGCCGTGTAAGCACGCTGAAGCGCGCTAAGAGATCGTCACCGCAGCGCCAACCAGCGCTAGAAGCGCTGGCCTATCTGCCCTGCGGGCAAGCAGCCTGAAGGCCGCTCAGGAGTTACGATGATTCACTTTTCATCCTTCACCCTTCTGCCTTCATTTTTAAAAAAGGGGCGCAAGAATGGACATTGAAAGAACCTTGCAAATCAAAGCCATCTCAGGCCATCCCGGAACCGTGCCCGGTCGTGAGGCCAAGCGCGAGCTTGAGGTGGCCAAGCTCGTCGACGTGACGACCTGCATCGGCTGCAAAGCCTGCGAGGTCGCCTGCGTCGAATGGAACGATCACCCGTTCCGCGAAACGGTTTTCGATAACACTTACCAGACGATGCCGACGACCGAGTGGAACTATTACAACCTCATCAAGTTCAACGAGCAACTGGATGACAAGGGCAACTTAAAGATGTGGCTGATGCGCAAGGATCA
>JBBWZK010000249.1:0-4318 GCA_039648975.1 Blastocatellia bacterium
TTGCGATTTGACTCGCCCAACCTAAAAGATTGCGCTACATAGAGCCGCTCCAAGTTTAACCTGTCGCATCACACAACAGAGCATTTCAGGAGCACGCTGCACCGTGCGACTTTACCATGCATCGCGAATGCGCTAAAGCGTACAAGTATTAAAATGCCTGAAATCAATCGCCGCTATGCGGCAACACCAACAGACGGCGAGTCATTCTCCGTCCAACGTCTCGTGACTTAGGTTTGCTGCGCGCATTCACGCAGCCGCTTTGCCTTGCCCTCTGGTCGTCGGTTCATTACGATAGCGCCTGACATTGCGTTGACTTATGAAAACCGCCGCCGATCTGCTCTCTGACTCGCGAACCTCACGTCGCTGGGGCTTAATTGTTTTTGCCCTGCTCGCCATCCCTGCGCTTGCTGCCATTTGGTTCGTTCCTTTCTTCGTCTCGCAGGACGGGCCGCTGCACCTGCTCAACGCCTACATCACTCTGGAATTATTCAAGCAGCCGGCGGCCTTCGACAATCTCTATACCATGCACTGGCATCCGCTGCCTTATTGGGCGGGGCATCTGTTTCTGACCGGCTTGATGTCGCTGGTTTCGGAACGTATCGCTGACCGCACGTTGCTGACGCTCACCTCTCTGGGACTGGCGAGCGCCCTGGTGGGGCTGCGATGGCGCGTCGCCGGCTGGCAAGGGATGGCCCTCGTTGCGCCGCTCGCCATCACACTGTCGCTCAATCTGCTCTGGCTGCTCGGCCTGTACGGCTTCCTGCTCGGCGCTTGCGTGATGTTCATTACGCTCGGCGTCTGGTGGGCATGGCGAGATCGCATGGGAGCAGCGCAGGCGCTTTGCCTGGCGCTGTTGCTGGTCGCCGGCTATTTCAGCCATCTGGTCAGTCTCGGCCTCACCGTCTTTGCCCTCGCTGTGCTGGCCCT
Source organism: Blastocatellia bacterium (assembly GCA_039648975.1). Lineage (GTDB taxonomy): Bacteria > Acidobacteriota > Blastocatellia > UBA7656 > UBA7656 > DATENM01. The sequence continues at coordinate 928 of JBBWZK010000249.1, forward strand.
GGCGACGCCGGGCGCAAGCCTTCGGCGGCTCGGCTGGACGGCAGCCAGTATGTTGCCGCTCGCGCCCCTGGCCGTCATGTATCACCGGCTGATGCAGAGCGGCGGCGACGTTCAGGCGGCGTGGTATGGAGTAGATAGCTGTTTATCGCCGCGCGCCTGGTTTAACTATGCGCGCAGCGTCGACTTCATTCAGATACGCTCGGAAAACGTCTGCCTGCCGTTTTCCTTGCAACGCGCCGACTGGTTCGCCTATGTCGGACCGTCACAAATCGTGCAGATCGTCGTTCCCCTCCTGCTGGTTATAACTTTTTTTACAATGCGGCGCGGGCAGGAGCGCGAGCGGCGCGGCTGGTTGATTCTCGCCTTGCTGTTGTTCGCCGCAGGCTTCTTCGGCCCCGATAGCTTTGGCGATGCGCACGGCAGCATCCTGCGCGAGCGCGTCTTGCTGATCGCTATGGCGGCAAGCATTCCGGCGATGAATCTGCGCGCTCGTCGCCCGGTCGTCAATGCCTGCGGTGTGGCGTTGCTGGTTGCCGCCGTCTTGCAGGTCGCCTTCGTGTGGGATTATGCGCTCTACTCGAACCGCGTGGTGACGGATTTCATGCAGGCCAAGCCGTTCGTCGGCACAGGCCAGCGCGTCGAAGCGATTCAGATCGACACCGCCGGCCCGTATCGCGCCAATCCCCTGCATAATCTGTCGAGCGCCCTCGGCATCGGCACGGGCAACGTCGTCTGGAACAACTACGGCCCATGTCTTTATTACTTTCCCGTGCGCTTCGCCGACCGCGAGGTCAGTCGCCGTGCGCTGGACTTGAGCAACGTCGGCGTCTTCCGCTTCAAACTCTATGACGAGAGCGAGCATCTGGTCTGGTATGAAAAGCTACTTTCTGAATCGCACGAGCAGATTGACGCGCTCGTCGTCGTCGGCTCGCAGCGCGAGGTAGATCGCATCAATGCCGAGTGGTATGGCCCTGAGCCTGTCTTTCAGACCGGCGCGGTGCGCGTCTTCCGGCGCAATCCGCAGATGCTCGTCAAAGACGAGGCGAAGGCGCATGCCGCAACGGCAACCAACTGAGCCAGTCAAGTAACGAAGTTTGCCCGAAGCTGCAGCCTTAATGGCTCGCGCCAGTCTTCGGTCAGAGTAAGCTATATGGCCGTCCGTTTCGCAGACTTCTCAGATTTCCATAGAGGTGCTTCTGGAGACATCGACGAGGGTTGAATACTGCGCGCTATCGGTGCGGCGGATGACGCTGAAATTGCTGTTGGCTTCCAGCACGACGGCTTCGACTTCATCGAGCGACGGCAGGCCATAAGCGCGCACGGCGGCGAGGATTTCGACTTCGTGGACGTGCTCGTGATTCATCACTTCTTTGAGAAATTCGCCGCGATAAAAGAGAAGCTTCGGCTGCGGCTTGATCAGATGGCGAACCAAGCGCACGTGAATGCCAGCCCAGGTGACGACGAACTGTAAGCCGATGAGCACCAGGAACGAGGCGATGCCGTCCATCAAGGTAACTTCTCTGGTGAGAATGGTCTGCGCCAGCGTCGAGCCGAGCGCCGTGGTAATCACAAAATCGAACGGGTCCATCATCGATAGCGTGCGCTTGCCTGACAGGCGCAGAAAAGCAACCAGCGCAATGTAAGCCAGTATGCCCAGCACGAAAACCCGACCAATCGCTGTCCAGCCTTGAAAGAACATGGCCACTTTACTCCCGCATGCCGCCGCTGGCGACCACCTGCGCGTGGTTGACGACCGCGACCAGCGAGACGCCGCCCAACACATTGCCGATCAGCGTCGGCAGCATGAAGCTGCCAATCGCTTGCAGCCAGCCTATCGCGCCGGTCGTCGTCAGGTACAGAGCTTCGACCGAGCCGGCGATGATGTGTGTGAGGCCGGCGATGCCGATCAGATAGGTGATGATGATGATGATCGAGACGTTAACTTCTTTGAGGCCGCCCAGCATCCAGACCATCAAGGCAATCAACCAGCCTGAAAAAATCCCTTTCAACAGACTCAAGCCGAAGCCGTTGCGTATGGATTCCAGGCTGAGGGCTCTGAAGCTTTCGCGAACCTGCGGCTCGAAGATGTTTGTATGTCCCAGCACCCAGGCGACGATGAGCGTGCCGGCCAGATTCGCCGCAAACACCGCGCTCCATAACCGCAACACATTCTTGAGGCATCTGGCGCTGCGCCGCGCCAGCAGCGGGATGATCGGCGTCAAGGTGTTTTCGGTGAATAGCTGTTGCCGCCCGATGATGACGATCAGAAAACCGACCGAGTAACCGAGCTTTGCTATAAGCGGCTTCCATTGCGCATCCGGGAGATAGGTGTGCAGCAAGCCTTCGGCGATGAGCGAAAAACCCATCGACAGGCCGGCGGCAAGCCCAGACCATGCGAGTCCCGATGAGGTGCGCTGCAATTCATCTTCGCCCTGCCGGCGAATGACTTCGTGAATGACCTGCGCGCTCGCTGAAATATGCTGATTGGCTTTGCGCTCCTCGCGTTCGTCGAGATGCGGCGCGTGCAAAGGCGCTTCTTCGGTGGTTATGGTTTCCCGCATGAGCTTCACTCGATTCCCTGCAATTGATCAACAGGCGCAGGAGAGGCAGAACGTGCCAACAGCAAATCGCTACACGCTTGCCTGTGCGCCTCGACAAAGGAGTTGTAGAGCAACCCGCGTGCAGTTGCGCTAACGATGCGTGTGCGTGGCGATTGAAGCTCAGGCGGTCAGCCGCGCGGCGGGACTAACTCAAGCAGTTTGCAAAGAAACGTGGAGATTGGCGGAATATTAGAGCGGACGCGGCGTGATCAATAGCCGTCAAGCTTGCGGTGATCCCACGACACGACACGCTCGACTTCGATACATACAGCGACGCGCTTGCGCCCCATGTATTGCACCAGCGGGCGCGTCTCATCTGTAAGCGGCCCGTTGTAGCGCTCATAAACGCTCTCGCCGACTTTTATCACCGTCTCGGCATCGCGAAAGATGGTGGCGCGGCCCGCCAGCATCACGCCGCGCAGCGTGTCGTAGCTTGTGCCGTCTTCGATCATGCAGGTGATGCGGTTGTCGCGTTCGAGATTGCGGGTCTTCTGCGACCGGGCGTAAGTCCAGAACGCCGGCTTGCCGTCGAGAAAGCCGTACCACATGGCTACCAGATGCGGATAGCCGTCGCGGCCATTGGTGGCGACGCTCATGGTGTGGCGTTCGCCGAGAAACTGGGCGACCTCCGCATCGTTCATCTCAATCTGTTTGCGCTTCGACACGATTTGACATCCTTCGTTTGATAGAGGATTGGCCACAGAGGCGCAGAGACACAGAGTTTTTTATTCATCTCTTATCTGTGTCTCAGCGCCTCTGTGGCAATTTATTCTGTAAAGCAGATTAATTCG
>JBBWZK010000264.1:0-6814 GCA_039648975.1 Blastocatellia bacterium
ACCGATGAGCAGGTACGAACACAGGCCGACGCCTTCCCAGCCGACGAACATGACGACGAAGTTCGAGGCCATCACGAGCACCAGCATCATGAACATAAACAGATTCAGGTAAGCGAAGAACCTGTAGAAGCCTTTGTCGCCATGCATGTAGCCGACGGCGAAAATATGAATACGCAAACCGACGAAGGTGACGATGAACATCAACACCAGCGAAAGCTGATCGATCTGATAGCTCCACTCAATCTTCAACTCCGCCAGACGGCCTGCGGCCTGGCCGAGCGTCGTGTGCGCCGCGCCGCCGGGCAGAAACTCGAATGATTGCGGAAAGCCGCCGCTCGTCAGATAAGGTTCGTTGTTGTGCGCCGGCGCATAGCTCGAAGCATATTCGTAAAACGCGCCGATAGTCAGCAGCAACGACAGCGCAATCACGCCGCAGCCGATCACACTGACGGCGCGCTCGCTCAGGCGCAGCTTGCGGCCAAGCATGAAATTGACGAGAAAGCCGAGGAGCGGAAAGACCGGAATGAGCCAGACGAGTTTTAGCATAAGCGTAACGTGATGCGTGATGCGTGATGCGTGATGCGTGATCAAGCCGTCGAGCCGTCACGCATCACGTACCACGCATCACGATTTACCACTTCAATAAATCAATCTCGTCAATCGCGATGGTTTCGCGGTTGCGGAACATGGCGATGACGATGCCCAGTCCGACCGCCGCTTCGGCAGCCGCGACGACGATGATGAAGATTGTGAAGACCGGCCCGGTCAGCGGCTCGACGATGAGCTTGGCGTCGGCGAGCGCCTTCTGGTTCATCGCCAAATAGCGCGAGAAGGCGATCATGTTCAGATTGACCGCGTTCAGAATCAACTCGATGGACATGAAGATGATGATGATGTTGCGGCGCGACAGCACCCCGGCAACGCCGACAACGAACAGCAGAAAGCTCAACATGAGAAAATTGACGAGCGTCGGCTCGAAGCGTTTGAGCGTCGAAGATTGCGCTTGCAGCAGAGGAGCGATAAGGGTTAGCGCGCCCAAAAGAAAACTGGTCACAGCGACCTCCGAAAATCAAATGATGAATGATGAATGATGAATGATGAATTGCCGGAGATCGGCTACTGGTCTTTTAATTCATCACTCATCGTTCATCATTCATCATTTCAGGTTGTTATTCGTAATACTTCTCTTGCTTCGTGCCGCGCGCCAGCAGCACCGCGCCGACCATAGCGACCAGCAGCAGCACGGAAGCGATTTCAAAAGGCAGCGCGGCTTTGCGGTAGAGCGCATCGCCGACCGTCTCGGTGTCTTCCGAGATGATCAACCCTGCGCCGGCGTTGCTGCGTTCGCCTGTGTCTACAGTCGCCGAGGCAGCGGCAGGGTTGGCATCTGCCGGTGGCCGAAAAGCCGTTTGCGCCGGGTTCATCGCAAAGTAAAACGACACCGCCAGCAGCAAAGCGACGATGACCGCCGGCCACGTCTGTTTAGTGTATAGTTCGACGCGCGCTTCCTCTTCGGCGCGCGTCTCAACCAGCATGATGACGAACAAAAAGAGCACCATGACCGCGCCGACGTAGACGAGTATCTGCACGCCGGCGACGAATTCGGCGCGCAGCAGAATGAACAACAGCGCGACGTTGACCAGCGTGGCAATCAAAAACAACGCCGAATGCACCGCGATGCGCGCCGTCACCACGAAGACCGCCATAAACAGCGTCAGAATCGCCAGCACGTAAAACAGGATGGCTTCTCCACCGTGTAGTTGCATAGACCCCTTCAATTTTAGATTTTGGATTTTAGATTTCGGATTCAAGAACCCTCGGCTGAACGCGAAGCTCTGTTCTGCCAATCCAAAATCTAAAATCCAAAATCTAAAATTCCTTCATCACTTCGTATAGCGAACGTAGTTGATGCCCTTTTCGAGCATCTCGCGATCCCAGCGAAAACCTGAGCGATGATAAACCGCCAGCTCGAAGCTCTGCGTCAGCTCAAGGCAATCCGTCGGGCAGGCTTCGACGCAGAGATTGCAGAACATACAGCGCGACGTGTCGAAGATAAAGGTGGTCAGCACTTTTTTCTTATTCACCTTTTGGCCGTCGCGCACTTCGCGGCGAATCGAGCCGACTTCAATGCAATCGACCGGGCAGACGAGCGCGCACAGGTCGCAGGCGATGCACAGCGACGCACCATTTTCCGGGTCGAGGTTCAGGCGCGGCGCACCGCGAAAGCGTTCCGAGACGCGCGCCAATTCGCGCGGGTACTGCTCTGTATAAATGGCCTGTAAGGGATTGCCGCCGTCGCGCGGTTCGTAAAGCGCCCGCGCGTTGTAGCGAAACGTCAGCGCCAGGCCCTTGAATAGATCAACCAGCAACAGCCGCCTGATCATTTGCCTGAGAGTCCGTTTCTTTATCGGTGTCGTTACTGCTGGCATAAGTCACCTTGAAGACTGCAATCGGCTCTTTCAATCAACCGCGCAAAAATCTCACAAGCCTAGAGCGATTTTCAAATGCGTTTGCCATGTAGCGCAAGCGGTTAGCTTGCGCAGTATCGGGCGCAAGCTAACCGCCTTGCGCTACATTCAATTGAAAACCGCTCTAGGCTTGCTCGCTCTCCTGCGCACCTTTTTGCAACTGTTTTTCCAGACGCTCGCGGCGCAGGCGCAACTGTAGCTGCCGCTGCTCGGCCAGATTGAAATCGCGCGTGCGCCGGTTGATGGTGATAAGCAAAGCCCAGACTAGCGGAATCGTCAGCACAAAAGCGGTGCCGATGAAATAAGCAGTGCCTTTGCCGGTCGGCACCAGACGGCCCGCCCGATCCTGCAACAAACCGAAGACGCCTTGCGGTTTGGGCAGCGCCAGCACAAACCAGATAGCGGTCAGCACAATGTTGGCAAGCCCCGCCGGGATCATCCACTTCCAGCCGAGCGCCATCAGTTGATCATAGCGATAACGCGGCCACGTCCAGCGAATCCACATATACGCATAGATTAGCGCGAGAATCTTGCCGACGAACACGCCAACGCTGAACAACACACGTGCGCCTTGATCGCTGAAAGGGCGTGTGATGACCAGCGCCACGGCAAGCAGAATGAAGACCGCCGCCAAGACGATGCCAACCGTGCGGGCAGTGGATTTCGCTTCGTTCATCACGCTGCGCCAGACGATCAACAGCGCCAGTAGCAGGAAGAGCACGGCGACGACGATGCTGAAGGCCAGTGGCGTGATGCGGCTTTCGAGTCCGAACAACGTCCAGCCGCCTAGGAACAGCGTCACGGCGATGGCCGAAGTCACGATCACGGAAGTGTATTCAGCCATGAAAAAGAGCGCCCAGCGAAAACCGGAATATTCGGTGTGATAGCCGGCGACGAGTTCCGATTCAGCTTCCGGCAGATCGAATGGCGCCCGGTTGGTTTCGCCCAGCGCGCTGACCATATAAACCAGAAAGCCGACCGGCTGAAACAGCACATACCAGACGCGGTCGGCCTGTTGCGCTTCGATGATGCCGTTGAGCGACAAGGTGCGCGCGAAGATCAGCGCGCCGATGATCGAAATTCCCATGCCGACTTCATAGCTCACCATCTGCGCCGCCGAGCGCAGCGCCCCGAGCATCGCATACTTGGAATTCGACGACCAGCCGGCCAGCACCAGACCTAAGACGCCGACCGACGATACGGCGAGAACGAAGAGCACGCCGATGTTGACATTGGCAATGGTCGCCCAACTCGCGCCCCAAGGGATCACCGCCAGCACAGTGAGCGCGGCGGCGACCGAGATAATCGGCGCGACGGTAAACACGCCCTGATCCGCCTTGAGCGGGATGATGTCTTCTTTGAGCAGTAGCTTCAAGCCATCGGCGGCGGGTTGCAACAGCCCCCAAGGGCCGACACGCATCGGGCCGAGTCGCGCCTGCATGAAGGCTGACACTTTGCGCTCGACCCAGACGAGGTAGGCGACCACGGTGAGCACGATAAACAGCACGATGAGGATTTGGATCAGCGGCCAGACGACGTATTCCGACCAGAAGACGTTCGGCTGCTTCTCGCGAGTAATGACCGTCCTCACCCACTCAGGCGCGGCAAACAGTAGCGTTGTGATGATACCCGTCATAATCCGTTTTGCGTGATGCGCGAAACGTGGTGCGTGATACGTGATGCGTGATGAGGAAACAGACGTTCTACTCATCTTTCGTCACGCATCACACATCACGCATCACTCCTTATCTATCCACTTCGCCGAGCACGATGTCGAGCGTGCCGATGATGGCGACGACGTCGGCGACCAGATGGCCGACGGCCATCTTCTTGAGCGATTGCAGATTGATGTATGACGCCGGGCGAATGCGCATGCGATAGGGTTTGCCCGTGCCGTCGCTCACCAGATAAACGCCCAGTTCGCCCTTGGGCGCTTCGATGGTGTGATAAATGTCACCAACCGGCGGCTTGATAATCTTCGGCACTTTGGCCATGACCGGGCCTTCCGGCAAGCCGTCGAGCGCTTGCTCGACGATCAGCGCCGATTGCTTCATCTCTTCCATGCGGACGAGGTAGCGATCATACGTGTCGCCGTTTTCGCCGATGGGAATCTCGAACTTAAAATCGGCATAAGCCGCATAGGGCGTCGCCTTGCGCACATCGTACTTGACGCCTGAACCGCGCAGGCAGGGGCCGGTCAAGCTCAAATCAATGGCATCTTCCGCAGAGATGATGCCGATGCCGACGGTGCGCTGTAGCCAGATGAGATTGGCGTTCAGTAACGTTTCATACTCTTCGATGCGCTCAGGCAGAATCTTCAAGAAGGCGCGGACGCGCTGCTCGAATTCGGGATAGGCGTCCCACCAGAAGCCGCCGATGCGAAACGCATGCGCGGTCAGCCGCGCGCCGATGAAGTCCTCGAAAATTTTCAATATCTCTTCGCGCTCGCGGAAACAATATAACAGCACGGTTACCGCGCCAATGTCCATCGCATGCGTGCCGAGCCAGAGCAGGTGCGAAGCGAGGCGCTGCAGTTCGGTAAGAATGACGCGCAGGTACTGTGCGCGCTTCGGCACCTCGACTTGTAACAACTTCTCGACGGCTTCGACGTAGAGCAGATCGTTGGAGACGGCAGCGACGTAATCAAGCCTGTCCCAGTAAGGCGTGATCATCGCGTAGGTGTCGTGCTCGGCGATCTTCTCGACGCCGCGATGCAGGTAGCCGATGTCACAATCAAGATCGGTGACGGTTTCGCCGTCGAGCTTGAGGATGACGCGCAACACGCCATGCGTGCTGGGATGTTGCGGCCCCATATTGAGCACCATCTCTTCGGTGTCGAAGAGCGTCTCGTGATCTTGGGTGACTTCCTGGTCTTGCATATCCAACCCCGAAGGCGGTCTGCCGTCTCGAAGCTTAACTTTGAAATGACAAATATCAAATCCTGGATTCGCCTGGGCAAGCCTATCTGCGCTCTCGGTACTTCACATCAATCAAACTCGTATCATAATCCACTTCAAGATAATCGAGATGCTTGTCTGTCCATTCGTTGTCGCGGTATTCAATCGGATACTCTTTGCGCAGTGGATGGCCGGGCCAGTCCGCCGGCAGCAGGATGCGCCGCAAATCGGCATGGCCGTCAAAGCGTATGCCGAACATGTCATAGACCTCGCGCTCCATCCAGCCTGCGCCGGTCCAGAGAGAAGTCACGCTTGGACAGGCTTCGCCATCGGCAAGGGCGATCTTGAGACGCAGCCGGCGGTTTTTCGAGACGGCGTAGAGCTGAACGATCACGTCGAACTCTTCGCCTGTGCGCTCCGGCCAGTGAACCGCCGTCAGGTCGTTGCACATATTGAAGCGCGCCTCGTCTGCATCGCGCAGAAAGCGGCATAGCGCAACATAGGATTCTTTCTTGACGCGCAGAATTTGCTGACCCAGCGTGGCGACGGCTTCGGTAATCGCTTCGCCAAATTGCTTTTTGATGCGGTCAATGAGCGGGTCGCCAGTGATTTCCGTGGTGATCAAAGGGCCTTTGCGCGGTGGCGGCGCGGGTTTGTGGCCAGCTACTGGAGCCGCTTTCGGGGGAGCGCCCTTGTCTGCAGCACCCGGCCCGGTTTGCGGCGGCGCTGGGGTTGTCTTTTGCGGTATCGCCGGTTTGCCGGTTTCTGACGCGCCTTCGACCGCAGGTATTTTTGAGGGTCTGGTCAAGCCCGGCAGCGCCGCCTCGTCTTTCGCCTCAGTCTTCGGTTTCTCTCCGGCAGACAATTCGGCTTTCAATTTCGCTTCGCCTTCAGCGGCAGGCGAAACCGCGCCGGCAACGGGCGGCAGCGGCTGCGCTTTATCCGGGACGTCGGCGCCAACCGTTTCAAATGTAGCTTCCGACGATTTGCCCGCATTTTCAGGTGAGACGGTGGCTGCTTCATTGTTGCTGGGCTGCTCGGATTGATCGCCGCTCCGGTTGTTCAGAGTATCTTTCGGATCATCTGCCATTTGCATGCCCCGCTACAAATTGCGCAAAGATAGTTCTGCTACGCACTGAAAGTATGATCTGTCGGCAGTGGCTTGGAATGAGATGCTGCTAATAAAAGCTGCTTTCGCAATTGCTTTTAGCATACGGCTACAGGGATGTCAATCGAAGTTGCCACAATGGCAGCCATGTTATCGCACGATTTTGAGCCGATGAATGTCGAGAAGCGGGAAAAAGGCTGGAAAACGGCGAGCTACGCCAAAAGAAAAGCTTGACTAAAGCAGGGAAAATGAATATGATGTGGCGGTGCGCCAGGTCGTCTAATCGACAAGCCCCCTTGAACATCCAGTAGCCCCCTTGCTGAATGTTCCTAATCCCGACG
>JBBWZK010000267.1:0-5568 GCA_039648975.1 Blastocatellia bacterium
ACCTAAAGGCAAGCTCGGCGTGCTGCTCGTCGGACTCGGCGCAGTCAGCACTACCTTTATCGCCGGCGTTGAAGCCATCAAGAAAGGCATCGCTGAACCCATCGGCTCGCTCACGCAGATGGGCACCATACGGCTCGGCAAGCGCACAGACAATCGCGTGCCGTTAGTCAAAGACTTCGTGCCGCTCGCCTCGCTCAACGATCTGGTCTTCGGCGCGTGGGACATCTTCGAGGAAGATGCCTATGAAGCGGCGCTGCACGCCGGCGTCCTCGAACGCGACCTCGTCAATCAACTCAAAGAAGAACTGCAAGCCGTCCGTCCCATGAAAGCCGTCTTCGATCAGCACTACGTCAAGCGGCTGAACGGCACGCACGTCAAGCAGGGCGCAAACAAGATGGAACTGGCCGAGCAGTTGATGGCCGACATCAATGACTTCAAGCGCAAGAACGAATGCGACCGGCTGGTGATGATCTGGTGCGCCTCCACGGAAGTCTTCATGACCTGCACGGCAGAACACGACGACCTGGCATCATTTGAAAAAGCCTTGCGCGACAATAACCCGTGCATCGCACCGTCGATGGTCTACGCTTACGCGGCGTTAAAATCAGATGTGCCCTTTGCCAATGGCGCTCCAAACCTGACCGTAGATGTGCCGGCGCTGACCAAGCTGGCGCAGGACGCCGGGCTGCCGATTTGTGGCAAAGATTTCAAAACCGGCCAGACCTTGATGAAGACCATGATTGCGCCGGGACTCAAAGCGCGGCTGATCGGCTTGCACGGCTGGTTTTCGACCAACATCCTCGGCAACCGCGACGGCGAAGTGCTGGACGATCCCGAATCGTTCAAGACGAAAGAAGAATCGAAACTCTCTGTACTCGAATACATCTTGCAGCCCGACGTTTACCCGACGCTCTACAAAGATTTCAGTCACATCGTGCGGATCAACTACTATCCGCCGCGCGGCGACAATAAGGAGGGATGGGACAACATCGATATCTTCGGCTGGCTCGGCTACCCGATGCAGATCAAGATAGACTTCCTCTGTCGCGACTCTATCCTGGCTGCGCCGATTGTCTTAGACCTGGCGTTGTTCCTCGACCTGGGCAAGCGCGCCGGCATGCGCGGCATTCAGGAATGGCTGTCGTTTTACTTCAAGAGCCCGATGACCGCGCCGGGCCTTTACCCTGAGCATGACCTGTTCATTCAGTTGATGAAGCTCAAGAATACCCTGCGCCACCTCAAGGGCGAAGAGTTGATCACCCACCTCGGCCTTGAGTATTACGATTAGAGCGATCTGTAGCGCAAGGCGGTTAGCTTGCGTTACAGCAGATTGAAAATCGCTGTAAACAACCGCAGGATCATTTGGACAGGGCGGGGGCTTCGCGGCTCCCGTCCTTATCATTTTTTTTACGATACACAATTAATCGTTGGGCATTGTCCTGATGCAGAGATCCGTTCGCCGCAAACCGTCATCATCGCCGCCAGGAGAAAAGAGATGGCAGAGGGAACTTATTCGATAAAGAGTGTCGATGGCCGCACACATATATGGCGACAGACGAGACTGATCGAACTGGCAAAAAGCCTTCCGGTCAAGATGGTATTAATTAAAAGTATCCGTGAGTTTGACCAGACCATGTGGTTTTATGGGCCGCGCAACGTTCAGCCGACATGCAGAGAAGTGGCGCTTCACGCCAGGCGCATATTCCAGGCAAGTCTTGAATATCCCATCATCCTGTCGGCTTCGGGCCGCTTGATGGATGGCATGCACCGCGTTGCCAAAGCCTATATCAAGGGGATGACAGAGATTAAAGCTGTACAGTTCGCCAGCGACCCGGACCCGGATGAGATCGTCTGATCTTCCAAATCAAGAATTCAATCAAGTGATTCTGGATTTTCTGAGCAAGTAAGCACGCGGCTTCTAACGAATCCGCCATAATCACGTTTGCAAATTCAAGCTGCCAGATTATTATGGGGGCGCTATGAAAAGACTATTCGCATCCTTCTGCCTGCTCTTTCTTGTCACGGCTAACGGCAAGGCGATTGACCTCGAAGGGCTCGAAGCTATCGGCTCTGTAAGCAGCTTCACAAAAACCGCGAACGCCGTGTTGTTCAACTGCGCCGACGGCTCGCAGGTGCAGGTGAGCGTGCTTGCGCCTGACCTCATCCGCGTGCGCGCGTCGTTCAAAAAACCGCTGCCGGCGCGCGATCATTCGTGGGCCATCGCGAAGACCAGTTGGGACGCGGTTCGCTGGAATGTCGCCGAGCAGAGCGATGCGATCATCATCACCACAGACGAGCTTGAAGTCGTCGTGCGCCGCGCGCCGCTGCTCGTCGAATACCGCGACCCCAAAACGCACGCGCCGATCAACGGCGACTTCAAGCCGATGATGCGCGACCCGAAGAGCGACACGGTTGCCGCCGCTAAACGGCTCGGCTATGAAGAACGCTTCTATGGGCTTGGCGAAAAGGCGGCGCGGCTCGACAAGCGGCGCGGCCAGTTCACCAACTGGAACTCCGACACGCCGGCCTACAAGGAAGGCACAGACCCGATCTATCAAACGATTCCCTTCTACATCGGCCTCGAAAACGGGCGCGCTTACGGCATCTTCTTCGACAACAGCTATCGCTCGCACTTCGATTTCGGCGCTTCGTCGCAGGAATACATCGCATGGTCAGCCGAAGGCGGCGAGATGAATTATTATTTTTTCAACGGCCCGTCGATGAAGAAGATCATCAGTCGTTATACAGACCTGACGGGTCGCATGCCGATGGTGCCGATGTGGGCGCTCGGCCATCAACAATCGCGCTGGAGCTATTACCCGCAAGCGGTCGCCGAATATATCGTGCGCCGCTACCGCGAAGAAGATTTGCCGCTCGACGTGCTCTATCTGGACATACACTACATGCAGGGCTATCGCATCTTCACCTGGGACACCTCACGTTATCCCGACCCGAAAGCCTTCACAGACAAGCTCCGCCAGCAGGGCGTCAAGGTGATTCCCATCGTCGATCCAGGCGTCAAGTACCAGCCACCTGCCAAAGGGGCGACCGATGCAGCGGTCAAGCCTGAGCTGACGCCGCAGGACAAGAGCTATTACGTCTTCAATCAAGGCACGGCGAAGGATGCCTTCGTGCGCCGCAAGAACGGCGACCTTTATGTCGGCGCGGTGTGGCCGGGCAAAGCGGTCTTCACAGACTTCACGCGCGACGATGTGCGCCGCTGGTGGGGCGACCTCTTTCGCGCCTACACGGACAACGGCGTCGCAGGCATCTGGACGGACATGAACGAGCCTTCAGACTTCGTCGACAAGTCTGGCGATTCGCAGACCGACCTGGTCTTCGACGATGAAGGCGAGCGCTCGCTGTACGGCAAGAACCGCAACGTCTTCGCGCTGCTGATGGCGCGCGCCACTTATGAAGGATTGATGCGATTGCAGCCGAACGTCCGCCCTTACGTCATCACGCGCGCCGGCTATGCGGGCTATCAACGCTATACGACGATGTGGACGGGCGACAATACGGCGTCGTGGGAAACCTTACAGTTGAGCATTCCTATGTATACGACGATGGGGCTGTCGGGCGTGCCGTTCATCGGCGGCGATGTCGGCGGCTTCATCGGTCGCACGGACGCCGAGTTGTTGACGCGCTGGTACGAGGCAGGCTTTCTCGCGCCGATGCTGCGCAACCATCAGCAGATCGATACCTACGATCACGAGCCTTGGCGCTTCGGCAAGGTTTACGAAGACATCATTCGCAAGTACCTGAAGCTGCGTTATCGCCTGCTGCCGTTTCTCTACACGCAGGTTGAAGAAGCGCACCGCACGGGAATGCCGATCTTTCGCCCGCTGGTTTTGAATTATCAAAATGATGACAACGTGCTGTCGATTGACGACGAATTTCTGATCGGCGCGGATTTGCTGGTTGCGCCGGTGATGAAGCCCGGCTTGAGCAGCCGTCAGGTCTATCTGCCCGAAGGCGAGTGGATCGATTACTGGACGAACAAGCGCATCAAGGGCGGCGCGCTGATTCAGGCGGACGCGCCGATTGATCTGGTGCCGATGTACGTGCGCGCCGGCGCGATCATTCCGATGGGGCCGGAAATGAACCACGTCGGCGAGAAGCCTTTCGACCCGCTGACGCTGGCGATTTACCCTGACGCCAGGGGCGAAGCGGCAACCACGGTTTATGAAGATGACGGCACGACGCAAGCTTACCTGCAAGGCGCTTTTCGCCGCACACAGGTGGGCGCAACAAAGTCGGGCGCGGCTATGCAGATCAAGATCAGCGCCCCTGAAGGCAGCTATAATGCCGGCGCACGCGGCCTCACGCTGGTCGTGAAATCGGCTCCCACGGCCCGTTTGCTGTCGCTCGACGGCAAGCCGCTGGCAGGCATCAGTGCAGGCGCGCGCGGGGCCGGTTGGATGAGGTCAGGCGACGACCTGGTGATTCAGATCGCCGACGACGGCAAGGCGCACACGATTCAAGTGCGATAGCTGCGATGACCTGAAAAAGCTTGACTCTTCGTGCCGGCCATAGTTCACTATTGCTGACGCTAATTGCCCTTTCCCCGTCAATGATCGCTTTCAGATGGAGGTTTGAGCTGATGGATATGGATCGCAATGAAATGAGTAGAGTCATTGCGGAAAGGATCAGAGCCGACAGGCCGAGGTTAAAGCAAATGTGGCTCGACTCGCAGCCGGTCAAGCATTTCTTTATCGATGGCCTGCTGCCGGAGGATGTCGCCCTGACGGTGACCCGTAGCTTTCCTGATGCGGACCATCTCTCGCTCAAATCTTCTCTGCGCGAGCGCAAACGGACAGGCGTCGAAGTCGATCAATATGTGCCCTGCATTGGCGACTGTCTTTTTGCTTTTCAACATACGGAAGTGATCGCCGCGATCACCGAGATTGTCGGCTTAGAGGGACTTGAGGCAGACCCGACGCTTTATGCGTCCGGCGTTTCGCTGATGAGCAAAGGCGATTTTCTCAATCCTCACATAGACAATTCGCATGACGGCGACGGCGTGCGCTACCGCTTGCTGAATCTCTTGTTTTACGTGTCGCCGAACTGGCAGATGGAAAACGGCGGCAACCTGGAACTCTGGGACGAGAAGATCAATCAACCGCACCTCGTCTTATCAAAATTCAACCGCCTGGTAGTGATGCAAACCAATCGCACAAGCTGGCATTCGGTCAACAAAGTGCGGGTTGACGCGCCACGGCTTTGCGTATCGAATTACTATTTCGGGCCGAAGCCGGCGAGTGAAAAAACCTACTTGAATGTGACGACCTTCGCGGGCCGCCCGGAGGAACTCATCAAGCGGCCCTTGCTGAAGATCGATGCGACGGTGCTCAACGCGGTTGGCAAAACCTTTCCGAAACTAACCAAACTGAGCCGGCATAGACTGCGGACGCCTTAGATCGGATTTCACATCGGTGTAGGGCATAGGAGGAGCGGCCTGTTTTGGAGTGCGGCGACTGCTCGCCGCTTTTAGCCTTTGCCAAGACGCAAAGCGGTGACCACTCACCGCACTCCAAATTGCTCCGCTTGCCCTACATCCCATCGCAA
>JBBWZK010000422.1:0-3433 GCA_039648975.1 Blastocatellia bacterium
ATCATTGAAATGATGAAACGGCGCGGCATCCCCGCGCGCCTGCTCGAAGGCAACGGCCCGCCCGCTGTATTTGGCGAGATCAAGACGCCGGGCGCAAGGCGCACCATTGCCATCTATGCGCATTACGACGGCCAGCCGGTTGACGCAGGCCAATGGGCGAACGCGCCGTTCATACCGACCCTGCGCGACAAGGCGATGGAAGCCGGCGGCCAGATCATCCCCTTCCCGAAACGTGGTGAAGGCTACAATCCCGAATGGCGGCTCTACGCGCGTTCGGCGTCGGATGACAAAGCGCCGATCATGGCGATGCTGGCGGCGCTCGACGCCTTGAAAGCGGCGAACAAGCAGCCTTCAGTGAATCTCAAATTCTTCTTCGACGGCGAAGAGGAAGCCGGTTCGCCTAATCTTGCGGACATCGTCCATCGCCACACGGCGCTGCTCCAGGCTGACGTCTGGTTGTGTGCCGACGGCCCTGTGCATCAGACGCGCAGGCCGCTGCTTTACTTCGGTGCGCGCGGCATCGTCAGCGCGACGATCACGCTGTACGGAGCCAATCGCGCGTTGCACAGCGGTCACTATGGCAACTGGTCGCCGAATCCGGCGATGCGACTGGCGAAGTTGCTCGCGTCAATGAAAGACGACAACGGGCGCGTGTTGATTGCAGGCTTTTATGATGACGTGGTGCCGCTCGGTGCGGCAGAAAAACGCGCGCTGGCAGAGATGCCGGCGACCGATGCCGAGTTGATGCGCGAGCTTGGCCTTGTCTCGACGGAAGGCGCGGGCCGCCCGCTTGCCGAGTTGATCAACGAGCCCTCGCTCAACGTTGACGGCTTGCGCAGCGAAGACGTGGGCCGCAACGCGCGCACGGTGATTCCAGCGGAAGCGACGGTGACGGTGGATATGCGTCTGGTGAAAGGCATCGATCCGCGCAAACAAGTCGAACGATTGCTTGCGCACATCAAGAAGCAAGGCTACTTCGTCGTGGCCACTGAGCCTGATCAAGCGACGCGCCTCGCACATCCACTGATTGCGCGAGTGACGACCGCCGACGGCTACCGGGCGGTGCGCACGCCGATGAATCTGGCGATAGCGCAGCAGATCATTCAAACCGTCGAGCGGGCGTTAGGTCAAAAGCCTGTGCTGGCGCCGACGCTCGGCGGCAGCGTGCCGCTATATATTTTTGAAGAGGCGACGCACGCGCCGCAGATCGGCGTGCCGATTGTCAATCACGACAACAACCAGCACAGCGCCAATGAGAATTTAAGATTACAAAACCTCTGGGACGGCATCGAGTTTTTCGCCGCACTGATGACGATGGATTAAAGATTCAAGTCGGCTTTAATCTTTTCCCAAGATATCGTGCCTTGTTCTTCAGCCTCTTTGAGAGCGGCGCGAGCCTCCTCAATGTCTATTCGGTCTTCGGCTTCTTCAAGCGCCTTTCGGTCTTCGGCTTTTTGCAATTCATCACCTCCTCTTGAAAACGCGAAGCCGCGAAAATGGCTTGGCTGGCCATTTTCGCGGCTTTGATGGTTTGGCTGAAATCAGTTGCTCTTTGCGCCAGCGGCGGCAGCGGCGGCATCCGCTGTTTTGCGTTTGTGGGCGTCGAACCAGTCGAAGACGTCTTTGAAGTGCGGCGCGACGACGCTGCCGTGATCGCCGCCGGGCACTTCGATATACTTGATCTCGGCGCCGAGTTTCTTGCCCGCTTCGACGATAACACGCGAACGCTCGACGGGAACGGTTCTATCGGCATCGCCGTGGACGAGCAGTTGCGGGATGCGCGCAATCTTCGCGAGGCCCAGCGGACTCATCACGCCGCCGGCGACCGGCGCGATGGCGGCAAACAGTTCAGGGTGATTCATCGCCACCGACAGCGTGCCGAAGCCGCCCATCGAATGGCCCGTCAGATAGACGCGCTCCGGGTCAATGCGATAAGCGCGCTTCATCTCGGCCATCACATCCAGCACATCACGCTCGGCATCGCCGATATACATCGAAGCCGGGTTGCGCCCCTTCGGACAGGCGACGATATAGCCGTGCCGCTCGGCTTCCTTCTTGAACAGGCCGTTGCTGTAGTAATCGAAATAACTGTTCTCGTCGCCGCCCATGCCGTGCAGCGCGATCACCAGCGGAAAGCTGCGCGCGCCGTCATAACTCGAGGGCACGAAGACGCGATATGGCTGATAGGTGTTGTCGGCTTTCGAGAGATACGCTTTGCGAAAATCGCCTTTGCGCCCCTCGAACGGGTCTTTGCCGGCTGCCAAGGTATTGAGCATCGCGGCGGCCTCTTTGAATTCGCTTTGAAAATCAAGCCGCTCGAAATTGATCGCGGCGGCGCTCGCCAGATCGTACAGCGACAGGCGATAGCCCACCGACGGCAGCGCAGCAAGCAAGGCGCTGCGCTGCCGCGCCGTAAAATCGGCTTCGAGTTTGGCGGCGCGCTGTTTGAGCGTCGCCACCTGCGCCGCCAGGCCGCGCTCGATGTGCACGGTAATCATCTTTACAATCGGCTCGCCGTTTGCCGGTTGCAGCTTGAGCGACAGGCGATAATTACCGGTCTCGACTTCGGGCGCGAGAATCTTCGATTCCAGCGGCTGCGCCATGAAATCCGCATCGACACCGTCAAGCGTGTTCCATTCTTTGAGGCGCTCATCGCCGGTCATCTTCATCAGCGCCAGGCTGCCCGTGAGCTTGCCTTCAAGCTTTTCGTCAAGCGCATAGATTTGCCCGACTCGCACAGTGAACGGCTGGCCGGGTTCGAGCATGGCGCGATCAAGCTTCAAGGTGAGCGCCCCGATAAGCGCACGCTCAGGCGTCCACGCCTGGCCGCGCATCAAGGCGATGCCGTGGTACATGTGCTTGAGCGCCTCGCCGTAGCGGCCTGCGGTGTTCGCCTGTTTGGCCATCTCGTTGAGCCGTTCGACTTCGGCAAGTTTGTCGCCGCTCAACTTGTTCTCCGCTTTCAGCGTGTTCTTCAACGAATTAAAGCCGACCGACAGGCGCAGCACCTGGCCGGCGTCTTGCGCGCTGGCTAGCACCGTGCAGGCCAGCAGAATCACCAGCGAATAGATCAACCGGCGCGTCACTTTCAAGCTCATAGGCGTCAACTCTCCTCTTCGTCGATTCAGATTGTTTGAGTGGATTCCACTGCGCAGATGAATTGCTGTTCGACCACGAACCCAACGGTTTCGATCTTACTACCGCAGGCCATGGCCGGCAAGGCGACGAAAAAGCAAATGGGCCGGATGCTCATCCGGCCCACCGCATTCAGCGACAGACAACTGTAAACCAGGCTACAAATCAATTATTGTTGCGGAACCACGACATGGCGGTCGCCGCCGGCAGGGCAATCGTGTTGATGGTCAGCGTCGTCGGCACCGGCGGCGCATAGGCATACGTGGTGCCGGGGAAAAACGGCGGCGCGAACGTCCCG
>JBBWZK010000302.1:0-3780 GCA_039648975.1 Blastocatellia bacterium
TCCCGATTCCAACCAGTTCAATCGTTCGCCCTGATCGAGCGCGCCATAGATCAGGCTGAGGCCCAGACTGCCATACAAAAACCCTCTCCAACTAATCTCCGGCTTGGGGCCGGT
Organism: Blastocatellia bacterium; assembly: GCA_039648975.1. Taxonomy (GTDB): domain Bacteria; phylum Acidobacteriota; class Blastocatellia; order UBA7656; family UBA7656; genus DATENM01. The sequence continues at coordinate 115 of JBBWZK010000302.1, forward strand.
GCGCGGCGGCGGATGCGGAATCGCCCGGTAGATGCACAGCATCATCAACGTCGTCAGGACTGCGCAAATCCAGAAGATCCAGCGCCACGACAGGTGCTCGGTGAACCAGGCCTCCAACGGCACGGCGAGCGATGTCGCGGGCAGGATGTCCATCGAATAGACGCCGATGCCGTAGATCGTATAGCGCATCGGCAGACTGCGTAGCGCATACGTCATCGTCAGCGGATAAAAGGTGCCGGACGAAATCCCGGCGATCACTTCGAGCGCGAGCATCATCGTGAGGTTAGGCGATAACGGCAGCAGGATCGAAGCCGCAATGAAGATCGGCGTTGCGCACAGCAGAACGCGCCTGACGCCCAGGAATGCGCCGAGATAAACCGAGAACGGCCCCATAAACATCAGCGTCATGTTGTAGGCTGTCGGAATCCATGACGCCTCGTCTACGCCGAGGCCGAGCGCGCCGCGCAGGTCCGGCAAACCTACGCTCAACAATCGCCCGAACAGTGTCGCAATGCCAGCGCCGAGAAACACGCCCAGCGTCCCGATGTAGGCGTTCGGCTTGACCGCGAGCTTCAGCGGAAACGTCCGCGATGCCGGAATGGTTGCTGGTGTCCCCACATCATCTCTGCTTATTGCCGTCACGCTCACGGCTCTTTCCTCACAGTCGCGTCGTCACTTTTCTTACCTGATGCGTTGATCTCGACGATGACCGACATTCCTGGTCGTAGACGGTCAGCTACGCGCGGGTCATGATCGATAACAATCTTCACAGGAATGCGCTGCGCAATCTTGGTGAAGTTGCCCGATGCGTTATCGGGCGGAAGCAGCGCAAACTGCGAGCCGCTCGCCGGGGCGATCTCTTCGACCTGGCCTTTCAATTTGAGGCCAGGAAAAGTATCAACGGTAATGATCGCTGAATCGCCTTTGCTGACATTTGTGAGCTGCGTCTCTTTGTAGTTGGCTTGTACCCACACTTGATTTTCAACAATCGAGATGACCTGTGCGCCGGGGCTGACCAATTGTCCGACGCGCACTTTGCGTTCGCCGACGATGCCATCAGTGGGCGCGACGATGCGCGTGTATTCCAGGTTCGTGCGGGCAACTTTGACGGCCTCTTCTTTCGCGCTAAAGTCGGCCTTGAGTTGCGATTCCTGCGCGTCCAGCACGCCGCGCTGTTTGCGCTGGGCGTCGCGTTCGAACTGGCGGCTGGACAAGCCGGCGCGGGCCTGTTGCAGTTCGGCTTGCCTGAGCGAGAGCAGCGCCTGAGTTTTGGCGAGGTCGGCTTTGCGGCTGTCCAGTATGGCGCGGAATCGTTCTTCGTCCGCCGTCACCGCTTCCAGTTTCTGCCGGGTGGCGGACGCCGATTCAACGAGCGATTCCTGCCGCTTTCTCTCCAACAGGGTGCGGGTCACATCGGCTTGTGCGGCCTCGACACCGGCCCGCGCGTTGGCGATGTCGGCCCTGACGGTTTCGATACCGGCTTCGGCCTTGGCAATGTCGGCCTGCGCCGCTTCGATGCCGGCTTGCGCCTGCGAGATTCTGGACTCCTGCAACGATTTTTGGTTGGCGTTGCTCTCCAGCGCCGCGTGCGCCGCTTCCACGGCGGCTTCGGCCTGCGCGAGTTGCGCCTGGTAATCGTCGTCTTTGAGTTGCACCAGCAGGTCGCCCGCCTTGACCTTCTGATAATCGGCAACCGCGACCTGCGTGACTGTGCCTGACACTCTGGTGCTGAGCGGCGTGATGTCGGCGCGCAGATACGCGTCATCGGTTTTCTGGCTGCCTTGGCGGCCAGCCCACGCGTTCCAGTTCGCGGTGATAAAAAATAGAATCGCCGCCGCAACCAACAAGATTAGAACCGGCACGAACTGGCGCAGTTTGCTGCGGTGCGGTTTGGATTCCGGCGGCGGGGCCGGATTCGCGGCTGCCGCTCCTGCCGCAGGCGGTTGAATTTTTTCCGGTGATTTGCCGTCTTCAGCCATTCGGTTTGCTATTTTGCGTGCCTCAGCTCGTCTCGTCCACATTTGGGCTGTTCCTTTGCGGCCTCAGTTCTCTTCGCCCATCGCTTGTTCAAGCTGGGCTTTTGCCGTCCAGTAACCCAGCAGCGCCTGTTGGTACTGGTGGTTGGCTTCGGCGAGCGTGGCCTGCGCCTGTAAGACCTCTGACAAGAGGGCCGCCGTTACTTTGTATTTGTTGGTGTTGACCCGCAGGACTTCGCGGGCCGTTTCCTGCGACAGTTGCGCGACGACCAGCGCCTGACGGGTCTGTTGGAGTTTGCGGAATTTATCGCCGACGTCGATCAGGACGAGGTTTTCGGTTTCGTGCAGGCCGTTCTTTGCCTGTTCGATGGTCTTGTCTTTTTCCGCGAGTTGATCTTTCTTCCTGCCCCAGTCAAAGACTTCCCACTTGACGGTCACGCCGAGATTGGCAAAGTTTTGCGGGATGACGTCGCCAAAATTGCGCAGCCCCAGATAGGTAAAGCCAAGGCTGACATCGGGGAGGTATTCGGATTTTTTGATGCGGCGATCTATTTCGGCTTCCTGAATTTTGAGCCGGGCGGTCCTGACTTCGGGCCGCTGGCCGAGCGCACGATTTCTGGCCGAGACAAGATCAAGGCCGACATCAGTGGCGTCGGCAACCGCGCTCACCTTGAAATCGGCGCGTACATCCCGCCCAAGCAGGTTGTTAAGCTGTTCCTTTTCGGTAGCGAACTGGTTGGCAAGGTTGAGCGATTCATACTCAGCCTTCGCCAGCCGGGTTTTGACTTCGAGGCTGTCGGATTTCAAAGAGACTTGCTGCGCGACGTAATCCAGGGTTACGCGGTCTAACTCGCGGTAGAGCCGTATGGCCTCCTGAAGGCTGTCAAAGGCGCTCTGGGTTTGCAGAATTCCGTAATAGGTCCGCTTGACCTCATCAATGGTCTTCTGCCGACGCAGACGCAGTTCCTCACGCTCGACGTCGCGGGCTAAACCGACTTGCTTGATGTTGAGGCCGATGCGGTATTGCTGCGACAGGGGTTGCAGAATCTGGCCCCCGAAGATGGCCGTCGGCTTGCGTGGCACACTGATCGAGAAGAAGGGACCGAGCCCCGGTATGATATTCGACAGCGGGTTGCTGATGCTTGTCTCTTGCTTCACGAACTGCTGCGATACAAGCGTGTACAAGTGCATTGAAGGTAGCCGTAATGTGCGAGTCGCAGCCAATTCGTCTTCGACTTTTCGAACATCCAGCTCTGCGTTCTTCACAAGGCGGTTCTCCCGCAACGCCAGGGCTATTGCTTGTTCCAGCGTTAACACTTCAGCAGTATTCGAGACGTCCTGCTGGCACAAGGCGGTTATGGGAGTCGCCAGCAATAGCGAGAGCAAAACAACAACTACCTCTCCCAGGCGTAGCTGCCTCGTCGCCGCAAGGTTTGCAAGCGGTTGTACAACATACCGCAAATTAAGCGTGTGATAAGACATCTCAATCCCTTGCTTTCGATGTAATCACCTTGACCTATGCCACATTGAGATAGCGGTCAGCCTCATAAGACAAGCGAGCATGGTCGACCGCCGGAAGCGAAAAGGTCAGCGACGTATTCTGTCGTCTGTAGGCTCGTGGAGTTGCGCACGTGAGGTGACGGAAGAGGGTCGTGAATCGACTCTGACTCTGGAAGCCAGTTTCGAGCGC
>JBBWZK010000322.1:0-39682 GCA_039648975.1 Blastocatellia bacterium
TCACCGAGCCATACAGAATGCCGTGCTCGCCGACGCGACGCGCAAAGCGCAACTCCAGGCCGTCGAGCTTGACGGCTTCGGTCTGTGCGCCCGCCTTCTCGCGCTGCTCGCGCTTGGCCAGCACGCGTTGCTGTTCTTCGATCATGCGGCGATTGCCGGTGCTCGCCTCAATCGCCAGTTTCTGTGGCAGCAGGTAATTGCGCCCGTAACCGGCGCGCACGCGCACGACCTGGCCGCGCTGACCGAGATTCTCTACGTCTTCTTTCAACAAAACATCCATGTGTGCCATTGAAGTAATCCTCATTCGATTAGGGGCTAGAGACTAGAGGCTAGAGGCTAGCCCGGATTCCGGTTTCACTAGCCCCTAGTCTCTAGCCTCTAGCCTCTGATTAGTCTGTGGCGAACGGCAGCAGCGCGGCGTTGCGGGCGCGCTTGATGGCTTCCGCAAGCATGCGCTGGTGCGGCGCGCAGGTGCCTGAAATGCGGCGCGGCAGAATCTTGCCACGCTCCGGCACGTAGCTGCCCAGCGTCTTGGTGTCTTTGTAATCGATGTAATCAACGCGGTCGGCGCAGAAGCGACACGATTTGCGGGCGCGCACGAAGCGCCGACCGCCCTGGCCGCCACGCCGGTCGTCGCGGCGGGGTTGTTCTCTTTCGCTGCTCATTTATTCGTCCTCCTCTTCTTCGCCTATCGGCAGCACCGACTCGGCGTTGCGCGAGTTGCGCCCGCCGGCACTGGCGCGAACACGCAAGGCGCGGCGCGCGCGGAACTTCTCGGCGCGTTTCAGGTCTTCATCAATGCGAATGGTGATATAGCGGATGACCGAATCGTTGACGCGCATGCGGCGTTCGACTTCAGCGATCTCCGCGCCCGTGCCTTCGACCGTCAGCACGACGTAGTGGCCTTCGTTGAATTTGCCGATGGGATAAGCGAGGCGGCGGCGGCCCATGCGATCAACCTTTGCGACCTGCGCGCCCTGATTGGTGATCACGTCGCCGATTTGCGTGACGAGCGTTTCAATGTCGCCCTCTTCGGTGTTCGGGGCAACGATGAACAGAAATTCATAAACTCTCATTTAAGAGACATCCTCCTTGTGGATTGACTTTGCTCCGCACACGGCGAAGCATTCGTTAAGCCCTGCGCTCACAGCGCAGAGCAAGGAGATTCACAGTAGAACCTCTTGGCAAAGAACAATCAAATATGGTGCGTGATGCGTGGTGCGTGAATAGAACGTCTATTGAGCCAGTTCGGCGACGTTATTTTCACGCATCACGCTTCACGTATCACTCATCACTTCCTTGACGCGCTCGTTGAAGCGCGACATGGCGCGCTCGACGCCTTCGCTGAGAATCACCTCGACGGCATCGGCGGCGCGGTCAAGCGTTTCGTCAAGCACCTGGCGGTCGCGCTTAGGGATCGGCGTCAGCACGAAGCTCGCCAGATCGCCGACCGGATGATCCGGCTTGACCCCCAGCCGGAGGCGCGCGAAGCCGTCGGAACCGAGCCGCTCAATGATCGACTTCAGGCCCTTCTGGCCGCCGGCACTGCCGCGCACACGCACGCGAATCATGCCGAACGGCAACGCCACGTCGTCTGAGGCGACCATCACATTCGCCACCTCGCCCTCGCCGTAGCGAGCCAGCAAAGGCTTGACGGCATCGCCGCTCAGGTTCATGTAGGTTTGCGGCTTGACAAGCAAGACGCGCTCGCCGGCAAGTGTAACCTCTGCCACTTTCGCGCCGGTCTCATCGCGGAAGCGGCGTCCGCCGGCGCGCGCCATTAATCTATCAATGAGCATGAACCCGAAATTATGGCGCGTCTCTTCGTACTCGCGCCCCGGATTCCCCAGACCGACAATCAGCTTCATAAGACAGTGACAAGTGGCAAGTGACAAGTGACGAGATGTGATGTTTCCTTCTTGTCACTCGTCACTTGTCACTTGTCACTATTCTTCGGTCTTGCCCTTCTTGATGACTTCCGGCTCGGCGGCTGTCGGTTCGCCTTCGATGACGGTCGGCGCGGCCACTTCCGCCAGACGCGGCGCCAGCACGCCGGCAATCACCTGATGATCGTCAACCAGCAGCTTAACCTTCGTGCGGACATAAACCAGATCCGCGACCGTCGCGTGATCGCCGAGGTGCAGGTTGACGACGTCGAGCGTCAGGGACTCAGGAATGTCGCCGGGCAGGCACTCGACGTCGATGGCGCGCATTTGTAAATCGAGGATGCCGCCTTCGAGCTTGACGCCGATGGGCTCGCCCACGACTTCAATCGCCACGCTCACCACTGTCGTTTCAGTAAGCGACAACCGCAGCAGGTCTGCATGCAGCAAGCGGCCCTTTACCGGATCAACCTGCCAGGCTTTAATGATGACCGTCGCCGGCTCGCCACCGCCGGGCAGCGCGACTTTGAATATCGGGTTATGCCCGGTGTCCGAGCGCAGTATGTTAGCAATCTCTTTCGCATTGACGGCGATGGCAAAGGCTTCGTCGCCGCCGCCATAGACCGCTGCCGGAATCATGCCTTGCGCGCGCAGGCGGCGTGCATCACTTTTGCCCGCGCCGCTGCGCGTGTTCGCGTTGAGGGTAATGTCTGTAATCATCTCTAACTCCGCTCAGGGGCCGGGGGTCAGGGGCCGGGGGTCAGTAAATCTGAAAAGTGTAATCACTGTTTCAATCACCGGCCCCCGGCCCCTGGCCCCCGATACCCATCAAATAAACAATTTGCTCACAGATGTTTCGTCGTGGATTGACAGAATCGCTTCCGCCAAAAGCTTCGCCACGCTCAAGCATCTAATCTTCGGAGAGCGACAAGCATTCTCGCTCGGAATCGTGTTCGTCACCACGACTTCCTTGAGCGGCGAAGCATCAATCCGTTCGACGGCCGGGCCGCTCAACACCGCGTGGGTCGCCGACGCCAGCACCGCGTCCGCGCCGTTCGCTTTGAGCGCTTCGGCGGCTTTCACGAGCGTGCCGGCAGTGTCGATCATATCGTCAATGATCAGCGTCGTGCGCCCCTCGACATCGCCGATGACGTGCAGCACTTCGACTTCGCCGAGCCGTTCGTAATCGCGCCGCTTGTCAATGATCGCCAGTTCCGCGCCTAATCGTTTGCCGTAAGCACGCGCCCGCTCGACGCCGCCGGCGTCCGGCGCAACCACGGTGAGCTTCGGCAACTTCAATTCTTGAAAGTAACCGACCAGCACCGGCGCGGCGAACAAGTGATCTGCCGGGATGTCGAAGAAGCCTTGAATCTGGCCGGCGTGCAGATCAAATAACAAGACGCGATGCGCGCCCGCTTCGGTGATCAGATTCGCCACCAGCTTCGAGGTGATCGGCACGCGCGGGCGATCTTTGCGATCCTTGCGCGCATAGCCGTAATACGGAATCACCGCCGTGATGCGCCGCGCCGACGAGCGCCGCAACGCATCGAGCATGATCAGCAACTCCATGAGATTGCCGTCGACCGGCGGGCACGTCGGCTGGACGATGAAACAGTCCTCGCCGCGCACGTTTTCGAGTATCTGAAAATTGAACTCACCATCGCTGAACCGCCCAACGTGCGCCTTGCCCAGTTCGATACCGAGGTGATAGCAGATCTCTTCGGCAAGCCGCTTATTGGCATTGCCGGAAAAGATTTTGATATTGCCGTTCGGGTGCGCCGAACCATCCGAGCTGTTCACGATGCCTCCCCAAAACAAATAATGAATGATGAATAATAAATGATGAATGACAAATGGCAAAGTAGGAGTTCGGCACATTCATCATTCAGCGTTCATCATTGATCATTGGCGTTGGCTGGGGAGGGAGGATTCGAACCTCCGAATGGCGGCTCCAAAGGCCGCTGCCTTACCGCTTGGCGACTCCCCAGCATTGAAGCTGAATGGATTGTCTAATCGAGTCTCGTCACGTGGACATTTGGACATGCGCCTGATGTGAACGCATCAGGCAATCGGCGTTTGGTTAATCGAAAAGCGTTTCATGGTATTGCTGACGGCTGACGGCGTGCGCCCGCACAGCCCAATAGCCGGCGGCGCGCATCTCGGCTTGCGCTCGCTTGTTCGTCTCCGCATTGTCAAAGACCGCCCATACAGTGCCGCCGCTGCCGCTCATCAGCACGTGCCGTGCGCCACAGCTTTTCAGCCGACGTTTGACTTCCGCAATTTCGGGGTGAGCGGCTATAACGGTCTCTTCCAGATCGTTCGCAGCCACAAGCGGTAGCTCACGGATGGCTTTTGCGGCAAAAAGAGTAAAAGGCATGATACGAAGCGCCTCTGACCTTGTCAACCGTGAAAGCCTTGCATAAGCCGTCGCTGTCGACACCGCAAACCCGGCGTTTACGAGCAACAGGTGATCGCATTTGGCCTGTTCGAGCGGGTAGACCTCTTCGCCGCGCCCGACGCCTAAAACCGTGCCGCCAATCAGGAACAGCGGCACGTCCGAGCCGAGACTCGCGGCGATGTCGAACAGTTGACGCTCATCGAGCTTCACTTGCCACAAGCGCGCCAGCCCCAGAAGCGCCGCCGCCGCGTTCGAGGAACCGCCGCCAAGCCCTGCGGCGACCGGAATGCGTTTGCTGATGTCTATGCGCGCGCCTGCCGTCACCCTGGCCGCCGTGCGCAGCCGCGCCGCCGCTTTGTGCGCCAGATTACTTTCATCCAACGGCACACGGTCATCGTCGCAGGCGATCTCAATCGCCTCCGACGTCTCAGTCAGCCTCAGCGTGTCGTGCAGCGACACGGTTTGATAGATGGTGCGCAACTCGTGATAGCCGTCTTCACGCTTGAACAGCACGTCGAGCGTCCAGTTGATCTTGGCGTAGGATTTAATGCAGATGGTCATCGGTCATTCATACGGATTTCATAAAGAATCATCAAGCGCATGGATGTGCCCTTGATGCAGGCGTGGTCATACTATCGCACTTCGATTGCGCGCCGGAAGAGCATATTGTTCGCCAGATGCGCTGAGGACGTGATTAAAGCGGCACGCGGCTTATGAGCCGGGCTTGCCCGCGACGGCGACGGTCGCCTACACTCGTCTTTTTGCGTCAACCTGAAATCGCTTGCACGGGAGATTATGAAAGAGGCAAAAGACTTGACTGGCATCTTATCGGTTGAAGAGATTCGCGCCCACTTCCCGGCGCTCGAACGCCGTCATAACGACTACCCTGTGGCTTACTTCGATGGGCCGGGCGGCACACAAACGCCGCGCCCCGTCGTCGAAGCGATGGCGGATTATCTCTACCATCACAACGCCAACACGCATTGGGCTTATCCGACGAGCGCCGAAACCGATGCGCTCATCGAAACGTCGCGCGTGGCGCTAGCCGATTTCTTCAATGCGTCTTCAGCCGAGATCGCCTTCGGCGCAAACATGACGACGCTGACCTTTCATCTGGCGCGGGCTCTCGGTTACAAGTTCAGCGCCGGTGATGAGATCGTTGTCACAGAGCTTGATCATCACGGCAACGTCGCGCCCTGGCGGCAGCTTGCCAAAGAACGCGGCGTCAGGATTCGCACGGTGAAGCTCGACACGGCGACCGGCCAGCTCGACTGGGCGGATTTTGAGCAGTCTGTAACGTCGCGCACCAAACTGATCGCGGTGGGCGCGGCGTCGAACGCGCTCGGCACGATCAACGATGTCGAGCGCGCCACTCAACTGGCGAGGGCTGTGGGCGCGCTGGTCTTCGTTGACGCGGTGCATTACGCGCCACACGAACTGTTGGACGTGCAGGCTCTCGATTGCGATTTCCTCGCCTGCTCGGCTTATAAGTTTTATGGCCCGCACATCGGCGTGCTCTATGGCCGTGCCGCCTTGCTTGAGTCAATCGACTTGCCTAAGCTGCTGCCGGCGCCCGATTACGCGCCCGAACGCGCCGAGACAGGGACGCAGAATCACGAAGGCATAGTCGGCGCGGCGGCGGCCATCGATTTTCTCGCCGCGCTCGCACAGGGCACCACGCGGCGCGAACGCCTGCAATCGGCGTTTGCCGGGCTTCAGAAGCGTGGTGTGGCTTTGCTTACAAAACTCTGGAACGGCCTGGCGGCCATCGACGGCGTGACGCTCTATGGCCCGCCGCCCAATCTGCCGCGCACACCAACCGTGTCGTTTACGCTCAAAGGTCAGCCGTCGCTTGCGGTCGCCGAGTTTCTCGCAGAGCGCGGCGTCTTTGCGTCGAACGGCGACTTTTACGCGCTGACCGTCGTTGAACGTTTAGGGCTTACTGATGAAGGTTTGTTGCGCGCCGGCTGCGCCTGCTACACAACCGATGAAGAGATCGACCGCTTGCTTGACGGCGTGCGCGAACTGGCGTGCCGGGTTTAGAGGCGGTCCGCAGACCCCTCTAAAGCCGAAATCATTTTCTTAAAAGCTAAGGGTTGCCGCAACCCCTGGCTTACTTCCAGCCTCTGCGCTCGCGCAGGTTGGTGATGTGCGCCGTGTGATGCTGGCTGTGCCACGCGTAGAGCGCGAGGTTCGCATCAAGCGACATCGGGCCGCGTTCGGGATGCATGAACTCGCGCGCGAAATCTTCCGGTTGTAATGAACGTAACAAACGCACCCAGCGATCATGCAGAGAGTCGAGCAGCCCTAGCGACACCTCTGCGGGAGCGTGACGGGCGTCTTCAAGCTCGGCCCATTGCGCTTCGTCGTAAGCCTTGATCGTCGGCGTCGCTTCGGTCAGCGCCAGGCGGAAGCGCACGTAGCTGTTCAGGTGACTGTCGGCCACATGATGAATGACCTGCCGCACGGTCCAGCCGCCATCGCGGTATGGCGTATCCAGTTGTTCATCCGTCAGCCCGGCGACCGCCGCGCGCAGATGTGCCGGCAGTTCGCTGATCTCTTTGATGAATTGCTCGCGCCGCACGGGCGAGCTTTCGCCTTCCCAGTTGAATTTGCCTATAGGGTATCGAAGATCGGTCATGCGTGCCTCCTGTGAAATGAGTTCGCCCAGATAGCGCAAGGCGGTTAGCTTGCGCCGTATCGCTCGTGATTGAATCACCGCGCAATCTGACGGATTGCGCTACCTCGAATTGAAATCCGCTCTAATCGCCAGCTCCAATACATTCGCGTTCAGCAAAGCGCGGCGCGGCGCTCGCCTCTTTCTCCTCTGTGTTCGCTGCCTTGCTGCGCGGTTGATGGGTTGTAATCAAAACCACTGCGGCGACGATCACCGCTGCGGCGATCATCGTGCGCAGGCCGAAGCGTTCGCCGGCAAAGGCCCAGCCGAGCAGCACCGCGACCACCGGGTTGACATACGCATAAGTCGCGGCGAGCGACGGCGGCGTCACTCGAAGCAGCCAGCTATAAGCCGTGAAGGCAATCAGCGAGCCGAAGAGGATCAGATAAACCAGCGCCATTACCGAGCGCAGCGATACCGCCGCAAAGGCAAAGTCATGCAGTTCGCCATGCAGCAGACCAACGACAAAGAGCAGTACGCCGCCGGCGATCATCTGCATGCCGGCGAAAAGAATCGGCGACAGTTGCGTGCGCGTATTGGCGGCGTATAAGGAACCGGCAGCCCACGAAATGGTCGCGACAATCAACAGTGCCGCGCCCGCCAGATTGACTTCGCTTGCGCCCGCCAGACTGGCCGGGCCGATGAGAATGAACATGCCCACCATGCCGAGCGCCAGGCCCATCGCAATGCGCCCCGCAGGTCGCAGGCCGCCGGGCCGCGCCCAATCCAACAGCACGATCATCAGCGGCTCTGTGGCAATCAACAACGCGGTCAGCCCCGAAGGTACGCTGCGTTCGGCCAGCACCACTGCGCCGTTGCCGCCAAGCAAGAGCAGGCCGCCGATCACCAGCGCCCTGCGCCAGTTCGCCGGCTGCGGTTTAGCCGCACCGCGCAGCCGCGCCCAAACGTAAAGCATTAAGCCTGCGATGATGAAGCGGCTGCCGGCAAACAACAGCGGCGGCAGCGTCTCGACGGCATAGCGAATCGCCAGATACGTCGAACCCCAGATGAGGTAGACCGCCGCGAATGCCAGCACCAGCTTGAGACGCGCCGGTCTCTCCTGAATCCCCCTGTATGTCATGTTCATCACCTTTGCACGATTCCCTGTAACGCTAACCATGCGCTTGCGCGACGAGCCAATACAGCGAAGTCGCAATCACCCGTTATCCGGAGTTTAGCTCTCATCGTCGAACGGCAGCGTGGTCGCCTCTTTTTCAGTGCGCAGGACGATGGTCGTGCGCGTCGACCGCACGCCCTTGATGGTGCCGATCTGTTCGCGCAGCAAACGGCCCAGCGCTTCAGTGCTGGCGGCGCGCACCTTGACGAGAAAGCAATCTTCGCCGGCGACGTGATGTACTTCGAGGGCTTCGGGAATGCGCGCCATCGCCTTGGCGGCTTTGCTCTCGCCCGCCATGTCTTCCAGGCGCACGAAGATGAAAGCCAGCAAGCCGCGCCCGATAGCGTGGCCCGCGAGTTGCGCGCCGTAGCCTTTGATGACGCCGCGCTCCTCAAGCTTGCGTATGCGTTCCATAATCGCCGACGGCGCCATACCGACCTGACGGGCGATTTCGGCGTTAGTCGTCCGCGAGTTCTCTTGAAGGATCTCTAGAATTTTCCTGTCAATTTCGTTGATCATACGGTTTCGCTCTCAATAAACGAATAATATTCTGAAAAGTTCCTGCGGTCAAGAATTCCTATAAAGCCACGCCGGTTCCTCCGAACGACCGCCCAGCGCCCTGTGCGCCGCCCTCTCGCAGGTGACACAAGACAACCGAACGATGTATGATTAGCGGGTGAACTTGAGACGCGCCTGGGGAGGCACGGGATGAACGAGCGAAGCAAAGCCCGTCCGGGTCGTTCTCACAATATGAACCTCCGAACTAGAAAGGAAGCACAACAATGGCTATTCGACTAGGCGATACAGCGCCGGACTTTTCAGCCGATACGACTGAAGGGCCGATTAACTTTCACGAATGGATTGGCGACAACTGGGCCGTGCTCTTCTCGCACCCGAAGGATTACACGCCGGTGTGTACGACGGAACTCGGCGAAGTTGCGCGCATCAAACCTGAATTCGATAAACGCGGTGTAAAAGTCATTGGCCTCAGCGTTGACCCGGTAGACTCGCACAAAGGATGGGCAAAGGACATCGAGGAGACACAGGGCACGGCCCTGAACTTTCCGATCATTGCCGACCCGGATCGCACGGTGGCCGGTCTCTATGACATGATTCACCCGAACGCCAGCGAAACGGCGACGGTGCGTTCGGTCTTCGTCATCGGCCCGGATAAGAAAGTGAAGCTGACGATCACTTATCCGATGGGCACGGGCCGCAACTTCGACGAGATTCTGCGCGTCATCGACTCTGTGCAGTTGACCGCCAAGTATAACGTGGCAACGCCGGCCAACTGGACGCAGGGCGGCGATTGCATCATTCCGCCGGCGATCTCTGACGAGCAGGCGAAAGAGAAATTCCCCGAAGGCTGGAAGACCTTGAAGCCTTACCTGCGAATGGTGCCACAGCCCGGCAAAGCCGGCGGCGCGGGCGCGTAATCTGCGCCACATTCGTTTGACCGCCCGGCGCGGGCGTTGCGCGTTTCACCGATGCAGCGCCCGCGCTTTCTATTATCCAATCAGGCGAGGGAGAACTGAGCGATGCCTTACGTTGAATCCAATGGGGCGCGCATCTACTGGGAAGAGCGCGGCAGCGGCGAGCCGCTGTTGATGATCATGGGTCTGGGGTATTCGCTTGAGATGTGGAGCCGCGTGGCGCCGGCGCTGGCTGAACATTATCGCGTCATCGTCTTTGACAATCGCGGCGTTGGTCGCAGCGATGTGCCGTCCGGCCCTTACTCGATTGCCGGAATGGCTGCGGATGCTGAGGCGGTGATGCGCGCCGCAGGGCTGGAGCGTGCGCATGTGCTGGGCGTGTCGATGGGCGGCATGATCGCCCAGGAATTCACGCTTCAGTATCCAGAGCGTGTGCATTCGCTGGTGCTCGGCTGCACGGCATTTGGCGGCCCGCGCGCCGTGCCGGCAAGCCCTGCGGTCATCAGTATTCTGTTTGCCCGCGCGACGATGGATGCCGAAGATGCCATCCGCGCGATGGTGCCGCACATCTACGACGCAGGGACGCCGCGTCAACGTATTGAAGAAGACCTGGCGCTGCGCCGGCAGACGCTGCCGACCACCGAAGGCTATATGGCGCAGGTGATGGCCGTGATGTCTTGGTCGAGTTATGACAGGCTGCCTGCCGTCAGCGCGCCGACGCTGGTGATTCACGGCGCGACCGATGAACTGGTGCCGCCGGGAAACGGCAAGCTGATTGCCGAACGCATCAGAGGCGCGGAACTGGTGATCTTGCCATCGGCGAGCCACATCTATTTCACAGATCAACCCGAAGCCTCAATGAACGCAACGCTCAGTTTTCTGCGTCGCCATCCGTTATCGTGATTGCCGATCAACTCGTCTTTGGCGCACGCCACTGACGGCTTACAGTCCGAGCGCCCGACAGATTTGCGCGACGAGTTGATCGGGAGACTGCGTGGCGTCGATTACAATAGCATCGGCAGGTTCTTCGAGCGCGGCGAACTGGCTGGGCACGAGCGACGCCGGCATAAAATGGCTGGGCCGATCTTTGAGTCTCGCCGTCGCGACTGCGGGCGGCACACGCAGGTAGATGAAGCGCACAGCATCATGATTCGCGCCGTGTGGTTTGAATTGTGCGCGATACTCTTCTTTCAGCGCCGAGCAGGCAAGCACGATGGATTGATCCTTGGCCAGCGCCTCGGCAATCAAACGGGCGAGCGCCGCAAGCCACGGCTTGCGGTCTTCATCCGTGAGCGCAACGCCATGGCGCATGCGCTCGACGTTTGCCGACGGATGAAAATCATCTGCGTCATAAAACGGCCAGCCCAGCGCCTCGGCAAGCAAACGACCGACGGTCGTTTTGCCGGAACCGCTGACGCCCATCAGGATGATCGCTTGTGCCATGGCGATTCAGCGCGCCTCCGTGCGGCGTTCGCCGCCCTGTTTATCCGCCGATGCTTGCTGGCCGCCCGCGCCGAGCCGCTGGCGTTCACGGTTAGCCCAGTCACAGAGCGTCTTCTTGTCGGCGTCCGATAGCTTCGCCGTCGGATGCATGACCAGATAAATTGCCAGCGGCATCTCGCCCTTTTCAACTTGCTCGCACAATTCTTCAAGCCGATGCGCCGAGCGCTTTGGATCAGTCGGCCAGTTCGATACATTCCAATGCTTGCGTCCCTCATTCACATCGTGAACCAGAAACCATGACACCGGCGCAATCTGGCTGTACCACGGCCACACGGTTTTATGTGAATGGCAATCGATGCATGAGCGATTGAGAATTGCCTCGACTTCCGGCGTGACTTGCAGGCGAGCGCTCAGAGTGCTCGCGTCGTCAACCGGCGGATTGGTCTTGGCGGGCCGAATGAATTGCATCGCCACGAAGGCAATTCCCAGCGAAATGGCTACCCACTTCAGTATCTTCTTCATCCGTATCTTCTTCATCGCACCTCCGTCAAATTTGTCCTCCCTTTTATCATCAGACGGCGACGAAGACGCAGTCAAGCGAGTGATCATTGACGGATCAAGCCGGTTGGCAGGCGGCGGCAAAAGGACTATCATCGTTGCGGATTGATTATGCGAGTCATCATCGAAACCTTAAATCTGCACAGCGATGCGCGGGGGCCGGTGGTCGAACCGCTCGATGCCGCAGGTCTCGCGGCGCAGAAGAATATTCATGTAGCGATCTCACAACCGGGCTGCGTGCGCGGCAATCATTATCATCAGCTTGGCACAGAAATCATCACGGTCATCGGCCCGGCGCTGGCACGCTTTCGCGAAGGCGAAGAGATCAGCGATGTGCCTATCGCCGCGAATGAGGCCGTGCGCTTCACCATCCCGCCGGGCGTCAGCCACGCCATCAAAAACACCGGCGCGCAGCCCTGCGTCATGGTCGCCTTCAACACGATTCTGCATGATCGAAATGCGCCCGATGTGTTCCGCGACGTGCTGATCGACAGTTGAGCGGCGGCTGATTCAGCAACACAGTTCGGTTTTGTTAATCATTAACAGCGTTGATTGATAGGATAAAAACAATGAGTTAGACAAATCATAAAAGTCAGGTTATGATGCCCGCAAATGCTTAGGTCTGGATGTCTCCGCAGACGGGAGAAGCACCTCCTACGTTAGAGCCGTAAAGCTTCTCCCGTCTTTTCTTTTTTTTATCAATCCTTGAATTTAGAAGCGGTCTTGGACCGCGCCGTGTCGGTGGTCGCAGACCGTCTCCAAACAAAATAAGCCTACACCGAATGGGCGACTCTTTTGTGGAGCTACGTTACTTTTTCTTTTTGATGAGGAGAGTATGCTTAAAAGATCAAGTGAGTTTTCTAACAAAGCAACATTAGAGTCCAATACAAAATTTGTTTGCTTAGATTTAAGAACAATGATATAAGCGTCCTACCGTTCCAGTTATTTGGTAGTTTCCGATGAAAGGAGCCTGTTTATGAATTCCAATCGATTTTCTCTGATCCTCTCAAGGTTGAAGGTGCTGGCGAAGTTGCTTGCTCCATCCTTACTAGCCTTAGCTATAGTTGTTCCAGGGACACCTTTGATTGTAAATCATCCTCCGGCTTCTCAAGAGTCGGATGTGAGGCAAATCAAAATAATAAGAAATAATGACCATCCTGTGGCAATTAAGCAAATCAGGAATGCTCAAAGCTCCAATTTCCTACAAGATTTGGAAATAGAAATCCAGAATGTTTCAAATAAACCTATCTATTACGTTCGCCTACATATGCGGTTCCCAGACATAGAAGTTGAGCCAAAGGTACATTACGCTTTCAGTTTGATTTATGGTGACATCAGCTTTGACCAGGTTGGCCGACGAGCCAGCCCGCAAGACCAGCCTATACCTGTTGGCGGAACTATTACACTTAAGGTTCCTAGCAGCACCTGGGAAGGCTTTGAATGGTATAAGACCGAAAAAAGTCTGCCACCAGCAGCGACTAACAAAGTTGAAATTCGGCTTGAAGAAGTTAGCTTCGGAGATGGAACGGGATATGACTATGGGAAGCCGTATCCTCGCATCAAGACTTCTGGAAAAAACTTGCCGGCTAAGTCCAAAGGTGAAATTGCTGTCAAACAATTGACGGCTTCACCTGATGATTTACACAGAATATCCTTTATTCCATCGGTCGCCAGTTCTTTTTCAGTTTCAAAAAAAAACTTTGTAGCCTCCTCACCGGAGCCAGCAGACGCTAATTGTCCTATCTTGGGTTGTGGCAGATATAAACGTTATGCGATTTCTTGTAATCCAGATGGCTGTCCGGGACATTTATACGTTAATCAAGGCAATGATCCTACTGTCGCTTGTAAGACGATAGAGCCAGGGGGGTTTTATTGTGGGACAGAGCCTAATCAGTTATGGTGTCCAGAGGACATACACAGCATATTGGACTGCCTGGGGCAGGGTGGCGGGTGCGAGGAGATATTACAATGCCCTGAAGGTAGGCAATTTAATTATGAGACCTGTAGGTGCGAAGTCACTTCGCCCATACTCATAGACGTTCAAGGTAATGGGTTTAATCTTACCGATGCGGCAGGCGGTGTTAGCTTTGACCTCAACACGGATGGACATACTGACCATATTGCCTGGACAGCCGCAGGCTCCGATGATGCCTTTTTAGCACTTGACCGCAATGGCAACGGGGCAATAGACAATGGCACGGAGCTATTCGGCAACTATACGCCGCAGCCTCCATCGGCCAATCCCAATGGTTTTATCGCTCTGGCTGATTATGATAAACCTCGAAATGGCGGCAACCGTGATGGCCGAATAGATAGACGAGATGCGATTTTCTCATCACTGCGACTATGGCAAGATGCCAACCATAACGGAATTTCTGAGCCGGGCGAGTTGCACACCTTGCCATCACTTGGCGTCTATGCCATTGATTTAGATTACAGAGAATCCAGGCGGACAGATCAATACGGCAACCAGTTTAAATACCGGGCTAGAGTCTTTGATTCTCGTGATGCGCAGGTTGGCCGTTGGGCCTGGGATGTATTCTTTGTAAGCCATTAACCTCAACTAGCCTTGCTCTAAGCCATCAAGCTCCGGGCCTTGGCTTCGAGCAGGCGGCGCATCTCTTCGAGGTGTTCTTGGTTGTCGGCTTCAAAGCGCATGACGATCACCGGCTGGGTGTTCGAGCCGCGCACCAATGCCCAGCCGTGCGCGAAGCCTATGCGCGCGCCGTCTATGTCAATGACATCGTGTGTGCGCTTGAAGTCTTCGGTGAGCGCGCGCACCACGGCGAATTTCTTTTCATCAGGGCAATCGATGCGTATCTCCGGCGTGTAGACCGTCGGCGGCAAATCGGCCAGCAAGTGCGATAGCGGCTGGTCGGTAAGGGAAAGAATCTCCAGCAGCCGCGCGCCGGCATAAACCGCATCATCGTAACCGAAATAACGATCTGCGAAAAACAGGTGGCCGCTCATCTCGCCGGCCATCTGCGCGCCGACTTCTTTCATCTTGGCCTTGATCAGCGAGTGGCCGACTTTCCACATCAGCGCATCGCCGCCGTGCGCGCCAATGTCGTCAAACAAGACTTGCGAGCACTTCACTTCGGCAATGAACTTGGCGCCCGGATGCGCTTTGAGAATGGCGCGCGAAAAGATGATCATCAATTGATCGCCCCAGATGACGCGACCCCGCTCGTCAACCACGCCGAGGCGGTCGCCGTCGCCGTCGAAGGCAATCGCCAGATCCGCATTGTGCTGGGCAACCGCGTCAATCGCAAAGCGCATGTTTTCGACGACCGTCGGGTCTGGATGATGATTCGGAAAGCGGCTGTCCGGTTCGCAGAAGAGTTCAACCACGTCGCAGCCCATCGCCTTGTAGAGCGGCGCGCCGACCATTCCGCCCATGCCGTTGCCGCCGTCGACGATGACCTTCAAACGGCGCGGCCCGAGTTTGACGTTCGCCGCGATCATGTCGCAGTACTCGTCCAGTATGTCACGCTCTTCGACATGGCCTGAACCCGCAGCAAAGTCGCGGGCGAAAGCAATTTCTTTGATTTCGGCAATCTGGCTGCCGAAGATCGTGCTTTTACCGAGGCAGATTTTGAAGCCGTTTTCGTCCGGCGGATTGTGGCTGCCGGTGATCATCACGCCGGCCTCAACCCCCTGCGTGAAGAGCGTGTAGTAAAGCATGGGCGTCGGCACCATGCCGACATCCAGGACATCAAGCCCTGACTGGTTAAAGCCGCGAACCAGCAGGTCGCGGAAGAGCGGCGAGCTTTCGCGCGCATCGCGTCCGACGCTGACGCGCCGCGCGCCATTGCGGTGAAAGAACGTGCCGATGGCGCGCGCCAGATCGTAGACGCTTTCATCCGTCAGGTCGCGGCCCACCACGCCGCGAATGTCGTACTCGCGAAAGATGTGCGGATTCATGCGAATATCCTCAAGATGAAAAAAGAGAGTTGGCCACAGAGGCACAGAGCCACAGAGAAAACCTTGAAAAGATTTTTAATTTTCAGATTTTATTATTCTTTCTCTGTGGCTCTGTGCCTCTGTGGCAATTTCCTGCCTCAACCAAGCTCTGCACGACCGTCGCGCTTGAACTGTTCGGGAAACTGCTTGACCTCCTGCGAGCGCCTGCGGTCGGCGACCAGTAAGGCATCCTGCGTGTCGACGACGATCAAACCTTCGACGCCAAGCAGCGCAATCGCGCGATCCGTCGTTGAGTAAATCAGATTACTTTTTGCTTCGGCGGTTGCCACGTCGCCCAATAGCAGGTTGCCGTCGGCGTCCGCTTCACCGGCGCGCAGTTCATACAACGCCTGCCAGCTTCCCACGTCGCTCCAGGCGAAGTCGGCTTTGAAGGCGTAGACCGGCGCAGCGGTCTTCTCCATCACGCCGTAGTCGATTGAGATCGCTTCAAGCCGGCGATAAATCCGCTCAAGCGTTTGATTGTAGCCTGGGCTACCAATCGCCTGCGCAATCTCATCAAGGCCGCTGGCCAGCTCAGGCAGGCAAGCGGCCATCTCTGTAAGAATGGTTCGCGCCGTAAACACAAAGATGCCGCTGTTCCAGGCGTATTGATGGCTCGCCAGGTATCCGAGCGCCGTCTGTTGGTCGGGTTTTTCGACGAAGCGGGCGACGCGGTAATACGCTCTATCGCGCGCTCGCCCCTCGGCTTCGCCGATTTGGATATAGCCGTAGCCGGTTTCAGGCCGCGTCGGCTGAATGCCTATGGTAACGATTGCGCCGGCGGCAGCGATTTCAGCCGCCGCCTGCGCGGTGTGCGCGAAGTTTTCAAGATCGGCAATGAAGTGATCCGCCGGCAGCACAATCATCACGCCGTCCGGGTCAGAACGACGAACGTGAACCGCCGCAAGGCCGATGGCCGCGGCGGTGTTGCGGGCCAGGGGTTCGACTAACATCTTTGCGGCGCTTGCACCGAGCGCTTGCCGGGTCAGTTCGGCGTGACTCTGGCCGACGACCGCGTAAATGTGATCTTCGACGACGAAGGGACGGACGCGATGGATGGTCTCTTCAAACATGGTGCGGTTGCCGGTGATCTTCAGAAATTGTTTCGGCAACCGGTCGCGGCTGGCGGGCCAGAAGCGCGTGCCCGCCCCGCCCGCCATAATCACAGCAAACATCTTGCCTCCTCCTCCGTCTTCATGGGTTGGCGATGAACAGTCACGATACCATCCCTGCCTCATTGCGAGAAAGCCGATTTCACTTCATCATCTGTCGCAAGAGTTTGCCGTTTGTGAATGCCGCGCGGTGGCAAGTCGCGCGCTGAGTTTGTAGAATAGCGCGCGTACACCTGAACCGATCAAGCGGCGACGACCCGCACGAAAGGAAAACCCGATGGAGCAACAGGACACCCTCCTGCTTTCCGAGCGCGCGCCCAAATCTACGCCGGCCTCTCTCGAAGACCTGCTGCGCGCGCTGCTCGAACTCAAACGCGACTTTGTCGCCAGCCTGCGCGGCGAGGCGGCGCTTGATGACGAAGGCTTTGCCGTCGCCGCCTGCAATCTGATGCAGTCAGCAAGCCGGTTGACTGGCGCAGACGGGGCTTCGCTCTACAACAGCCGTCGGCAGGGCTATCTCGACCGCCAGGCTTACTGCTCCGATTCGAGCCTGGCTTTCGAGCAGATGCGCGCGACGTCGCAGATGACTGAACACGTTGCCATCGGCGACGGCATCGCCGGCTTCATGGCTCTCGATAAGACGGCGCGAGCGGCACGCGCTTATCAGTTGAAATACCCGATTCATGAGAGTGCGACGCTTGAAATCTGGGACATTCAACTCGTCGACGAGTTGCCGGAAAAGCTGCGTCACCGCACGACACAATTGCTGCGCGACGGCGCGATTGACATTGCCTCGATGTTCCTCATCAAGAGCATCGGCACGGACGGCACAGATTTGATTTTGCAGTTAATTCGCAAGCGCGCCAACGGCGGCTTTGCGGATCGCGAAAAGCTCATCGCCGAGTTGTTCGCCGAGATGATCTTTCCGCACTTCAGAAATGTCGAGACCTATCGCGAGCAGGCGACCGGAAGAATATCGCTGCCACCTGCGCTCAGCGAACCAATGGCGGATGCGAGCTTGCCGATTCGCCAGATCGCCGCCGACGCTTACGAAGCTATACGGGCTATTGCCAGCACAGCGATAGAAAAGCTTCAACATTCCGGCACGCCGCAAAAGTAGTTTGGCGAAGCGCCGCAACCGGCTCCATTCTTGAATCTGCTAGACTGATGTCGTGAACGATTGTTGGAAACAACTGGGCCTTCAGCCGACGACCGACCTTGCGGCCATCAAACGGGCTTATCGCGAGCAGGTCAAACGCTATCATCCCGACACGGTCATGACGCCGGAACAGAAACGCCGCTATACGATCATCTGCGCCGCCATCAATGAGGCTTACCGCGAAGCCGTGCGCTGTGCGCAAGCCGCAAACGCGGCGCAGCCCTCTGCAGATGATGACGCGTTCGCTGATGCGCCGCATCAGGATACCAATGAGTTTCGAGCGGCGGGCAATCCGTTTGAATATGCACCGCCCGTTGATCAGCCAAACGCTCTGGGTTCGTTCTTCAAATCGCCCACCGCTTTGCGCACGCTACTGCTGCTCTTTTTAGGCTTCGAGATCATCATCTTCTTCGCTGGCCCTATGCAAAACGTTCCGACTACCGTGCAAACGCTGGCCGGCGTCTTCATCACGCTCTTTGTTGGCTTTATCATCTACGGCCTGCTGGTCGCCGGTGCGCTGGATTTGCTCATCTTCTGGTTCTTCCCGCGCCGCTTGCTTGACCTGCTGGGCCTGGCGAAATATGAAAGCAAGCTCATCTGGCTGGTGATTCTCGCCGCCAATGGTTTTGTATTTTTCTTTACCAGGTTGATTGCGCATCCGAGCCATCATCAGGTGACGACGGCAATCCTGGATATAGCGGTGCGCATGGCTGCGACCGTCACCGTGCCGCTGATCATCGCGCTGTTGTGGCTGCGCGACCTCGTTCGTTACCGGCGCATCAAGCAGGATGGCGTTGCGCTCGCCGAGCCGTTGTGATCTGCGGCTTCACTCAGCAGGCGTGTGAGCAAATGAAATAAAGGAAAGCGGGTGACACGAGGGCAACGTAAGCAGATGGGCGCGAGCAATCAGCCCTTTCAGGGCAATGGCATGAAGTAAAGCCGAAAAGTTTGGCGACCGCCTTTGGAGTGCGGCGACTTGTCGCAGCTTTGAAAGCGGTGACTTGTCACCGCACTCCAAAATTCTCTCAACTTAATGCCATTGCCCTTTCAGGGCTTGCATGTTTTGTATTACAGCCTACACAGGGCGCTGCCTGTGCTATTGAATTTCGCCCCTTCGGGGCTTTTGCTATTTCAATTGCGTCGTCGGGTCGCCGAAGAGTATCCACGTCCGGCGAATGTCCGCATCATTGATCGTCGACTTCGCTCTCAACGTCATCTCGCCGAGCGATCTGCCGTGTGCGTTGCTGACGTCAAACATCGCCTTGTACAACTGCTGGTTCATCAGCGATTGTCCCCCAGGAAGCGTCATTCCCGATGACGCCCACACGGCGATGGCGCCGCCGCGCTCGGCTTTCATCAGCGATTCAGCCAGGCTCTCGGTTGAGGTGTCTTGAAAGTAGCCGTTCAGACAAGTCATCGCCACAAACAGCGGCAGGTGATCGCCGTTCGTCAGGCCGCGTGCTTCGGCTGAAGTCAACAGATTGTCGCGCCACAGGTCTGGCGCGCCGTGACCCAGATAGTTGACTATTCTTTGGCCGCGCTGGATACCGTCGAGCAGGGCCTTCTTCGCCGCAGGGGTTCCCAACTGGCCGCGATCAATCTGCTCAACTTTGATGTCAGGCGGAATCAACGACCGCAATTGATCGCCGGCGTTCTCGAAGTTGAAGCCGTCGTTGGTGTCGCTGATGATGAGCGCGCCGTCCGCAATTTGCGCGCTCTCATAATTGATGATCTTGGTAATCATCCGCGTCGCTTCGTCAGCGCCGCGCACCGGCAGGCGACCGACGGCCATCTCTGCCAAGCCGTTGCCGGTGAAATCCGCCAGCCAGTCGTCGCTCGCGGTTTCCAGGAACTGCGTGTCTATGAGCTTCGTCGGCACGAGATCGAAATCGCCGTGACCGAGATAGTTCTTCGGATCGAGACTGGCATCGCCCATCAGCAGAACAAACCCTGGCGCGCGCTGCCAGCTTGCCTTGGCGTAGGCGAGGAAGTCGCGAATCGCGTAGGCGCTCTTGGCGCCGAAGCTGAACTCGTCGTAAACGTCTTCGATGTTAACCAGCGCGACGCGCAGTCCGCGACTTTCTCTATAAGCCTGAAGCTGCCTGGCGCTCGCCAGTAAGCTGCCATGGGTGATGAGCACGAGGTCGGCTGATTGATTCGGCTGCCGCCAATTCGACGGCTGATTGGCGGCGACAGATGACGGCCTCTGCGCTTGATCGCTGAGGATCGCCAGCAACGTCCTTGAACCGTTGCCGGGAACCGTGACGGTCACGCCGTAGCCATTCTTTTGCGCCTTCACCACGCCGACAATTTCCTGCGCCGCATCCGTGCCGGTCACGTCAAAGACGCGAATGGCGCTCGCCGTGAAACCGTCAATCGTCACTTGCTGTTTGCCTGCGGCGGTCAGTCGCAGGGCGTTGTTGTCTGCGGTGAAGCTGTGCTGATAAGTCAGGCGAATGTAATTAACCAGACTGGTATCGGCTGCGCCGCTTTGCGCCGCCAGATTGACGACGTTCTCACCCTCTTTGAGCAAGGCTTGAGCGATGGGCAGCCTGGCAACATAGGCATTTTGCCCATCGAAAGCCGCGACGCCGATTGGCGAGCCGTTCAGCAGAATCTTGACCTGATGCGGGGTCGCGGTCACGCCTTGCAGAGCGACTTCGAGGGTCGCGCCTGCCCCCGGCTGCACGGCCAGGTGTTGAAGCGTGAGCGATTGATTGACCGGCGTGCGCGTCACCACCGCGCCAAAGAAGTTCTCTGTGTCGCCGTTTCTCAAGGCTGAGAAATAGATCGTGCGATCTTTTCGCTCCAGCGTATAAGCGAAGCTTGAGGCCGAGGCCAATCCGCCTGCGCCCTTGACTTGCTGAATGCGCTGGCCCGGCTGCGCGCCGGCGATCAGCCAGTAGACTCGCGTGTTGCTCGAAGCCGTATCCAAGCCGATGCCATAAAATTCGAGGGCATCCGCAGGCCCGAAGTCCATGCCATTCTTTGAGGTGATGAAGATCGGCTGTTCGCGCCCATCCACATAAAGTTGCAGCAGACGCGGATTGACTTTCGGATCAAGCCCGGCGCGCACCAACTCAGGTTGTGTGACTCTGTACCAGCCTTCGTGATTGACAGAAATCTTCACCGCCGGCTGTCCTGCGAGGTTGACGCCCGACTGCAACTGCGCCGCGAGTTGAACCGCGTCAGCCGTTGCTTGGACGGGTCTTGTCGAGCTTTCCTGGGTCTGCTCTCTGCCCAGCATGCTGAGCATCACGGCCTGCCGCTCTTTAGCCGCCGAGCGCTTGCCGCCGCTGGCCGTCTTGATCGTCACAGGCCCGTGCCACAGGCTGTTGCCCTTGAGGTCAATCTGTTCGAGCCAGTAATGCACATCCGGCTTACCCTGCGCGGGAGCGTCCCACCACGAATAAGAGCGTCCGGCGCTGAGCGTCGTGCCGGGGCCGGCGATGAGCGCCGAGCCGGCAACGATCTGCGGAGTAATCCTTGTGCGTTTGCCTGCTTCTTCGCGATAGATGTTGAACCCCAGGTTGTCGACTTCTTCGCCGGTCTGCCACCTGAGCAGAACTTCACCGCCCTGCGCGGTGGCGCTGAAATCGTTCAGTGCTGCCGCTGTCGGCGCAAGGGTGAAGCGAACGACAGATGGATCATGATCGCTCGCCTGCACGGCGAATTCGGAATTGAGATGAACGATGTCAAAGGCGAAAGCCACATTGTTGAACAAATTGTTGCTGATCAGAATATGGTCGAGGGTTTGCGAGTTGCTATCAAAGACGTAGGAGTAGCGCTCGCTCTGCGGCAGCGTCTCGACCATGGCATGCAGAATGGTGCTCTTCAAGGTCACGATTGGGTTAGAGAACTCATAGTCATTGAGGTCTCCCAGGACCACGACGCTGGCATTCGCATCCACTGCGAGGATCGAATTAACGAAATCACGGACGATCATCGCCTGCTGTAGCCTTTGCACTTCGGAACTGAGCGTCGGCGGCTGGTTGCGACCAAACAGCGGTTCGTCGCCGCCCTTCGAGTTGAAGTGGTTGCCGATGACGAAAATCTTGTGGCCGTTATAGAGGAACTCGCCGGCCAGCGGTTTGCGGCTGGAGTTCCATGCCGTATTCGTCGGATCGATGCGGCCCGGACTGAATGAAAGCTGCGGCCCTGGCTGCACGGTGGTGGCCGCCGTGGAGGTGCCGCCGGCGCGGTCTATGAAGCTGAGGCCGCGATCCGTGCGGAACATGAAAACCTGGCGAATGTTGCCGCCCGGCTCGCCGCCATCCTGATCATTGACGGGATCGATCTGGCGGTATTGATAGGTCGGCCCGCCCGCCGATTGAATGGCCGAGATGAGCGTGCTCATCGTCACACTGGGGCTAATGGTGCCGTCGTCGGTCGCGCCGTTGTTGTCCAGAATCTCTTCCAGTGTGATCAGGTCAGGCGACAGTAGGTGGTTGACGATCTGATCTGCCAGCGTGTTGAACTTGGTCGGCCCATCACTGGGGTCGAGATTCTCACAGTTGAACGTGGCGATGGCGACTTGATTGGTGCTTGGCGCAGTGGTCACTTCCTGCATCAGGCCGCCCGACACTAAAGCCGGGACTGACTGAACCTGTAGCTTGAAGTTGCCAAAGTTATAATCCATCACGCCGACAATCGCGCCGGGGAAGCTGTCGCTGACATTAACCGAAGGCAGGGTCGGGCCGCCGGTGATCAGGTCGTTGAGGATGATGCGCTCCGGGTTAAAGTCATTCGCGCGGATCACAATGCCGCCGCGCGTCGTGCGGATGCCGGCATTCGCGCCATTGTCGCCGATGACGCCGATCTCGCGGTTCTGAACCGTGGTGCCGAAGACCTTCGTGGGGCCAACCGCTACGGCATTATTAAGCTGTACACGCATCCCTTCGAGGCTCTCATAAAAGTCAATGCCGTCCGTCGCAGGGTCGAAGACGCCGGTGGTTTCGACGCTGCCCGAAGCATCATCTTCGATGATCGTTGTCGGCGGAATGCGCCCGCCTGTGCCGATGACGATTGGTGATGGCAGCGGGTTGCCGCTCGACACCACGGCGACGGTGGGAGAGCCGATCTCGGTGATCGTCAGGTTGGTGCTGCTAGCGCCGCCGGCGCGAAACTCTGTGACGTTGCCGCTGACCAGAACGGATTGGCCGACGACTGCCGTCGGAGCCGTCGAGGTGAAGACGAAGATGCCTTCGCTCGTCGCGTCATTGGCATCGGGCGTCGGATCTTGCAAGTAAAAGCCATTAGACACCAGCGCGGTGACGATGCCTGGCACACCGCTCACCGCCGTGCCTACCATAGGAGAGATGTGGCTCGCGCCCTGTATGTCGTGTATTCGCGTGCCGCCCGCGCCCCCTGATACCGTCAGAGAGATAGACCCGGTTCCCATTCGCGCTTGTGCATCGGTGATCGTAAACGGCAGGCTCTTCATGCCCACCGTCGTCGCCATTGCGACGGTTGCATTAAAAGAAAATATATTGTCGCCAGCGGTCACATCGCCGCTAGTCATGCCATCATCAAAAAACGTCTGCGTCGCAGAGCCGCCGATGGAAGTGAGATCGCCGGTGACGGCAAGCCCTGTGCTGGTCGGATTGGTTCCGGGCGTCACCGTGACGGTCAGCAGCGTCGAGCCGCCCTGCACCACTGTCGAAGGATTTGCCGCGCCGACGCCTGACGGGTTAGTCGGGCCGCCTCCGCCTCCACGCAGAGAGTTGATGTATGCCGTGTTGTTGGCATTATTGCCCGCTCCGAAGGTCAGCCCGGTCGCCGCCCCTGTCGCATCGGTGCCGTCGTAATCGTTGATGTTTTGTGTGCTGTTGTTGGCGAAAACGAATTGATTCGTGCCTGAAGTGCCGGTTGCCCTGAGCTTGGGAGTGGGCGCGGCAGTGAATTGCGCGCCTGCCGTGCCGCCGGCCAGAACGTGTATACTGCCAGTCACTCCGGTATCGCCGCTTCCCGCAGCTTTGATCATCACCATCTCGGTCGTGGCTATATCAAAAGTTCCTGTTCCCACGGAGCTGAAATAGGTCGCGTTCTGCATTCCTACATCTAAATTGTAATCGCCGCCACCGACAGTGATGTCGGCAGCGCTGTTGTTATTCCTGAGCACAATCAAGGTTCCGGCTGGGAGGCTGCTCCACAAACTGGCGGTAGAGAATTGGTATTTGCCGCCGCCGTCGTTGACCATGTTGCCTGAGAAATCTTTGACGATCATCCCTCGCATATCGAGGTTGTTTTGAATCACGAGCAACTCAAGCACATCAGCCGTCGTGCCTGAGTTGAAATATTTATTCACGACTACACTGGGACTGATGAAGCCGCGAGCTTTCGGGGGTGAAACGAGATAATAAGTCGCGGCAGCAAAGATAGATAAAACCAATGTGGCAGTGACCGCAAAACGTGACCAACGCAATTGCAGAGAGGTAGCGGCTGGCTTTTTCATTTCGTGTGGGGCCTGACTCTGACTGTGCCCTTAACAGGCAGGAAAAGACACGCCTGGGGGCAAGCTAAACAGACTTAGGCGCACTCCTTTCAAATATAAGTTAATTCTGAGATCTGATCGCTGGAGAACTTCTCCTCGAAGAGAGCGTCCATTCTATCTCAGTTCTTCTCTCGCGGCAAAGCGCAAAGAGATTAAAACAACGTGAATCTTGATCGGCATCCAGGCTGCGGCAGGCAGTCGGAAGAGACATCGACTGCCTGCATTATCATTGAAGTCAATGCCTGAGTTTCTGTGGCGGACTTCGGGAGTCGTTTTTCTGAAGCGGATTATTCGCCCGCCGCTTTGTCGAGGGCGTGCTCGGTGATCAGGAATTCTTCGACGATCTCGCCGCCGACTAGGTGCCGCTGGATGATCTGCTCAAGCGTCTCCGGCGTGCAGGAGTGATACCACGCGCCTTCGGGATAGACCACGGCAATGGGGCCGCCGGCGCATATCTGCAAGCAGTTCGCTTTCGTGCGATAGACGCCGCCAGCGCCCACCAGATGCAATTCTTTCAGACGCCGCTTGAGGTATTCCCACGATTGCAGGCTCAATTGCTTGTCCGCGCATTGCGGCTTGCTTTGATCGCAGCACAAAAAGATGTGACGGCGAATCTGGTTGACGCAAAGCTTTTCCGCCTTCGCCTTCAGTTCGTCACTCATGCCCATAGCCTAACACAGCGACGACCGTTGGCCGCCGCCGCAGCGTGCGTCACGGCACTGCTGGCTTGCGGTTTTTCGTTAATCTCTTAGGTAAGCCAGTTGAATGAGCGGCACCACCGTATCGGTGTTCTGATGTTCACGCTCGAATTGCAGCACGTCGTAATAGACGCAGCCGCCGTCGCCGTGATCTGGCCAGACGCGACAGGCCTCCGGGCGCGCTTCGTACTGGCCACAGAGTCGCGTTTCGAGATTGTGAAAGATGCAGGTATCGCCAAACAGTTCATCTTTCTTGCGCCGCAGGATGCGCGTGCCCTCGACGACTTTGGTGTACTTGGCGGTGGCGGCTTCCGGCATAATGCCGAAGTGTTTGGCGATACGGTTGATGTCTCGTTTAGAGACTTCTACGCGGTTGTACACCGAACAGCAAATGCCGATGCAGTTGAGGCAATCGAATGTCTTTCCCATGCTTGCTTTCAATCCGTTGTGATCATGATGCGCAGGCGTGACAACGCCGTGAATGTTTTGAGCGCTCACACTATAACAGATTTATCGTGTTGAGGGTCACAAAAGATGTGCGGTACGTGCGAATGGCTTGCTTGCATGGCGGTTTATTGATGCGGTATTGTACAGGGTTAGCCGAGCGGCTGAATTCTTAACAAACCGATCACATTACGAGAAGGGAAACTGAGTGCAATGAACGCAAACGATATTCGACGCGGAATGATCATTATGTATAACGGCGCACCGTACCGCGTGATGGATTTTCAACACCGCACGCCGGGCAACCTGCGCGCTTTCGTGCAGGCCAAGCTGCGCAATCTCAAGAACGGCTCCTCTACGGAAGTGCGCTTCAGCTCGACCGAAAACATCGAGCGCGCCGCGCTTGAAGATCATGAAATGGAATACCTCTATTCCGATGGCGATATGTATCATTTCATGAACACCGAAACTTATGATCAGATCGCCCTGGATAACGAATCGCTCGGCGAGGCGATGAATTACCTGACGCCGAGCACGAAGATTCAGGTCGAGTTCTTCGAAGGCGCGCCCATCGGCGTCGAACTGCCGCCCTCGGTTGAGTTGACGGTCATCGAAACCACGCCCGAACTGAAAGGCGCGACCGCGTCGAACAGCCCGAAGCCGGCCAAGCTCGAAACCGGTGTCACCGTGCAGGTGCCGCCGTTCATCAAGGAAGGCGACCGCATTCGCGTTGATCCGTCGAAAGGCACCTATCTTGAGCGTGCCAAGTAAGCTCGATTGATTGAGCGCAGTAAATCGTTGAGGTCGACGCTCGACGGTTGCAGAGACGAGGCGGGTACGGCCCGCCTCAACTCTTTTTCGGACGGCGGCTGATTCCGATTCGTCCGGTTGCCTGGCAGCGCGGGCGGCTCGCCCGCAAGTTTTCATATGCGCAAGACCGGCGGGCAAGATGCCCGCGCTCCCAGAGCTTAACTTCATGCCATTGCCCTGAAAGCGGCATCTGTGGCCGGTTTCGCGTTTTTCCGTACGCTGCGTATGTATCTGCTCTACAGCTTCATCCTCTCTGTATTGTTCGCGCTGATGCTGCCGTATTTCCTTTACCAGGCTCTACGGCATGGGAAGTATGCGGATAGCTTCCGCCAGCGTTTGGGACGGCTGCCGGTCGCGCTCGGCGACGACGGTCGCCCGACAGTGTGGATACATACGGTGTCGGTCGGCGAGTTTCTGGCGGCGAGGCCCTTGATCGCCAGTATTCAGGAAGAATTCGCCGGCTGGCGCGTCATCGTGTCGACGACGACGGCGACCGGCCAGCGGCTGGCGCGCGAGCAGCAGCCGGGCCATTTCGATGGCGTGTGCTACTTTCCGTTCGATTGGCGGTTCAGTGTGCGCCGCGCGCTCGATCACATTAAGCCGTCGCTTGTGGTGATTCTTGAAACCGAGTTGTGGCCGAATTTTTTGCGCGAATGCCGCCGCCGAAAGATTATAACCATCATCACAAACGGGCGAATCTCGTCGCGCTCGTTCGCGCGCTACGAGAAGGTAAGCCGCTTGATCAAGCGTACACTCAAGGATGTCTCGCTGCTGGTGATGCAATCAGAAGCCGATGCCGAACGCGCACGGGCGCTTGGCGCAAGCGAGGTGCGCGTTTGCGGCAATCTCAAGTACGACGTGCCGATGATCCGCCGCAGCGCGCAGGCCGACGACGCACAGTCACAAATCGCCGGCGAGATTGATCGCCAGTTCGCGCTTTCATCTTCGCGTCACTTGTTGATTGCCGGCAGCACGGCTGCCGGCGAAGAGAAGATGTTGTTTGCGGCGCTTACAGAAATTCGCCGCCAGCGCGGGCTTGAAGACACGCGCCTGCTGGTCGCGCCGCGCCATCCTGAGCGGTTCAAGGAAGTCGCCAGCCTGATTGCGCAATCCGGTTTTCGCTATGCTTGCCGCTCCGCAATACGAGCGAGCGCGGCCAACGGCAACCCCAGCTCTGCGCCTGCGAAAGCCCGCGCCCCGGCAGGCGCGGAAGCGCCAGACGCCGACATCATTCTGCTCGATACCATAGGCGAGTTGGCGGCGGTTTACCGCTTCGCCAGCGTCGTCTTCGTCGGCGGCAGCCTGGTGCCGCGCGGCGGCCACAACCTCATCGAGCCGGCGGTTTTCGCTCGTGCGATTATTGTCGGCCCGTATACAGAGAACTTCCGGCAGATCGTTGCAGACTTCGCCGAAGCCGATGCGGTTGTGCAGGTGCCGGCGACAGGCGAAGATATAGCCGGCGCATTCACGCGCGCATTGATCGGCCTGCTCGCCGACCACGAAGCGGCGCAGGCAATGGGCGCAAGAGCGCGACAGATTTTGCTGATGAATCGCGGCGCGACCCGCTGTACGGTCGCGGCGATTCGTGAACGAATGCGGTGATCGGCAAAGACGAAAAACTCAAGCGCGCCCTGGTCTGGCTGCCGGCCAAGCTCTATGAACTGGCTGTGCGGTTGCGCATCGCCGTTTACGAAACCAGCTACCGCACGCCACGGCGACTGGAAGTGACGACCATCGGTGTAGGCAACATTACACTCGGCGGCACAGGCAAGACGCCTCTGGTCGAATACATCGCGCGTTATCTCCTTTCGGAAGCGCATCGCGTGGCGATTCTCACGCGCGGCTACGGGCGACAGTCCGCCGGAATGCAAACCCTCAACGTGCCGCGCCCTTCAATAAACAATCCGCGCGACGAACAGGAAAGCGCAGCCGCCAACCGCAGATCGTACCGCGAAGTCGGCGACGAACCGCTGATGCTGGCGCGCGCCCTCCCCGACGTGCCCATCGTCATTCACAAGGATCGCTTTCAGGCGGGGCAATGGGCTGCAAGCGCGACGGGCGCGGACGTGCTGGTGCTCGACGATGCCTATCAGCACTTGCAACTGGCGCGCGATTTGAACATTTTGCTGATTGACGCCAGCGACCCGTTCGGCGGTTTCGAGATGGCGCCATTCGGTCGTTTGCGCGAGCCGCTCTACGGCATCAAGCGCGCGGATCTGGTCATTGTCACACGCGCCGACCGACCGTTCGATCAGGCGCAGACGCAGGCCATCATTCGCCACTTCTGCGGCGATAAAATTCCAGTGATGTACGTTACAAGCGGCATCACGCGCTTGCGCCATCTCGAAACCGGCGCGATTTATAATCTACAGGATTTCAGCGGCTGGAAGGCGGCGGCACTCTGCGGCATCGGCAACCCGCACGCTTTTGCCGAAGACATTCTGCAAGTCGGCATCCACATCGTCAGCGAGAGTTTCTTCCGCGATCATCACCCGTTCACGCAGGCCGATCTGGATCGCGCCAGCGCCGCAGCGCGGCAAGCGGCAGCCGATATGATGATCACGACGGAAAAAGATGCGGTGCGCCTTGAAGGACTCCGGCACGGAGCGGTGCCGGTTTACGTTGCACAAATGGAAATCCAGAGTGACGATGAAATTCGCTTGAAGAGTCTGTTGCTCAGGACGGTGACTCGGAAAAAGGGGGCAGGAGGCAGGAGGCAGGAGGCAGTTCAGGAGAGGGATTGAATCTCCATCTTTTAATGCCGATCTATTAATTGCCCAGCGAGCATTCGACAGTGAATCATTAACTGCCTCCTGCTTTATCTGATTCCGCTGTCGAACTCCATCTTGACGTGGGCGAACTGGCCGGGCAGGACGTTGACCACTTCTTCGGAGGCGCGCGGCTGGAATCTTCCTGGTCTTTCCTGCACAGGGATAATGCGGTATTCGCCGGGCGGCAAGGCGACGCGAAAGCGGCCATCAGAACCGGTTTTGAGGCGGGCGACTTCGCGGCCACTGGCTGTGGAAACAATCGCCAGGGTCGCTGGATAAGGCGCAGCATCCGGCGGCGCATCGGCTCTCACAGGGCCAGGCCGGGTTGGGCTGATCAGGGTCTGGCCTTCGATTCCCGACTCTGTTTGTGCCGTCACATCGCCACCTCCATTGATGCGAACCAGTTTCGCGCCGCGCGCTGCAAACTCGCCGCCGGCGACCGGCGGCCAGCCCGAACCTATATTCGAGCGCACGTAAATCACAATATGCCGCGCGCCCTTTGCGGTCGTCAGACGATAGCGATGGATGCCCGCAAGATCATCTTTGCTCTCTAGCTCGATGAAGGTTTGCCGGGCGCGATCCCAGTGAAAGACGCGCAAGACGCTACCTGCCGATGCGCCTTCCTGCCATAGGCTGATGATTTCAGGCACGCCATCGCCATCGAGGTCAGCGATTTGAATGGCCCCAACCAGATATTGCGTCTCGCTGCCATCAACTTGAAAGAGGCTGCGCGATTTCGCGCCGGCTTTTTCAATGGCGAGATGCGCTTGCGCATAAGGGCGCGACGTACTCGGTCGGTTCGCCGTCTGCCAAGTGGCGATTTGCAGAACCTCCGGCGTGCCGGTCAGGCGACCAGTGGCGACGACGCGGCGTTTCTGTAACGACGCGGTTTGCTGACGGCTCGCCGCGCTGCCAAAAACAACTGCCGCCGACAGCAGCAGAACTGCGGTCGGCGGCAATATCCATCTCGTGAGTTTTGTTGCCATCGCTAGGCCTGAGATTCTAGCAGCGATGTGCCTCTCATGGAACCGTGCTTAACGGCGCCAGCGGTTGTAAGAGCGATTGTAGCCGTTATAGTAACCATAGCGCGTATCCCGATTACGGAAGTAGCGATAACGGCTGTCGCGATAACGATCCCAGCGATTGTCATCATTCCTATCCTTGTAAACGACAACCCCTGTGCCGCCGCCCGCGCCAAGCAAGCCGCCGATCACTGCACCCTTCTTGCCACCCAACAGGCCGCCGATCACCGCGCCGGCTGCCGCGCCGCCACCGATGATGCCAGCTTTCTCTCCTGTTGACAGCCCACGATCACGACGACGCCACTGGGCGCTGGCCGGAGAAACGATGGCAAATAACAACGCTAGACTTAACAACCCGGCAAAGATTCGTTTATTAATACTCAACATTTTGACCCCTCCGTCTTTCTGAACTCGCGGCTCGCTGGCCGCACCCCTAATAATAGCAATGGATGTGCCGCAAGCGATGATTGACGGGCGCTGTCAAAATCTACGCCTTTGCAGCAAGTTAACAAACAGACGCGCGCGGCGGTAGCCGTTGCAGTAGACGATTTCGTGTGGCGCTATGCGATTCGGTGAGCCGCGCGCCGGAAAAGATTACTATTTCGACCGCGCAACGCGCTGTGATACCATCCAGGCGAATCGAGCAAACGCCACGCATCTGCCCTGTGGCACTGCCCCTACGTCGGCTTGCCGGCAACGCCCCGCGCGCAAGCAATACCCCTTCGGTATGGTTTTGGAGTTTCACGATGAAAGCCAGATTCGCTTTGTCTTCATTCCTCTGTGTGCTTAGTCTTGCGTTCTTGTTAGCTCAAACGGCTCTACCGCAATCGCACGACACACGTCCGCGCCGCGCCGTGCAAGCGCTCGCCTTCAACGGCGGCGCGAGCCTCGCCGATAACCGTACAGCCAATGATAGCGCCAGCGCCTCGCTTGATGCGCTGGTGCCGCGCGACGGCCTGCAATTTTACTTTGAAGTGCGCGGCGGCGGCCTCGCCCAACTGGTGCAATCGGCAAGCGCGCTCGCACCGTTGATGAAGATGCTGGCGCGTCCGCTGCACGCATCGGCCAATGATTTCGCGGCGTTTGCCGCAAGCCAGATGGCTGCGCTTGCCAGGGCGAAACTCGCCTTCGTCGGCTATGGCGCAGAGGGCACCGCAGCGCTCATTGAAGCGGCTAACCCTGCGGATGCCGAGGCGCTACGCGCTGGCGTCGCGCGCTGGCTCGACGGGCGCGGCAACAACTCGACAGGCGAAGCGGGCCTCGCCGTGCGTGGACGGATGGTGTTTGCAGGCGAACCGGCCATTGTAAACAAGCTTACAGAAACGGATGGCGCTGCCCCGCTTGGCGATAACCCGTTTTTTGCGCGGGCGCGCGAGCGCTTCAGCCGCGATCCGCTGTTCGCTTATGTCGAATTCAGCGCGCCGCAATTGCCGGCGACGGCTGAGCCCAACAATTCTGCCTATATGGCGGGTGTGCTCGCAGGGTTTGCCGTGCGGCCAGCCGCCCTGGCAATGGGCGGGCGGCTGGAAGGCGAAACGCTCGTCTTGCGCGCACAGATGTTCATGGATCAGCGGCGCGGCGCGAGTTCTTTCCTTGGGCTCTTCTCGTCGCTCACTTCGGCAACCACGGCGGGGGAGACGCGTGCCGCGCACCTTGCCGCAGCCGACACGGATGTGTTCATCGATTTTCGACTCGACTGGGACAAGCTCCTGCAATCCATCGAGACGATGTTTGCGACGCTGGCCGGCGCGCAAACGAACAACGGCGCGTCGCCAGCCGAGAGGTCATTCGCCGATCCGCTAATGAAGCTCGAAGAGTCGCTCGGATTCAGCATTCGCAACGATCTGTTGCCGACGCTCGGCAATGAAGTGGCGATTTCGCTTTCCAGCTTCGATACCTTCTTTGCGCCGCAAAGGCTTGCGCCGCACCTGCGCAAAGCGCCCGCCGCCGGCTTTATGCCGCCGCGTTTCATGTTGATGGTCGCGCTCAAGGATGCAACGAAGTTCGAACAATTGATGGCGCGGCTGGTCACGAAATCCGGCGCTCAACCGATGATGCGCGTGGCTTATCACGGCGCGACGATCAGCTCCAACAAGAGTATCGCTTTCGCGGTGACGAAAGACTTCTTCATGCTGGGCGGCAGCGCCACCGATCTTCGGCGCGCGCTCGATGCTTATGTCATGGGCAACTCGCTTGCCGCCTCGGCGGAGTTTCGCGCGGCGATGGGCGGCACACGCGAGACGACGATGCAGCTTTACCTGTCGTCAGCCGTCGCCACAAAATTGTTTGATTCATTACAAACCGCAACGGCGAAAGCGAATGGCTCGGTGAAAGAACTGGCACAGCCGCCGGCGCGCGTTGCCGGACTCGGTCTGTCCGTGCTGCCGGATGCCGAAGGCATATTGATGGAGATGCGTGCGCCCGCCAACCTGGCCTTCGCCGCGATGGCGGCGCTGGCGACGAGCAAACCCGCGCCCGCGAGCCTGACGGCAGCGCCTGCGGGCTTCGGCATTCCTGCGTCAGCGACTGCCGCGCCGCGCCAGGCGAACGGCTCGCGCGTGCCGAAGATGACCGACGACGATGTGGTGACGCGCAGGCCATAAGGGTATAATGCGAGGCGGCGGGCGAGCCGCTCGCTGCACAACCTTTTCCGTCAGGAGATGATCATGGCTTCTCGGACTTGCCCAACCTGTGGGCTGGCCCTCCCGGCAACCAGCCGGTTCTGCCGCAACTGCGGCACGTCACTCGAAACGCAGGTGAGCGCCGTTGACCCGCCAGCGCCGCCGCCTTACGGCAACCCACAGACAGGCTACGGCGGCACCTCGCAGGCAGGCATGTCGCCCGTGCCGGCTTACGGCGGGCCACCCGCTTTCAACGCTCAGTCGCCCTGGTCGAGCACAGGCGTGTGGCAGCAGAAAAACATGCTGGTGATGCACAAGCAGGCGACGCTGCCGGATCGCTGCGTCAAGTGCAACCGTCCGGCCAATGGCCGAAGGCTCAACAAGACATTCTCATGGCATCACCCGGCGTTGTATCTGTTGGTCGTCGTCGGCCTGTTGATTTATGTCATTGCCGCGCTGATTGTGCGCAAGACTGCCGTGCTGCATCTCGGCCTCTGCGACGAGCATTTCTCCAAACGGCGCACGGACATCTGGGTAAGCTGGGGGATACTGGCGCTCAGCGTCGCCTTGATTATCCTCGGCGCGGCCACCAACCTGCCGGCGCTATTCCTCATTGGTATCGTGCTGATCTTCGTCGCGGCGATTTATGGCGCAGTCAGCGCCAACCTCGTCGCCGTTCAGAAGATCGACGAGCAGTATGTCTGGCTGAAGCGCATCAACAAAGATTACCTGCTCATGCTGCCAGAGCTTCCCTGAATTCGTTGAAGGCGAGAACGACTGCGCGACGCGGGTGGTCAGGCGACGCCGGCGAGACGAATGAAGCCGCGCGCACGCTCGGCAATGGCGGTGTAGTTTTCGTATTGCAGGTCGCCCGGCGTGAACAAGCGGCTGCCGACGGCGATGGCAAACGCGCCCGCCGCAAAGTAATCGACGATGTTTTCCGGCCCCACGCTGCCCGCAATGATCAACCGCGCTTCGGGCATTCGTGAAGTAATCGCGCTTACATATTCCGGCCCGCCCAGCGGTGCCGCCGGAAACAGCGTCACCAGCGGCACGGCCAGCGCCCAGGCGGCGGCGATCTCCGTAGGCGTGAGCGCGCCGATGATCGGCGGCACGCGCCGCTTGCGGCATGTGTCGATCAGTTGCGCGTTGGTATGCGGCATGGAGATGAATTGCGCGCTGCTTTTAATGGCGCGGTCAATCTGATCGTGACTCATCACATAACCCGCGCCAATCGCGGCGCGGTCGCCGTACTGGCGGCGCAGATCGGCGATGACGCGAAAGCTTCCGGGTGTCGACAACGCCACCTCAACCAGCTTGATGCCAGCCATGATCGCCGCCTCGGCGGCACGCAACGCCGTCTCTGCCGACTGCGCCCGCACAACGGCGATGACGCGATGATCGGTGACAAGCTGGATCAGGTCTTCGTCTTTCATAAGCGTGATGCGGGATACGGGATACGGGATGCGTGACCGGATGGAAGATACGAACGACACTTCTGCGCGTCACAGGTGTAACAGCGTCACATAAAATCACGCATCACGCATCACGTTCTATTGTCTGAGCACGACGCGGGCGGGGCTGCCGTCGCCGTCTTTAATCTTGAGCGGCAGGCAGATCAAGTCGTAATCGCCCGGCTCGACTTCGCGCAGGTCAAGCCCTTCAATGATGAGCGTGCCCGCCTGAAGGAGCGTCAGATGCGTCTCGAAAGTTTCGCTGCCGAACTTTTCAACCGAGAGATAATCAAGACCAACCACCTTGATGCCTTCGTTGACCAGGGCGCGCGCCGCGCCCGGCGTGATGTAAACGTAATCTTCGACGAAACGCGGCTGGCTCCACAGATACGAGTTGCGCGTCTTGAACAGCACGCGCGCATCCGCCGTAAAATCGAACTCCTTGAGGGCCGTTTCATCAATGCGCGGTGAAGTAACTTCGACCACGCGAGCCCGGCCCATCAATAATTCGAGCGGCAGTTTGTCAACCGTAATGCCGTTTTCGAGAAAGTGAAACGGCGCATCGACGTGCGTGCCGGTGTGCCCGCCGAAAGAGTAGCGGCTCAAGTTATACTTTGCCTCATTCTTGCCGATGGTCGCCTTGCGCTCAATTTTCACAGCCGGGTCACCGGGATAAACAGGCAACTCCTTCGAGATCGGAACGGTTACATCGAAAATCTTCATACCCCTTGCCTTTCTTGCTGCGAAGTATGCTATGGTGGCGCGCTTGTGATTGTCAAATTCGGTAGGCGATGGCCGTAGTGTAGATGGAAGGGTGGGCTTGTAAGAACGCGCTAACAAAGCTCCATAGGAGCGCAATGTTTATAGATCGAGAGGAGTGATTGAGTTCAAGCCCCGTCGGAGCGCAATGTTAACATTTCGCCCCGACGGGGCTTGCGGGTTCTCTGACATCCGGCGGCTATAAACATTTCGTCCCTAACCGGACTGGCCACCGTCTACTGTTGCTTTCTCAGGTTGCGCTTCAATTCCGCAAGCAGCCGCGACACGCGCTGTGTTTCCGATTCATCAAGCGCCGCGCTGCCAAAGCGCACACGATTGTAGAGCAGGGTAATCTCACGAATCGGTTCCGAGCCGCAGGTTGCCGCAAATTCCATTGGCGTCTGGTGCGTCGGCTTGACCAGTCCGGCGCGGCTGGCGATGGCGAGCATCTGTTCATAAAACATCACGGCGCAGTCGCGCTCGTCGCGCCGCGCCAGACGGCGGCGCTTCCAGGTCGGCAGGATGAACCAGCGATGCCACCAGGGGCCGTAGCCGGTCGGCGCGATGCTCCATTGCTTCAAGTGGCGCAGCACATAAACCGTCCCGCCGATCATCGTCAACAGCATCAGCAGGCTCACCAGCTTCAGCCAGTCAATCGCTTGCCAGTCGCGCGCGACGACGAAATTCATCACCTCGCGCGTCCACTGCTTCGCGCCATTGTAGTAATCCATCATACGGTCTTTCACCGCCGCCAGCCGACGCTGTAAGCCGACGATGATCGATGCCTGCTCGTCGCTGTCGAGCGTGACGATGTAATCGAGCCAGAAGACTTCCATCGCATCCATGTACTTGCGAAA
Organism: Blastocatellia bacterium; assembly: GCA_039648975.1. GTDB lineage: Bacteria > Acidobacteriota > Blastocatellia > UBA7656 > UBA7656 > DATENM01. The sequence goes on from JBBWZK010000322.1 coordinate 35,673, forward strand.
GCGCGACAGCAAGCCGCCCTGCGAATAGTCGTTGATGCCGGCAGCCGGCGTCGGATCGAACTCAATCCATGACTTGGTGTGCGGGAAATAGACTTCGACCCACGAATGCGCGTCGCTTTGGCGCACCGTGAACATGTGATTGACATCATTGTACTCGCCCATCTGGAAGCCGTTGACGATGCGCGCAGGAATGTCGAGGGTGCGCAGCATCATGACCATCGCCGTCGCAAAGTATTCGCAGTGGCCTCTGCGCACCTCGAACAAAAATTCGGCAAGCGGATCTTCCCCGTTGATCGTCAGGTCAAGCGTGTATTCGAACTGGGTTTTTAGATAGGCTTCAATGGCTTTCGCTTTATCAAACGGCGTCGCGGCGTTGCGCGTCGTGTCGTGCGCCAATCGGGCGATGCGCCGATCCCACTTGCGCGGCAGTTGCAAATACAGACGCACCATGTCGGGCGGCAAATCGGCCAGCGTTTCGGCGCGCAATTCCTGCTCGCCGGGGACATTCAGGTCAGACCAGACCGAATAGGTCGTGCGCCGTTTGAAGCCGGCGTTGGTTGACAACGCACCGCTGTAAAAGTCTCTCTGAAGGCTGTCTATCGGCCCGCGAAGCCATACGACTTTTTGTGCGGCAAACAGCGTCGGCGTGTCGAGCGGCTCAAGAATGACTCTTTGCTCGTTGAGCGAGGTACGAGGCGCAGCCGGGTTGACGAATTGGTATGTCCACTCCAACGGCGCGGCATCGACCGTGCCGCTGAGAACGTTCCGCATCTTGTCGGTCTTCTGGGCTCGGCTTTGCGCGTTCGCCACAGACCAGATGTTGTTCTCGTACTGATCGAGAGCGACGCCGCGCCAGCGAAGATAGCGGCCCGGATCGCGGTCGAGCTGGACGCGCATCACCACCTGTTGGCTCTTCTTGATGCGCGCCACCTGTCCGAGTTCCACTCGATCTGAGAAACCCGTCGCCGGCGTGTCGGCAAACCCCTGAGCAACGCCGCCGCCAAAGCGCGGGATCATGAAGAAAAACGGCAAAGTAAGCAATCCTACAACCGCCAACTGCGCAAACGACGCGCCCAGCAGATAGCGCACACGGCGGCGCGGAGTGGTGAAGGTTTCATCTTTCGCGCGGCGTTTAAGCTGTTTGATGGGCGCAATGGTTTCATCCTGAACGGCACTGATTTCGCGCTGCGCCCGGCGAACCTCGAAAGCGGCAAGCGTCGAAACGAAAAAGAAGAGGAAGAGCACCAGCGAACCGACGAACGTCGCGTTGAAGGTCAAGCCAGCCGACAGCAGCATCATGAAAAAGGCGATGACATAGAGGAACACCCAATCACGGTCGCGCTTGGGCTGCAAGAGCTTCATCGCCGATGCGAACAACGCCAGATGCACGAGCGCCAGCACGCGATTGGTCAACAGCGCAGCGTCGAAAAACAAGAACGGCACGTACAGAGCCACCAGTCCGCGCCATGCCCACAGTCGCCATCGCGAGCGCGGCAAGGATTCAAGACTCTGGTCATCAAGATTTTTGGCGCGGCGGTCGCGGACAAAGCTGACGCCGATAGCCGTTGCGTACAGCACGATTGACACGGCGTCGAGTTGCCCGGTCAGCGCCAGCGCCAGAAACGCCGTCGCCACCAGCGCGTATGAAGTAATGCGAAAGTAAATCTCCATAATTTGGATTTTGGATTTTAGATTTTGGATTTTGGATTGAGAAACTGACGCTGACTGCCTGTTGCTTGAGTTCGGTAATCCAAAATCTAAAATCCAAAATCCAAAATTGCTAGAGGTCGTCCATAAACACGACGTGAGCGCTACGCCAGACGTGCGCCGGAATCGTGCCTTTGGCGGCTGAGGTAATCAGCACCTTGAAGCGCCGCTCGTCGCCGAGCACAGGCATCTCATCGAGCAAGCGCCAGGCGATATGGCCTGCGCCGCGCGGCGCTTGTTCAACTACGCCATCGCCCGGCTCGTCCGTGCGGCGCGGGCGCTTAAACAAGCGGCGCGCCGGCGCATCGGCGGCTGCTTCGCTGCCCGCCGCCTTGATCGTCGGTTGCAGGGTCGCCAGCACGCGCAGGATTTTGTAAAGCTGATCGTAGCCGGCGCCCGAACTGACGTTGTGACGCTCGTCTGTGGTGATCAATTCCACTTCGGCGCGCTCCAGGATGAAGTGATTGGCAAACGAGGCTGCCTGCACAATGCCGCGCTCGAACTTTTCCTGAAACGCACTGGCCTGACGCTTCTGCTCCTCTTCGCGCTCGGCGGCCTCGGCATCGCGTTTCTTCTTTTTACTCTTCTCCTCTGCCGGGCGTGCGACAAGCGCCGGCGGTGCCATGGTGTCGAAGACAATCGTCAAACGCCACTCGTCTTCGCGCGTGTGTTCGCGCACCATCATCTGCTGCGCCTTCGCGGTCGCCTTCCAGTCAATGTTGCGCAGGTGATCCGAGGTTTGGTAGCGGCGAATGGCGTAGAGGTCATCGCCCGAACCACGCGCACGGCTCTCGATGCGTCCGGCCAGCATCGGCAGCGAGTGATAAAAATCACTGAGCGGCTGCGGCTTGGGATAAACGATCAACTCGCCGCGCGCCTCGATTCGCCGCCACTTTTTGAAGAACCCGGCAGGGAACTTCGTCGCCAGGCGAAAGCCTGTGATCGGATAACGCCCGCGCCGCGCGAACGACCGCTCGAGGCGATGCCGCCCAGACGAGCGTGCCGGGATCAACACAAAGTAAGCCAGCTTACCAACCTCAAGCGGCGGCGGCGGAAGCAGCGACGCGGCGACACGGCGACGTGGCGACGCGGCGCCGGTCGCCTTCTGATCGCTGGCTTCTTCTTCTGTCGCCGCGTCGCCCTGTCGCCGCGTCGCCGCGTCCTGTTTTGTCGCCGCGTCGCCGCGTCGCCCCTTCGCCGCGTCGCGTTCTTCATGGGGTTCCGACAGCGCTTCGACCAGCACGCTGTAGCTCGGCAGCACGCGCTTATGATTCAGCAGGGTGACGCTGATGCTGGCCGATTCGCCGGCGTAGATGTGATCGGGTATGCGCTACTGCTCGGCGACGCCGGCAAGCGACATCTGCCCGATCAGAGTGGCGGCGATCCGAAAGGCCCGCATCGCCGACAGACTCAGGTAGAGCAGGTTGTTGCCCGTGTTCCATGCGGCAAAGCCAATGACGATCAGAAAGACGATGAACAGCAAGCCTTCGACCGTCACCGTCGTGCGAATGGCAAAGCGCAATATCTCTAGCCGCACGTTGCGCGCCAGTCGCGGGATGATGTAGAGCGCGCCGAGCAAGGCGAGCACCAGCGACACGGCGGCGGCGATTGTCGCCAACTGCGTGTTGCGTTGATCTGCCGCAACTGAACTGAGCAGCGCGACCAGAAAAGCGACGCCGAGAAAAAAGACGGTGATGAAGAAATCGCGCCACGCCTGCCGGTTCATGCTTCAACCTTAGAGAGGCACATTGATGGTTTTGAGAATCTCTTGCAGCGCCGCTTCGGCTTCGTCCGAGCGCCGCATTCCCGTAGAGTAGCGCGAGTTGACAACGATGCGGTGAGCGAAGACGGGAACCACCAGTCGCTTGATGTCGTCGGGGATGACGTAATCGCGCCCTTCGATGAAGGCCATGGCCTGCGCCGCGTGATAAAGCGCCAGCGAGCCGCGCGGGCTGACGCCGAGATCGAGCAAATCCGACAGGCGCGTGGCGCGCACGATGCGAAGCAGGTAATCGAGCAGCGATTCGTCAACCGCGACTTCGCGGGCTTCGCGTTGCAGTGCCAACACCTCGTCGCTGTGCATGACCGGCGCGAGGCGTTCGACCGCCGAGTTGAACGTCTGCTGGCGCAGGATCATCTTCTCGTCTTCAAGGTCCGGGTAGCCCATGCGGACACGCATCATGAAGCGATCCATCTGCGATTCGGGCAGCGGGTAGGTGCCGTGATGTTCGATAGGATTCTGCGTCTCCAGCACGATGACCGGGCGCGGCAATTTATAAGTCTCCTGCTCGACGTTCACATGG
>JBBWZK010000329.1:0-11007 GCA_039648975.1 Blastocatellia bacterium
TGATCCGCTCTGCAAAGGGTTCAGGCAGAGGCGGCGACCGCGAGCCGCCCTTACATAATGGCTCATCAATTTACACTCTTGACTCTGTATTCGGCTACAGGGTCTATAATGTGTATGGGAGATTGAAAAGATGAAAGCGACTAGCAAAACAACCGACACGAAAGACGCGGCGCGCAAGCCGGCGCGCAAGATTGGCGAAGTCTCGCGCCTGAGCGGCATCGGCATCGAAGCGTTGCGCTTTTATGAAAAGCAGGGACTGCTCGGACGGCCCGCGCGCACCGAGAGCGGTTATCGGCTCTACGACGCCGAGGTGTTGGAGCGGCTGGAGTTCATCAAGCGCGCGCAAGTGCTGGGATTCTCGCTTGCCGAAATTGCCCGCATCATCTCGCACAAGCACGCCGGGCAAAGCCCGTGCGCCGAAGTGCGCGACATCGTGCGCGCACGCTTGCAGGAGATCGATGAACGTATACGGCAGATGCACCGTTATCGCAAAGAACTGGCGGCGGCGCTCGACGAGTGGGAGCAAATCGGCGACCTCGAAGGTCACGTTTGCGGCTTGATTGAAAGCACGACCATCAAGCAGGCGTTGCCGGAAAAGCGCGTGCTGAAGCGAGGACGGCGATGACCAACCAACAGACAACCGGCCATCAAGTGGCGACCCTTGATTTAGCAAAACCATCTGACTCGTCGTTCGCACAGGCGGATCTTTCGATTACCGGCATGAGTTGCGCCGCCTGCGCGCATCACATAGAGCAGAGCCTGTCGGCGACGGCGGGCGTGCGCCGGGCCAATGTGAACTTCGCCACATTGCGCGCGGCGGTCGAATATGATCCGGCGACGACCGATGTGCCGCATCTTGTGGAAGCCGTCAAAGAGGCGGGGTATCGGGCGAGCGACATCGCCGAAGCTGAATTCGCTGATGAAGCGGACGCGGAGCGGGCGGCGCGCGAAAAAGAATATAACGAGGCGCGGCGCAAATTTTGGGTGGCCGCTTGGCTGTCGCTGCCTGTGCTGTTGATAGCGATGTCGCACGGACGGATCGCCGCGCTGAACTTTGCCGGCGCTGAATGGTTACAACTCGTCCTGACCACGCCGGTAGTCTTCTACTCCGGCTGGCCATTCTATCGCGGTGCGTGGGCGGCATTGCGGCATCGACTCGCCGACATGAACACGCTGATCGCCGTCGGCACGGGCGCGGCATATCTCTATTCGCTGGCGGCGACCATAGCGCCGGGATTCTTCGCTCCCGGCCATCAGGGAATAGGGGAAATGGCAGGAATGGCGAAGCCGCCGGTTTACTTTGAAGCAGCAGGCGTCATCATTGCCTTGATCCTGCTCGGTCGAATGCTTGAATCGCGCGCCAGAGGAAAAACCAGCAATGCCATTCGCAAACTCGTCGGCTTGCAAGCGAAGACCGCCCGCGTCATCCGCGAAGGCCGCCAGCATGACATAGCCATCGGTGATGTCATGCTTGGCGATACGATCATCGTGCGGCCCGGCGAAAAGATTCCCGTTGATGGCGTGATTCTTGACGGCGCGTCGGCGGTTGACGAATCCATGTTGACCGGCGAAAGTCTGCCGGTTGATAAGCGCGCGGGCGATACGGTGTTCGGCGCAACGATCAACAAGACCGGCGCATTCAGGTTCAAAGCGACGAAAGTAGGAAAGGATACAGTCCTGCAACAGATCGTCCGCATGGTGCAAGAGGCGCAAGGCGCGAAAGCGCCTCTCGCGCGATTGGCCGACCGCATCAGCGGCGTCTTCACGCCCGTGGTTATCGCGATAGCCATCGCGACGTTCGTCGTCTGGTTTGTGGTGATGCCTGCCGGTGTGCGCTTGCCAATGGCCTTGCAGGCGTTTGTGTCTGTGTTGATCATCGCCTGCCCGTGCGCGCTGGGACTGGCAACGCCGACGGCTATCATGGTCGGGACTGGGAGAGGCGCGGAAAACGGCATCCTCATCAAAGGCGGCGAGAGCCTGGAAACCGCGCATCGCCTGCAAACTATCGTGCTCGACAAGACAGGCACGATCACCAGCGGCAAACCGGAATTGACCGACGTGATTGCGGCCAGAGGTTTTGACGAACGCGAGATGCTGCGCATTGTTGCGACCGCTGAAAAATCGAGCGAACACTCTATAGCTGAAGCCATCGTGCGCGGCGCGACTGCGCGTGGTTTACAACTTACTGATGCGCGCGAGTTCAACGCCGTCGCCGGTCACGGCATCGAAGCGCGAGTTGACAAACATCAAGTGCTCATCGGCAATGCGAAGATGATGAGCGAGCGCCACGTGGTACTCAATGGTTTGGCCGAGCGCGCCGCCGGGCTCGCGGCAGAAGGCAAGACGCCGATGTTTGCGGCGATTGATGGCCGGCTTGCCGGTCTGCTTGCGATTGCCGATCAAATCAGAGCGGAATCGCGAGCGGCTATCAGCGCCTTGCAAGAGATGGGCATTGAAGTGGTGATGATCACCGGCGACAGTCGCGCCACCGCCGAAACCGTGGCCCGCGAAGTCGGCATCCCGCGCGTGTTTGCTGAAGTCTTGCCGAATGAAAAAGCCGCCGAGATCAAGCGACTGCAAAGCGAAAAGAAGATCGTCGGCATGGTCGGCGACGGCATCAACGACGCGCCGGCGCTGGCGCAAGCCGATGTCGGCATCGCTATCGGCACAGGCACCGACGTAGTGATTGATGCATCGGATGTGACGTTGATCAGCGGCGACCTGCGCGGCGTGGTGACGGCGATCAAGCTGTCGCGCGCCACAGTTCGCACGATCAAGCAGAACCTCTTCTGGGCGTTCATCTACAATGTAATCGGCATTCCCATTGCGGCGGGCCTGCTCTATCCGCTGACCGGCTGGCTGCTGTCGCCGATCATCGCCAGCGCGGCGATGTCTCTGTCGAGCGTATCGGTCGTCACCAACAGCCTGCGACTGAGAAGCTTTCGCGCATCATCTGCCATGTGAACATTGATGCCGTGAAAGCGGATTGTGGTATGATCTGAAAAAATCAAAGGAACGAAGCTGAGTGTAGCAATGGGCAGGTGAACGATTATGTCAGTGCAAATTCAGAAGCATTACTTCAGCGTTGATGATTATTACCGGATGGCTGATGCAGGTGTCTTCCCCATAGGTGCTCGTATTGAGTTGATTGAAGGGGAGGTGACTGAGATGAGTCCCATTGGCAATCGTCACGCCGCGTGTGTAGACCGGCTGAATGCGCTTCTGAACCGCAGTTTCAAAGACAATACGATTGTTCGTGTGCAGGGCCCCATTCGCCTCAATGATTTTTCGGAACCGCAACCGGACATCGCTCTGCTCAAACCGCGCGCTGATTTTTACTCCAACGCGCATCCGACGCCTGCTGATGTGTTGTTGATTATTGAAGTCGCCGATACGTCTGTAGATTATGATCGCCGTGTCAAGCTGCCGCTCTATGCACGCGCCGGCATTCCTGAAACCTGGCTGATGGTTTTGCCCAAAGACCTCATCGAAGTTCACAGCCAGCCGGTGAACGGCAAATACCAGAAAGTCCAGCGGCTGAAGCGCGGCAAGACGCTCGTTTCGCCAACTGTTGCCGGACTCAGCTTCAAAGTGGATGACCTGCTGGGCTAATCACGCCAACCGCTGCCTAGACGCCCGCACTAGCGAAATCCCCATCACCGCTACGCCTGCACAACTTGACGAACCTGCGCTTGAGCCTCTATCATCGAACGTTCGTTCGAATCGGTTTGCGAAGCTATAGTTTATGCCTGCTGAAGCGCAATCCAAATACGATCAAAGGCTCGTCTTCGTGCTCAAAACGGCGGCGGCCATCTTTGCTGAAAAGGGCTACCATTCAACCTCCATCCGCGACATCGCGCGCGCTACGAAGATGAGCCTTTCCGGGCTATACTATTATTTCAAAAGCAAAGAAGAACTGCTCTTTCTCATACAGGACTACTGCTTCAGCACGGTGATTGACGATTGTCGACGGCTGCTTACGGGCGTCACCGACCCTGTGCATCGCTTGAAGCTGTTGATCGAATTTCATCTCAATTACTTCGTGCAGAACATGAACGAGATGAAAGTCCTGTCGCACGAAGCCAACGCCATCAGCGGCGACCTGTTCACGAAGGTCAACAACAAAAAGCGGCAGTATGTTGATCTCGCCATGAAATTGCTCGAAGAGATCGCCCGCGACTATGGCATCAAGGATATCAATATTCGCGTAGCGACCTTTTCGCTCTTCGGCATGATGAACTGGATTTACAACTGGTACAGCCCGCGCAAGGACGGCGACGTGACGGGCCTGTCGCAGAGCATCACGCAATTGTTCCTGTCAGGATTTTTGGGAGACAAAAGCATTCAGAGCAAGCAACTCGAAACCGGGCGCGAATCGCATCTCGACCGCTCGGTTTCCATCTGGCAGCAATGATGAACTGCAAGCAGACGGCTGCGCCGCAAAGACGACACGGAGACGCGGCGACACGGCGACACGGTGACGGGCAGACAAGCAGTCATCTCTGTCCCTTTCACTCGCCGCGTCTCCGCGTCTCCGTGTCGCCGCGTCGCACCTATCAGCGGCAGGCATTCCTATGGAGATAACTTTATGACCAGAGAAGCGATGGAGAACCAACTCGTCAATTTTACGGTTGAAGACGGCATTGCCGTCATCGAATTGAACGACCCGCCGGCGAACACTTACACACACGAGATGATGCGCGATTTTGACGACGCGATTCTCGAAGCCCGCCTCGACGAAGACGTTCACGTCATCGTCATTCGCGGCGCGGGCGACAAGTTCTTCTGCGCTGGCGCCAACATCAAGATGCTGCTGTCGGCGACGCCGCAGTTTCGCTACTTCTTCAGCCTGCATGGCAATGAGACGCTGATGCGCTTGGAGAACACACAGAAGCTCACCATCGCCGCCATCAACGGTCACGCGACCGGCGGCGGCCTGGAGATCGCCCTGGCTTGCGACATTCGCCTGGCGAAACGCAGCAATGCCAAACTCGGCCTGCCGGAAATCAATCTCGGACTGCTGCCCGGCATGGGCGGCACACAGCGATTGCCGCGCCTCATCGGCAAGGGCCGCGCTATGGAAATCCTCGTCACAGGGCAACTGCTCTCGGTTGACGAAGCGCAGCAGGCAGGACTGGTGAATCATGTTTTCGATGAAGAGAGCTTCAATGAAAAAGTAATCGAATACGCAAAGCAATTTGTCGCGCCGGCGAAGGCGAGCAAGGCCGTCGGTCTGATCAAGCGTTCGGTGCAGACCTGCTATGAGCTACCGCTTGCCGAAGCTCTCGCCCTCGAACGCGAGTTGTTGCAGCAACTCTTTGAGAGCGAAGACGCAGAGGAAGGTCTCGACGCCTATACCAAGAAACGTCAGGCGCAGTTTAAGGGGAAATAGGAGGCAGGAGGCAGGAGCCAGGAGGCAGTATTGAGATGTGAACTGCCTACTGCTTCCTGCTTCCTGCCTCCTTCAAAGGGGGAATCATTAATGGCAAAGATGTTCATTGCAGGAGAGTCTGTGGATTCGTTGACCGGCGATACTTATGAAGTGCGCAACCCGGCCAACGGTGAAATGGTTGATACAGTGCCGAAGGGCAACGCCGAAGATGCGCGCCGCGCTATTGATGCGGCGGAAGCGGCTTTTGATGAATGGTCGCACACAACGGCAGAAGAGCGCGCCAAGCTTTTATTCAAAGCCGCTGAACTGGTTGACGCCGAGCGCAAGAGCCTTGCTGAGTTGTTGACGAAAGAGCAGGGTAAACCGTTGATGGAAGCCGGCGGCGAACTGGAGCACTTCCATCATGGGATTGAATTCTATGCCGGGCTGGCGTCGAAGGTGCGCGGCGCGCATGTGCCGCTGCCGGCGAAGAACGCTTATGGCATGGTGATTCGCCGTCCCGTAGGCGTTTGCGGCGCGATTGTGCCATGGAATTTTCCGATCACGCTGATGGGCACCAAGGTCGGCCCGGCGCTGGCGGCGGGCAATACGGTGGTCGTCAAGCCCGCCTCGACGACGCCGCTGGTGACGATTCGCATCATCGAGTTGATGAATCAAGCGGGCATCCCCAAGGGCGTGCTCAACGTCATCACAGGGCCGGGCAGCGTCGTCGGCGAAGAGTTGCTGGTCAACAAAAAAGTGCGGCGCATCGCCTTCACCGGCGAATCGGCTACCGGCAAGCACGTTGCCGAGGTGGCGTGCGGCGATTTCAAGCGCGTGACGCTTGAGCTTGGCGGCTCTGATCCGATGATTGTTTGTGATGATGCAGACATTCAGAAAGCGATTACCGGCGCGCTGGTCGGGCGCTTCTGGAACGCCGGTCAGGCGTGCCTGGCGGTGAAGCGTTTGTTTGTCTTCGATCAGGTTTATGACGAGTTTGTCAACGGGCTGGTCGGCAAGGTGTCGCGTTATGAAGTCGGCGACGGCATGACGAAGGCCGAAAAGCCGAAGATTCGCATGGGGCCGCTGCATACGGCAACGCAGCGCGATGAGATCGAAGCGCAGGTGCGTGATGCGATTGATCGCGGCGCGAAAGTGCTGTTGGGCGGCGCGCGGCCTGAAGGCGCGCAGTACGAAAAAGGCACTTTCTACCTGCCGACGATTCTGACGGACGTGCCCGAAGACGCCCGCGCCGTGCAGGAAGAGACCTTCGGGCCGCTGCTGCCGATCATTCGCGTCAGCAGTCTCGATGAAGCGATTGCCAAAGCCAATCAGTCGATTTATGGGCTTGGGTCTTCGATCTGGACGAAGCATCTCGATAATATCGAAACGGCGGTAGATCGCATCGAGGCCGGCAACGTCTGGGTGAACTCGCTGCATTACGGCTACGACGAATTGCCGTTCGGCGGCGTCAAGGCGAGCGGCTTCGGACGCGAACACGGCCCCGAAGCGCTCGATTATTATCTTGAACCGAAGGGCGTGGTGATCACGAGATAAATGATGAATGATGAAGCGGCAGGGGCTAGAGGCTAGAGACTGGAGGCTGGCTGGAAGTTGGCAGCTAGCCCCTAGCCCCTAGCCTCTAGCCCCTAATATCATTCATCGTTGTGGAGAGGTTATGGCTCAAATGCTGATCGGCGGCGAGTGGGTCGGCTCGCGTAGCGGAGATTACATCGAGGTAATGAACCCGGCGACCGGCGAAGCGGTCGATACCGCGCCGCGCGGCACTGCCGAAGACGCGCGCGAAGCGATTAACAATGCACACGAGGCGTTCGCCTCGTGGCGCGAATGGACGCAGGCTAAACGCGCAGACGTGCTGCGCCGCGCCGTCGCGCTCTTTCACGCCAACGAAAAAGAGTTGGCGATTTTGCTTACCAAAGAGCAGGGCAAGCCGCTGCGCGAAGCGACCCTGGAAATCCGCCGCTTCGCGCACACGATTGAATACTATGCCGGGCTCGGCAAGAACATTCGCGGCGGCTACGTTCCGCAGATTGATGAGAACAAGTACGGCCTGATTATCAAATTGCCGTTGGGCGTCGTCGGCGCTATCGTGCCGTGGAATTTTCCCGTCTCGCTGATGGGCAACAAGATCGGCCCGGCCTTGCTTGCCGGCAATACGATGGTCATCAAGCCCGCCGAGACGACGCCGCTGACCGATTTGCGCGTCGTCGGGCTTTTCCTCGACGCCGGTCTGCCCAAAGGCGTGATGAACGTCGTCACAGGGCAAGGCTCGGTGGTCGGCCAAGAGATCGTCACCAACGCCAAAGTCCGCAAAATCGGCTTCACAGGCTCGACCGAAGTCGGGCGTCGCGTGATGGCCTCTGCCGCGCAGACGATCAAGCGCGTGACGCTTGAGCTAGGCGGTTCTGATCCGATGATCGTCTGTGACGACGCTGACCTTGACGAAGCCGCCAAGGCGGCAGCCGTCGGCAGATTTTTCAACTGCGGCCAGGCGTGTCTGGCCATCAAGCGGCTTTATCTGTTTGACTCAATCGCTGATGCCTTCACTGATAAGCTGGCGGCGCGCGTCAAGAAGTTGCGCGTTGGCAACGGCCTTGCGGAAGGCACGATGGTCGGCCCGCTGCACAGCGAATCGCAGCGCGACGAAATTGAATCGCAGGTGCAGGACGCCGTAGATCGCGGCGCGCGTGTGCTGACGGGCGGCGACCGGCTGCGCGGCGAGGGCTTCGACAACGGCCACTACTATGCGCCGACATTGCTCGCGGATGTGCCGGCGGATGCACGCGTGGCGACCGAAGAAGTCTTCGGCCCGGCGCTTCCTATCTTCCGCGTCGGCAGTCTTGATGAAGCGATTGCCAGAGCCAATGACTCGATTTTCGGCCTCGGCTCGTCGATCTGGACGAACGATCTGACGCGCGCCACCCGTGCGGCGGAACGCCTTGAAGCCGGCTACACGTGGATCAACTCGGCGCAGATTATTTATGATGAGCTGCCGTTCGGCGGCCTCAAGCAGAGCGGCTACGGCAAAGAGCACGGCATCGAAGCGCTCGATTACTACAGCGAAACCAAAGCCGTAGTCGTCGCTACAAAACCGAAAAGTGATGCGTGATGCGTGGTGCGTGATAATCGTGCCACCTTTTGCCTGGCTCTTGGCGCATTCATTCACGCACCACGCACCACGCACCACGCACCACTCATATGGATTACAAGACCATTCTCTTTGAGTTGAAAGACCGCATCGCCACGATCACCTTTAATCGGCCCGACCGGCTCAATGCGATCAACGAAGCGATGCGCGAAGATTTCTCGCGATTGTTTGATGAGATTCAAACGAACGAAGAGATCGGCGTGATTGTCTTCACCGGCACGGGCCGGGCGTTTTCAGCGGGCGGCGACATCGAATATTTCGAGCGCGATTGGAACACGACGCGGTTTCGCGCCGAGAATCACAGGCTGACGCAGTTCTTCGACGAGCTTGAACTGATCGAGAAGCCGGTCATCGCCGCCATCAATGGGCCGTGTACCGGCGCGGGCTTGCAGATCACGCTGTCATGCGACCTGCGCATTGCGTCTGATCAAGCCAAATTCGGCTTCCGCGAAAACAACATCGGTTTGATTCCCGGCGCGGGCGGCTGCTCGCGGCTCGTCAAGCTGATCGGTTATGGCCGAGCGAAAGAGTTAATCTTCACCGGCGAGATGATCGCGGCCAGCGAAGCCGAGCGCATCGGCCTGATCAATCGCGTCGTGCCGCACGATGAGTTGATGAGCCACACGCGGCAATTGGCCGAGCACCTGCTGACGCGCGCCCCCGAAGCCCTGGGGTTAGCCAAGCGATTGTTGTGGCACGCCGTGACCAGCGATTTCGCCACGGGCCGCATGCTCGAAGCGCTGGCGCAGAGTGTGCTGATTAAATCCAACGATCACCGCGAGGGCGTCCGCGCCTTTCGTGAAAAGCGCAAGCCGCAATTCAAAGGCGAATAATGGCATTCGAGAACATCCTCTTCGACAAGTCGGGCGAAGTAGCGAAGATCACACTCAACCGGCCCGAAAAGCTCAATGCCTTCGTCGGCACGATGCGCGAAGAAATCTATGAAGCGTTGTGCCAGTGCGAAGCCGAAGCGGTGCGCGCTGTGATTATCACAGGCACGGGCAATGGCTTTTGTGCAGGCGCGGATGTGCGCTTTCTGGCGCAGGTCAGAAACACCAGCGATGCCCGGTCGCTTGATCGCGTCTTGAAGCTGGCGCGCGATGTAGTCAGCAAGATTCGCGAATTGCCGAAGCCTGTGATCGCCTCGATCAACGGCGCGACTGCCGGCGGCGGCATCAATCTGGCGCTCGCCTGTGATGTGCGCGTCGCAAGCGACCGTGCGACGTTCGGCGAGACGTTCATTCGTCTGGGCCTGCACCCCGATTGGGGCGGCACGTTTTTCCTGCCGCGACTGGCGGGCACAGCGGCGGCTATCGAGATGATGATGAGCGGCGATGTCATCAACGCACAGGAAGCTTTCCGGCTCGGTTTGATTAATGCGGTCGTGCCGCACGAGGAGCTTGAAGCGGCAACGATGAAGATGGTTGAGCGCTTCACGCGCAATTCGCCGCGCATCAACGCGATGATCAAGCGCGCCGTTTATAAGAGCCTCAACGCGACTTTTGATGACATGCTTGATTATGAAAGCGCCGCGCAGAAGGCTTGTTTTGAACTGGCTGATTCTGCCGAAGGCTTGAATGCGTTTCTCGAAAAGCGGCAACCGCAATTCAATCAGGATTGAAGAGACTATGGCAATTGAACGCATCGCAGTGATCGGCGCAGGGACGATGGGGCACGGCATCGCGCAGGTCGCGGCGCAGGCCGGCTACGCGGTCGTGCTCGAAGACATGAACGATGAATTGGTCGCGCAGGGCCTGGCGCGCCTCGAAGCTAATCTGAGGAAAGGTGTCGAACGCGGCAAGGTCACGGAAGAGTCTATGCGTGCGGCGCTTTCGCGGATTCGCACGTCGACAAAACTTGCAGACACCGCCGAAGCCGATTTAATCATCGAGGCGGTAGTTGAAAAGCTCGATGCCAAACGTCAACTGTTCGTTCGTCTCGATCAACTCTGCAAACCGGAAGCGATGCTGGCGACCAACACTTCATCGTTGAGCATTGCGAGCATTGCTTCGGCGACGGCGCGCGCCGACCGCGTCATCGGCATGCACTTCTTCAATCCGGTTCACCTGATGAAGCTGATCGAAATCGTCGTTGCGCCGGAGACTGCCGCAGCGACGCTCGATGCGATGCTTGCGGTCGCCGGGCGCATGGGCAAAGAGGCCATCATCGTGAAAGACGCGCCCGGCTTTGCGACCAGCCGGCTGGGTGTGGCGCTCGGACTCGAAGCCATGCGCATGCTCGAACAGAACGTCGCGAGCGCCGAAGACATTGATAAAGCCATGGTGCTCGGCTACAACCATCCGATGGGGCCTTTGCGGTTGACAGACCTGGTCGGCCTCGACATTCGTTTGAACATTGCCGAGTATCTCTTTGAAAAACTCGGCTCTGAAGTCTTTCGCCCGCCCGCCATCCTGCGGCGCAAAGTCGCCGAAGGCAAACTCGGCAAGAAGACGGGCGAAGGATTTTA
>JBBWZK010000336.1:0-5233 GCA_039648975.1 Blastocatellia bacterium
GCCATTGCCCTTCGGGGCTTACTGGTTTTGTATCATAGCCTACACAGAGCGTCGCCCTGTGCTATTGAATTGCGCCCCTTCAGGGCTTTTCTTATGGAGTTCATCGTCAGAGACTACAATTCGACAATCTCTTTGTAGGTCGGCACAACCGCATGCCAGCCTAACTCTTTTTCGATCCTGTCACGCAGCGCGTTTGCCGAATCGACTTCGCCGTGAACCAGGAACGTCGTGCGCGGCGGGCGCTTGAAGCCGCCGAGCCAGCGCATCAACTCATTGGCGTCGGCGTGCGCCGAGAGACTGCCGATGCTCTCGATGTGAGCGCGAACCGGCACGAACTCGCCGTGCATCTTGATCTCTTGTTCGCCGTCCTGCAAACGACGCCCGCGCGTCCCTGCCGCTTGATAGCCGACGAAGACGACGCTGCTTGCCGGGTCGGGCAGCCACTTTTCCAGATGATGTAGCACACGCCCGCCGGTTGCCATGCCTGAGGCCGAGATGATAATCGCCGCGCCTTTCTCATGATCCAACGCCTTCGACCCGCCGCGTCCCTGCACCAGCGAGAAGTTGCGCGTCGCCAGCGGATTGCGTTTCAGGTTTTCGACGCGCTGCATGTCGAAATCGTGATCCTCTTTGTGCCGGCTGTACAGCCTTGTCGCTTCTGCGCCCATCGGCGAATCCACGTGTACAGGCAGCACAGGAATGCGCCCTTCGTCTTCAAGCTCGCGCAGATAGTAAACCAGCAGTTGCGTGCGCCCGACGGCAAAGGCCGGAATGATGATCTTGCCGCCGCGTTCGGCTGTGGTGTTGATGATCTCGGTGAGCCTGTCTTTGGCGTCTCCCTGATCATGCAGGCGATTGCCATAAGTTGATTCGACCAGCAGATAATCAGCTTCCTCGGCAACCGATGGATCATTGAGAATCGGCTCGTCATAACGACCTACGTCGCCGGAAAAGATAATCGTGAACGGATCGCGATGCGGTTCGTTGACGGTGAGCTTGATGAAAGCCGAACCGAGGATGTGGCCGACCGAGAAGAAGCGCGCCGAGATGAACTTGCTCAGATGAACCTCTTCTTCATACGACACCGGATGCACCTGTTTGAGCGCACGGTAGGCGTCCGCTTCGGTGTAGAGCGGCAACGCCGGCTGGTGTTTTGAATAGTTTTTGCGGTTGGCGTACTCGGCGTCTTCTTCCTGAATCCGCCCCGAATCGGGCAGCATGATCTTGAGCAGGTCGGCGGTGCCTTTGGTTGCAAAGACCGGCCCGGTGAAACCATCTTTCACCAGTCGCGGCAGATAGCCTGTGTGGTCAATATGCGCATGCGTCAGCAAGGCCCAACTGAGCGACGCCGGCTTGATCGGCAACGACTCCCAGTTGCGCCGGCGCAGTTCCTTGAATCCCTGGAACAGGCCGCAATCAATGATGGCGCGGTTGCCGCCGACTTCGAGCACGTATTTCGATCCCGTCACGGTTTGGGTTGCGCCGAGGAATTGTAATGTCGCCATGATAGTTTGACACTAGCAAACCCCAAGCAGGCCGGGCAAGCCACCGGCCTTTCCTCGCAGCCGGCCTTTGACAAAAAAACCGCTTGACATTAATCGAAACCATTGTACACTTAACAGTGTTAAGTTGCGTGACGGTGTAATCCGGCGGATTGATTATGGGGCCAAAAACCAGAAGAGAGCGAGAAAGAGAAGCGCTACGAGAGGTCATCCTGGATGCGGCGCGCGAGTTGTTTGTCGAAGAAGGCTTCGAGAACGTGTCGATGCGGCGCATCGCCGAAAAAATCGAGTATTCGCCGACCACCATCTACCTCTACTTTGAAGACAAGCTCTCTTTGCTCTACGCGATTTGCGAGGAGACTTTTGCCAAGCTGGCCAAGCGTATGGAGATTATCCGCAAAGAAGCGGATCATCCGGTCGCCGCGCTGAAGAAAGGCTGCCGCGCTTACGTCGAGTTCGGTCTCAAGCACCCGAATCATTATAAGCTGACCTTTATCAATCATCCGCACCATCCGAAAGACCCGGACTGGAAGATGGAAGAGTCTCTAGGCATGCAGGCTTACGGACATCTGCGCGCCGCTGTCGAAGCCTGCATCGAGCAGAAGATGTTTCATGCTACGGATGTCGAAGCGGTCACACAGATGTTCTGGGCCGCCGGTCACGGCATCACGTCGCTGCTCATCACTATGGAGCACTTCCCCTTTGTCAACAAAAATCTACTTATCGATATGACTTTAGATACCCTGATCGATGGATTGAAAAAATAGGCAAATTTTTTTGGAACTTTGCTTAACACTGTAAACGTACTGAAGGGTGTTAATGTAGCAAATGCTGTTAAGTTTGAATGGGCGATACGCGTAATTAAAGGAATCGTCTTCTTCCTGGCGGGTAAGGGAAGAGCTTCACCGCCTGGCGCAGTCATCAAGGCACTGCAATCAAGCCACTGTGATGGCTGCGCCGGGGCGCGTGGAGTCGGGCACAAAGGTTTTTGAAACGTCCGTTGAGAGAGACGCCGGCAGGCGCATTGGCGCTCAGGCACGGCCTCGGCAATAGACACGGCACGAATACAAGATAAAGTGAAAGGAGTTCGATGATGACGAAAAGATTTCAAATGATTGCTCTGGTTCTGGCGATGGCGTTGGGTCTGGCGATAGCGGCGAGCGCACAGGAAGCCAGCGAGAAGATTACCATCAAGCGCGACACCAAGCTCGGCTCGGAAGTTCTGCCGAAAGGCGACTACACGCTCAAATTCGTTGACGGCGACAAAGGCGAAGTGGTTTTCGTGCAGGGCAAACGCGAAGTGCTGAAGGCGACCTATTCAGTGGCCAAGCTCGACAAAGAAGCGGCCAGCAGCGCCGTCGTTTCGTCGCTCGGCAATGACGGCTCCTACCTGCTCAAGCGCATCGAGTTCAGGGGCAAGCAGACCGCCTTCGTCTTCGAGAACACCGTGGCGAAGTTGATCGGCAAATAACCCCAGCCGGCGACACGGCGCGGTGAACAGACGCGCCGCCGCAGACACATGACACCGCAAAGGCGCAGCCGGATGCGGCATGAGCCCGACCCTCAATGAGGTCCAGGTTACATGCCGCATCCGGCTGCGCCTTTGTCGCTGGTGAAGCAATCGAGATGCGCTTTGCTTGACGCGCACTGCGCGGCTGATTAAACCTACGAGTGAATGCCCGATAATAGCCGAATCGCCAAGAGTCCGCCTGAAAAAGAAGAGACTCGCCAAGCCATCAAGTTAAGCGAGCGCCTGCGCTCGCTGCGCGGTTCGCCGCGCGACCTGCTGCGCCTGCTGGCTTATGCAAGGCCGTACCGCGCCCGCCTCGCCGTCGCCCTCGTCAGTCTGTTCATCGCCAGTGGGCTCGGACTGGCATTTCCGAAAGTCGTGCATTGGCTGATTGACGCGGCGTTTACCGAACACGACTCGGCACGGCTCAACTCGCTTGCGCTGATGCTCGTCGGGCTGTTCGTCGCGCAGGCGGCCTTCAGTTTTCTGCGTTCTTATCTGCTCGCCTATACCGGCGAGCGCATCGTCGCCGACGTGCGAACGCAACTCTACACACATATGACCAGCCTGCCTGTGGCGTTCTTCGCCAGCCGCCGTGTAGGCGAATTGACATCGCGCATGGCCTCAGATGTCAGCGTCATTCAGACAGTGACCACTGGCAGCTTCACCGAGTTGCTGCGCAGTTCGCTGGTGCTGGTCGGCGGCATCACTATCATCGCCATTACCAATTTGCGATTAACCTTACTGATGCTGGCGATCGTTCCGCTGGTGATTATCTCGGCGCACTTTTATGGGCGCTACATTCGCCGCTTAAGCACAAAGGTTCAGGACAAGCTGGCTGAAGCGAATGCCGTGCTTGATGAAACGCTAACGGCCATTCGCATCGTGCAATCGTTCGTGCGCGAAGAGTACGAGCGCCGGCGCTACGGCGCGCGCATACGCGAGTCGCTCGACCTGGCGGTGAAGCGTGCGGTTGCTGGCGGCGGCTTCATCGCTTTCATCATCCTCGTCGTTTATAGCAGCATTGCCGCCGTGTTGTGGTTCGGCAGCCGCATGGTGCTCAACGGCGACATGACCGCAGGCAACTTGATCGCCTTCGTGCTCTACACGTTTGTAGTAGCCGGTTCCATCGGCGGCATGACGGAGTTGTTCGGCCAGTTCAACAGCGCCATCGGCGCGACCCGGCGCGTTTTTGAGTTGCTCGATACCGAACCGGAGATCAAAGACCCTGAGTCTCCTGAAGCGCTCGAAGCGGTGCGCGGCCAGGTGCAACTGCGCGATGTGCGCTTTACCTACCCGGACGAGCGCGCCACCGAAGTGATCAAAGGTGTGAGTATAGATGCCGCGCCCGGCGAGATCATTGCGTTGGTCGGGCCGAGCGGCGCTGGCAAGTCTACGCTGGTATCGCTCATCCCGCGCTTCTTTGATGTGACGGCGGGCGCGATATGGATTGATGGGCATGACCTGCGCCATCTGCGTCTGCGCGACTTGCGCGCCATCATCGGCCTGGTGCCGCAAGAGACGATTCTGTTTGGCGGCTCAATTCGCGAGAACATCGCTTATGGCAAGCTTGATGCGAGCGCTGCCGAAATCGAAGCCGCCGCGCGCGCCGCTCATGCACATGAATTCATCTCGGAGTTTCCCGAAGCCTACGAAACCGTGGTCGGCGAGCGCGGCGTCAAGCTGTCAGGCGGTCAGCGGCAGCGCATCGCCATTGCGCGGGCGCTGTTGAAGAACCCGGCGATTTTGATTCTCGATGAAGCGACCAGTTCGCTTGACTCCGAATCCGAGCGCCTGGTGCAGGAGGCGCTCGAAGTCTTGATGCAGGGACGCACGACCTTCGTCATCGCCCACCGTCTGTCGACCGTGCGGCGAGCCCATCGCATCGTCGTGCTCGATGATGGCGTGATTACTGAGCAGGGCACTCATGAAGAGTTGATCGCTGGCGGCGGATTGTATAAACAACTCTACGATCTGCAATTTCGTGATGAGGCATGGCCGCTGCGGCGCTTATCGAATGCAGAACGGTAGTGAATCTTTAGATCGGTTTTCAGATCGGTGTAGGGCATAGGAGAAGCGGCCTGTTTTGGAGTGCGGCGACTGCTCGCCGCTTTTAGCCTTTGCCAAGACGCAAAGCGGTGACCAGTCACCGCACTCCAAATTGCACCGCTTGCCCTACATCCCATCGCAATCCGATCTATTGGACGGCGAGCTTATGGAG
>JBBWZK010000391.1:0-12552 GCA_039648975.1 Blastocatellia bacterium
GCCCGTCTGCCGCATCATCAACTTCGGCAAGTGGCAGTACGAGCAAAAGAAGAAGCAGAAAGAGTCCAAAGCCAAGCAGACCTTCATCACCGTCAAGGAGATCAAGTTCCGCCCAGGCACAGACGATCACGATTACACCTTCAAGAAGAACAACGCCGCTCGTATGCTGCAAGACGGCGATAAGGTGAAAGCGACGGTGCATTTTCGCGGACGCGAAATCACTCACAAGGAACTCGGCGGCGAACTGCTGCAGCGGCTTGAAAAAGACCTCGGCGAATTCGGCACCGTCGAAGCGCGCCCGCGTCTGGAAGGCATGAATATGTCCATCGTCTTTGCGCCGAAGAAGAAATGATCATTTAGGAATCAGGAGGAATAATGCCAAAACTGAAAACTCATAAGGGAGCCGCCAAGCGCTTTCGCTTAACCGCGACGGGCAAGGTCAAGCGCGGCCATTCGCACGCGCGCCACATCCTGACCAGCAAGACGGCCAAGCGCAAACGGCTTCTCGACATCGATGGAATCGTTACCAAAGCCGACGAGCCGTTGGTCAAACGCATGCTGCCTTACGGTCGCAGCTAGGAATCATACAACCTGGGGCCGGGTGTCGGGGGCCGGGGGCCGGTAGAACGGTAAACTTACTGTTTCTTCGCCGACCCCGACCCCTGACCCCTGACACCCGATCAGGAGGGACTTATGCCTCGCGCGAAACGCGGAAACAAGAGGTTGCAGAAACGCAAAGGGATTTTGAAACTGGCTCGCGGCTATCGCGGCAACAAGAGCAAGCTCTATCGCCATGCCAAAGAGCAGGTTGAGCGCTCGTTGAATTTCGCCTTCACGGGCCGCAAGCTCAAGAAACGCGAATTCCGTTCGCTGTGGATCGTGCGCATCGGCGCGGCGGCGCGCGCCAACGGTCTCAGCTACAGCCAGTTCATGCACGGGCTGAAGCTCGCCGACATCAACCTGGATCGCAAGGTGCTCGCCGATCTGGCGGTCAACGAACCGGCATCGTTCACCGAAATTTCAGGGCGCGTCAAGCAGGCCATCGAGTCGGCAGCCAAAGCCCCGGCGGCCTAAGCGCTGAACGTTGAATGCAGAACGATGAATGCGGCAGCGAATCGGGCGGCCAACCTCTCCTGATTCAGCTTGCCTCATTCATCGTTCGTCGTTTTTACGGTTATGGACGAAAAACTCAATCAGCTACGCGAGCAATTCTTCGCCGACGTGAAAGCCATCGCCAGCGCCGATGAGTTGAATGCGCTGCGCGATAAGTATCTCGGTCGTAAAGCCGGGCTGCTGGCCGCCGAGAAAAAGCGCGTCGGTCAGCTTTCGCCGGAAGACCGCGCCGCCTTTGGCCAGCAGGTCAATCAACTCAGCAATGAAGTTGAGGCCGAGATTACCAAACTCAGCGAGGGCTTCGCTGCCGAAGCCGAAACCCGCGCGCTCGAACGCGAAAAGATTGATGTGAGCTTGCCCGGCACACGTCCGCATCGCGGCCACCTGCATCCTCTCACGATTGTTCGCCAGAAGATCGAAGATGTCTTCGTGGCGATGGGCTATGCCATAGAGGACGGGCCGGAGATCGAAACCAGCTTTTATAATTTCGACGCGCTGAACATTCCGGCAGGCCACCCGGCGCGCGATTCGGCGGATACGTTTTATATCACGCCGGAACTGGCGCTGCGCTCACAGACCTCGACCATACAGATTCACACCATGCAGAAGCAGAGCCCGCCGCTGCGGGTCATTGCGCCGGGCCGCGTCTTTCGCCGCGATACGCCCGATGCGACGCATAACCCGATGTTCTTCCAGGTCGAAGGCCTCAACGTCGACCGCCACATCACGCTGGCGGATTTGAAAGGCACATTACAAAAGTTCGTCGAGATGATGTTCGGGCCGAACCTGCGGACACGCTTTCGCCCGTCTTACTTCCCGTTCACCGAGCCGTCGGCGGAAGTCGATTTCAGTTGTTACGTCTGCGATGGCGCGGGCTGCCGCGTCTGCAAAGGGTCAGGCTGGATCGAGCTTGGCGGCTGCGGCATGGTGCATCCGAATGTGCTCGAAACCGTCGGCATCGATACGGAAGAGTTCACCGGCTTTGCCTTCGGCTTAGGCATCGACCGCATGGCGGCGCTGATGTTCGGCATCGACGACATACGCCTGCTCTTCGAGAACGACGTGCGTTTCCTTGAGCAATTCGCGTAGTGTTTGCGGTTTTCGTTTTTGCTTCGAACCAGCGTGCGACGATCATGTATAATGGAAACGCTATGGTTGCAATCATCACAACGCTGACCGCTCCTTTGACTCAATGGGAAGATGGCACCATTCGCGTTAAAGGCTCGCGTGTGACGCTGAACTCGATTGTTCATCAGTTCAAACTCGGCGCGACTGCGGAACAGATTCTATACAGTTTTCCATCGCTGACGCTTCGCGACATCTATGGGGCCATCCTCTACTATCTTGAGAACACCGAAAGCGTTGAAGAGTATCTTCGCGAGCAGGAGGAAGCCGCCGAAGAGGGGCTCCGCTTTATCGAAACCCACTTCGATACGAAAGCCCTTCGTGAAAAGATGCTTGCACGGCGCGACCAACTTCGGAAGAGTTGACCCCGTTGACTGCTGGCAATGCGACTTCTGATAGACGAAAACTTCAATCAGCGAATCCTGCGCGGTTTGATAGCCCGGCTTCCATCTCTTGATCACGTAGTCGTCCAAGATACCGACTTGCAGGGCGCAAAGGATCCGTCAGTGTTAGCCTGGGCTGCCGAGCTAAATCGGATTCTCGTAACCCATGACATCAAGACCATCCCTAAGTACGCTTACGAACGAGTCGTAGCAAGACAGCCAATGCCGGGAATCATTGTCGTCCCAGAGATGCTTGATATTGGAGAAGCCATCGAGCAACTAGTTATGACCGCTGAATGTTTAGAGCAAAGCGAATTGGAGAATCAGGTGATGCATCTGCCGTTGTAACGGGTGCCCATTGATTCTGTCTATACAGGATGGAGAATTCTCATAGTTAGAGTAAACTTTCAACTTGCGGTAAGCTGGAAGCCGGCAGCCAGAATATAAACCATAAACGATAAACCAGACCTATGCCCAACACACCAACTCTACCGCTCGACAAAACGATTCTCATACTCGGCGGCGCTGGACTGGTGGGCACGCAGGTCGCCCGTCAGGTGGCGCGCGACCTGCGCCCCGAAAAGATCGTCATCGCCTCGCTCTATCAGAAAGAAGTGCGCGACCTGGCGCACGAACTGCGCAAGGAATTTCCCGCCATCCAGTTTGCCGAAGTCTGGGGCAATATGTTCGTGCGCGCCGAATTCGCCCGCCAGGATCGCAGCGACCTGATGAAGAGCGCCCGCCGTCGCCGCGCCTTGTATGACGATCTGTTCGGCTCGCTCGATACGGTTTACGAACGCTCGATGCTCGTCGCCGTGATGCGCGAACATCAGCCGAACGTCTTGATTGATTGCGTCAACACGGCGTCCGGCATCAGCTATCAGGACGTCTACACGAATTCGATTGAAGTGCGCAAAGCGCTCGACTTCATCGAAGAACGCATCGAAGAGCGCGACCTCAAGCAAATCTGGGAGAATCGCAAACAGCTTGAGCATACCTTTGAATCGTTGCTGGTCTCGCAATCCATTCCGCAGTTGATTCGCCATACGCAATTGCTTTATCGCGCCATGGTCGAAGCCTCGACGCGGCTCTACGTCAAGATCGGCACGACCGGCACAGGCGGCATGGGATTGAACATTCCCTACACGCACGGCGAAGACAAGCCTTCGGCGAAGCTGATGTCGAAAACCGCGGTCGGCTTTGCGCACACCGGCTTGATGTTTCTGATGGCGCGCACGCCCGGCGGCCCCATCGTCAAAGAGATCAAACCGGCGGCGATGATCGGCTACAAGAAAGTCAATTACCAATCGCTCAGAGACCGCCGCACGCATTCGCCTGTCGTCGCCTACGCGCCCCAGTCGCAATCGCTCAACAGTGAATTGCGGCTTTCATTACCTAAAGAGAGTTTCAAAGAGATGGGCGAACTGGGGATGGTCGGCGTCGATACGGGCGAGAACGGCTTTTTCGCGCGCGGCGAATTCGAGGCTGTCACCTCGATTCATCAGATGGAATTCGTCACCCCCGAAGAGATCGCCCACAACGTCGTGCTGGAAATCAAAGGCAGCAACACGGGCGTTGACGTGATCGCGGCGATTGATTCGGCCATCATGGTGCCGAGCTATCGTGCAGGCTACCTGCGCGGCTCGGCTATCGAAGCGTTGCGCAGACTTGAGCACGAAACCAATTCGAATTCGATAGCCACAGGCGATCTCGGCCCGCCCAAGCTGACCAAGCTGCTTTACGAAGTACACCTTTTGAAAGTGAAATACCATACATTGCAGGCAGTCGTCGACGCGCAGCCCGAAGAGGCATCACAGACGCTGTGGCGCTACCTGCAACGCAATCATGACCTGCGCAATACGATCATCTCGATAGGCGTGCCGGTGCTGCCGCCCGAAGGCAATCGCCTGATTCGCGGGCCGCGCATCAACGTGCCGGAGTACGCCGGGCTGCCGAGCATGCCGGTGAGCGATGAGGCGATCAACGATTGGGCGGATCGCGGCTGGATCGATCTCAGACCGCGCAATGTCGAGCGCTGGCAAGCGCGCTTTCGCAAGATGCTGCGCTCTGCACAGACCATCCACCGGCAAGGCTCCGCCGCCATCACCATGGAGGCCTACCGCAGCGAAGAGATTCGCATCGGCGAGGTCGTCGGATGGATTTTCAATAACGAAGAAGAGGGTTATCGAATCAAATGAAGATCAGCATCAACTGGCTGAGCGAACTGGTGACGCTCACATTGAAACCGCAAGAGTTGGCCGAACGCTTGACGATGGCCGGACTGGCTGTCGAATCCATCGAGCATCACGGCGACGATCATCTGCTCGACATCGATCTGACCTCGAACCGGCCCGATGCGCTGTCGCATCGCGGCGTCGCCCGCGAAGCCGCGATCATCTGCGGCACCGCGTTGAAGCCGCAAGTGGCGAAGCTTACAGAGAGCGATGAAGCCGCCGAGTCGGTCGCCGCGATAGAGATTCACGACCCGCAGCTTTGCCCGCGTTATGCGGCGCGCGTGGTTCGCGGCGTGAAGGTCGGCCCGTCGCCAAAATGGCTGGTCGAGCGTCTCGAATCCATCGGCCAGCGCTCGGTCAACAACATCGCAGACATCAGCAACTATGTGATGTTCGAGATGGGCCAGCCAACGCACGCTTTCGATTTGAACCTGCTGCACGGCAAAAAGATCATCGTCCGCCGCCCGGCCACAGGCGAGCAGATCACCACACTTGACGGCTTCACACGCGAGCTTGCCGCCGACCATCTGATCATCGCCGACGCCGATCATCCGGTCGCCATCGCCGGCGTGATGGGCGGCGAAGAGACAGAGATTAACGACCAGACGACCGACGTGCTGATCGAAAGCGCTTACTTCAACCCTGCGTCGATTCGCCACACGGCGAAGGCGCTCGGCATGGACACCGAAGCCAGCTATCGATTTGCGCGCGGCGCAGACTTCGACGCGCAGCGCCGCGCGGCGGATCGTGTCGCCGAGCTGATCGCTGAGATTGCCGGCGGGCAAATTCTTAAGGGCGTGATTGACGTTTATCCAAATCCGATCACGCGCGACAGCGTCGCGCTGCGTGAAGCGCGCATTGAGCGATTGACCGGCTTGAAAGTATCTATTGCCAAGGCCGCAGAGATTCTCCGCGCCCTCGAATTTCAGGTTGATATGAACGCGGAAGCGAAGACGCTGACGGCCAGCGCGCCGTCGTTTCGCGTTGACATCTTCCGCGAAGAAGACCTCGTTGAAGAAGTCGCGCGCCACACCGGCTATGATCTGGTAGATACGACGCTGCCGGCATGGAGCGGCACAGGACATTACCTGGCCAGTGAAAACCGCCGCCGCGCCATGCGTCGCGCCTTGACGATGATTGGCTTTGACGAAGCTTATACATTCAGCTTCGTCAACGGTGAGCGCGATGCCCTGTTTCGGCGCGGCGCAAGCACGCCGGCGGTGCTTGCCAATCCCATTGACGTGAATCAAAACGAGATGCGTGCCTCGCTGCTCACCGGGTTGCTCGAATCCGTTCAGCACAACTTCAATCAAGGCCGCCGCGATGTCAAGCTCTTCGAACTGGGTCGTGTATTTGAGGCGACAATAAATGTATCGCGGCCACAGGAGCGCGAGTTGCTCGGCGTGGTGTTGAGCGGCGCGGCCCGTCCCGATGACTGGCGCGACGCGCGGCAGGCGGATTTTTACGATCTGGCGGGCGTCATTGAAGCGGTGATGGGGAGCCTGAACATCTCAGGCTTTACAATTGAGCGAGCCAGTGTAGAATACCTGCATCCCGGACAGGCGGCGGTGTTGATACGTGATGGCGAAGAGGTAGCGCGCTACGGGCGACTGCATCCGCGCATTGCTCAGGTCTTCAAGTTCCGCCAGCCGGTCTACGTCGGCGAGATCGAATTTGCCAGGCTGCTTGAATTGCCCGCCGACGAGGTGCGTTACAGCGCGTTGCCGCGTTTGCCGGCATCGGCGCGCGATGTGTCGATGCTCGTGCCGGATGCGGTGATGTGGATCGAGATCGAGCGAGCGATCAAAGAACTGGGCATTCCTGAAATCGTTGACCTGCGGGTCTTCGACGTTTACACGGGGAAGGGAATGCCGGAAGGAATGCGGTCGCTGGCCTTCCGCGTCACCTATCGCAGCGCGGGCCGCACGCTGACGGATGAAGAGATTGCCGCGATGCACGAGCGCATCAGGGAGTTGATGGTGAATCGCTTCGGCGCACAGTTAAGATAGTAGCCAGCCGTCAGTCGCCAGTGGTCAATTACGGAACCGAAATTCTTAACTGACCACTGACCACTGGCGACTGACCACTGGATTGGGGGCTGAGTGAGCGGAATATATGGATTGGAAAAGTTCTCGCACCTTGAGGACAAAATCTATCGCACGATAGAGCAGTTCAAGCGCGAGCGCTCGGAGCGTGAAGCGCTGGAGCGCGAAGTCTTGAGTTTGCGCCGCGAGTTGAGCCAGTCGAGCGACGAGAAGGAGCGGCTGTCTTTGCAGGTCGAGCGGCTGCTGAACGAACGCGATACGATCAAGCTCAAAGTCGAAGCCATGCTGGACGCCATCGCCGTGCTCGATCTCGAAGCGCTGGAGACCGCCAAGAAGTGATCTAGCGCAAGGCGGTCAGCTTGCGCCGTTTCGTTGATGCGCTATGCACAAACGCAAGCGCAATTCTTAACTCGGAGAAGCGCCGAATTTTATGGACAACAATCCGAGCCAGCCTTACAAAGTCGTCATCTATAACCAGACTTACAATCTGCGTAGCGATCACGATCACGCCTACATTCAAGACCTGGCCGAGTACGTCGACCAGCGCATGAACGAGATTGCCCGCGCGACCATGACGGTCGATTCCTTGCGTGTGGCGATCCTGGCCGCCTTGCAGATTGCCGATGATTTTTTTCAGGCCCGCAAAGAGCTTTCCTCTACCGAAGAAGAGATCGCCGAACGCAGCGCCAAGTACGCCGAACTGCTCGACCAGTTCCTGCGCTCCGACGTGGTCGAGCCGAGCAAATAGCTCAACATCCAGCAAGGTTAATCACTCAAAGTCATTGGGTGATGTTATACTCAATTCAGAAATTCAGATCGGCCATTTTGGTCAGCGACAGGAGAGCCGTTATGGCGACGATTATCGAAGCGATCTATGAATCCGGCGTGTTGAAGCCCTTAAACGCAAGCGGCCTGCAAGAGCGACATCTTTACCGGCTCATGTTGGAAGAAATTCCTGTGCCTGAACCTATCTTTGATTCTACCCTTGCAGAGGAGATACAGAAGGGGACAACGAACTTGCCCGATGGACGCCGCATCGTGCGATTAAGCGGCATTTGGGGGGCACAGGCCGCCACCATAGTAGAACACGAAGATCCCATTGCCGATGCACTTGATGAGTTGCGGCGCGAACGGAGTATCGCAAGTGAATCTGAGCTTCGAGAGTTTTTCCCACAGGACACAGAGTAACGATGGATTATGTAGCCGACGCCCATGCGATGCTTTGGCATCTCTTCGATCCGCGTCGGCTAGGTGCTGCGGCAAGAGCGGCATTTGTGGATGCGGACTCAGGCAGCGCGCGAATCATCCTTCCTGCTGTAGTGATCGCTGAGATGATCATGGTGATCGAACGTGGGCGATTGTCGGGAATCACGATCAATCAGCTAATGGCGGTATTGGCTGCGATGCAATCCGGCTTCAACTATGTGCTGTATCCACTGCTTCCCGAAGTTGTCATTGCCAGTCATGCGCTCGCGGCCATGCCAGACATCTTTGATCGCTTGATCGTTGCGGACGCTCAACGATTGAGAATGCCGTTGATTTCGCACGATAAGATCATCAGCGCATCAGGGCTGATCAGCCTTGTGTGGAATTAGCCAGACAATCTGCCGCTCCGAAATCTGCATTAAACCTTTTGGAAATATCGGCAGCATCAATCGAACCTCCAGCCATTGGCTCACCTGCAACCCGCCGTGAATCCCTGTCGTATGAGAGGCTGGATTATGTTAGGCTATCCAACATCCTCAGGTGATCCAACGTAAAAGGAGTAGCGAGAATGAACAGAAGAACTCTCTCAACCAAGCTCTGTTTGCTGGTGCTGGTCGTTTGCAGCATGGCCATGCCTCTCAAGGCTGCGGCGGCGCAAGACTCGAAGTTCCTTGGTCATTGGGAAGGCGCGATTCAAGTTCCCGGAACCCCGCTGGCCATCTCGGTCGATTTCACCGCCAGGAGCGGCGGCGGTCTCAACGCGACCATCTCGATTCCCGCGCAGGGCGCGAAAGACTTGCCGCTCACGAATGTTTCGCAAACCGATTCGGCTATCGAGTTCAAGATTCCTGGCGTGCCCGGCGATCCGAGCTTCAAAGGCACGCTTGCCGCGGACGGCGCGAAAATCAGCGGCACCTTTACACAGGGCGGCGTGAATATTCCTTTCACCCTTGAGCGCAAAGCCAGCCCGGCGGCCACCGCTCAGGAAGCCCTCAAAGGCTTCGACGAAGTGGTCACCGAGGCGATGAAGAAATTCGACGTGCCGGGCATGGCGATTGCCATCATCAAAGACAAAGAGGTGATCTACTCGAAAGGTTTCGGCTACCGCGATGTAGAGAAGCAATTGCCGGTGACCTCCGATACGCTGTTCGCCATTGGCTCGTCAACTAAAGCCTTCACCACTTTCGTTCTCGGCACGCTGGTTGACGAAGGCAAAATCGAATGGGACAAGCCTGTGCGCAACTATATCCCCTGGTTCAAGCTCTACGACACAGGCGCATCGGAGCGCCTGACGCCGCGCGATCTGGTGACCCATCGTTCAGGACTGCCGCGCCACGATCTGGTCTGGTACAACAACTACGACGCGAGCCGCAAGTGGCTGGTCGAGCGCCTGCCTTACCTTGAGCCGAGCGCCGATCTCAGAGAGAAGTTTCAATATAACAACCTGATGTTTTTGACCGCCGGGTATCTCACCGAAGTGGTCACCGGCAAGACCTGGGAAGAGGCCGTGCGCGAGCGCATCCTGCTGCCGCTCGGCATGACGCACACAAACTTCTCGGTTGCCGATTCCCAGAAAGAAGCGGACGCGGCGCTCGGCTACCGCTTGCCTCTCAAAGAGAAGAAGCTGGAGAAGATGCCTTTCCGCCCGATCACCAATATGGGGCCAGCCGGTTCGATCAACTCAAGCGTCAACGACATGAGCCATTGGGTGATCGCCCACCTCAACGGCGGCAAGTATGGCGATAAGCGCATAGCGAATGCCGCGACGGTTGAAGACATGCATTTGGCGCACATGACGACGGGCGCGACCATCGGGCGACCGGATGTTTCACCGGATGATTATGGGATGGGCTGGTTCGTCAATACCTATCGCGGCCATCGTCGCGTCCAGCATGGCGGCAACATCGATGGCTTTTCGGCCAACGTCGCGCTCTTCCCGCAAGACGGCGTCGGTGTAGTCGTGCTTACAAACTTGAACGGCACGCCGCTGCGTGATCTGATCGTCAACGTGATTGCCGACCGCTTGATGAAGATTGAGCCGGTCGATTGGATCGCTCAGGCGGCGGCGGTGCGCGCGGCGGGGGAAGCGGCGCAGTAAGAAGGCGAGAAGAAGAAGCAGGCGACCCGCGTGCAGGGAACGCAGCCGGCGCATAAGCTCGAAGAGTATACCGGCGATTACGAACATCCCGGCTACGGCTTGCTCAAAGTGACGTTGCAGGAAGGCAAGTTGGAAGCCGCCTTCAACAGCATACACACGCCGCTTGAGCATTGGCACTATGAAACCTTCAATGGCACGAAAGCCGCAGACCCGACCTTCGAGGATATGAAGTACACGTTTCAGACGGACGCGAATGGCTATGTGGCGAGAATCGCCGTGCCCTTCGAGGCGGCGATCAAAGAGATTGTCTTCACGAAGAAGCCCGATGCGCGACTGTATGAAGCCGGCTATCTCAAACGCTTTGCCGGAACCTACACGCTGCCGGGAGCGCCTGTAACCATCAGCCTGAAGGGCAACGCCCTGAGCGTGATGATTCCCGGACAGCCGCCTTATGATCTGGTGCCGTCGCTCAGCGGTGATTTCACACTGAAACAGGTTCAGGTCGTCAGCCTGCATTTTGTCGCAGACGACAAAGGCAACGTCACGGCGGCAGAGATTCGCCAGCCCGGCGCTGTGGTGACGGCGAAGCGACAAGACTGAGGCGCGGCGATGCGGCTGATTATAGCAGCGCGCGGCAATCTTTGCGTGCGGCGATTTTCCTGTCGCCGCTTGACAGTGATGTTGGCGGGCCGTTATATTCAATTTTCGCCAAGCGGGGCGGTTAGCTCAGCGGTAGAGCATCGGTCTTACAAACCGGGGGCCACTGGTTCGAATCCAGTACCGCCCACCAGTTTGGCCGATGAGTTGATATTGAAAGTTCGCAGCGCGGAGTCGTAGTTCAGTTGGTTAGAACGCCGGCCTGTCACGTCGGAGGTCGCGGGTTCGAGTCCCGTCGGCTCCGCCATATACTCCTGAGTCATCAGGCACCAAGAGCCGTCCTTCGGGGCGGCTCTTGGTGTTTTCGGTGGGTATAGCCATATTTGTAGCCAGCTTATCGGAAAGTGGGCCAGCAATCAGTTCAACCGTTTGCCGTTTGAAGGTGGGAGAGAAGTGTTTGTAGCGTTCTAACTCCTCTGATCTGTGGCCGGTCATCTTGCGAATGATGGCATCTGCTACCCCTTCCATAAAAAGCATTGTCGTAGCAAAGTGCCGTATGTCGTGAATCCTCAAATCTGAAACTTTCGCAAGTTTGCAGATTCTTCTAAACCGCTTCCCTAGAGCGATTTTCAAATGCGTTTGCCATGTAGCGCAAGCTAACAGCTTGCGCTACATCCGATTGAAAACCGCTCTAAATCCCAAGCGTGAGGCTTTGAGAAGTTCCCCTTGAATCTGACGTTCGCCTTTGCTGGGAATAGGTATTCGTTCTTACCTAGCTTGGAAGCTGCCGGAGGGCTAACACACAACCCAGGCAAAGGAAGGCGATTGGCTCTCCTGTTCTTACTGTCTTTCTTCGGCATATGGATATAAGGAAACTCGGTATCTACCGTTACCTCTGACCACTTCCGAGAAAGGATTGAAGTCTTCCTCATTCCCCTCTTCAGCCCAATTCTCATCCTGGGCGTACCAGTAAACCTTCTCACTATCAATGGCACTCTCTACGAGAGAAAGAGAGTTTCCTATAGCTGTCATCAGCCACGCGCCGGGATTTTCGGGGATGCCTTCTTCGGGCCAGAGTTCGAGCGCAGTCACCAGGGCGTCCCGGGCCAGTTCTTCTGCGACGTCGATATCGTGGGTGATTCGGGCAATGGCGGCGATGAGCCGTGTGGACTCGATCTTCCAAACGGCCTCAATCGCCTTAGGCACATCTTTCATGCCTGCTAGATTACGGCGTTCCGGTATTCACTGACGATGTCGCGTCGTTGAACTATCCGGTCTTCAAAGGCCCGGCGACCTTGTAAGTACTGAGGATGATGCCAGACGGCATTGCTTTCGTGCTGATGAGCTCGAATGAGCGTGGCGGGGTTCCCTCCGCAAAGAAGCGCTTCCCCGTGCCCAACAGGACCGGATAGACGACCAGCAGGACTTCATCCGCAAGCCCATGTTCGAGCAGCGTCGATGTCAGTGTGGAGCTACCCCAGAGGATAAGGTCCGGGCCGTCCTGCGACTTGATGTGGCGAATGCCTTCGACGATGTCCGGTCCAAGGCCCTCGAACGGGCCCCCTTCAAGACTTTCCGGACGGTGGGTAGCAATATATTTTGTTGCCGCATTGAGGCCGTCCGCAATCGGACTGCTCGGCACCTTTGGCCAGAAGCCCGACCAGATATCGTAGGTGCGACGGCCAAGCAGCAGATCGAACCTCTCGCCATATGCTGCGAGGATTGCATCCCGGCCTGCGGGGGTCCGATAG
>JBBWZK010000115.1:0-9134 GCA_039648975.1 Blastocatellia bacterium
CTTTTTGCCTTACGGCTTGGCGGCGTTCTTGACGGCCTGGCCGGTTTTCTTTGCGGCTCTGCCGGTGCCTTTGGCGTAGTGCTTGCCGCCGTGATAGACGTGCTTGCCAAAGTGTTTGCCGCCGCGCGCGATGCGCCCGTGCTTGACGTTGTGGCCGAGGCTCTTGCCCGCCTTGCCCATCTCTTTGGTGCCTTCTTTCATCTGGCCGCCGACGGTCGGCTTGCCTTTCTTGGCGTCCTCCTGCGCCCGCGCGTAAGGCGTCGCCACGGCCAGGGTGATAAGCACCGCCATGCTCAAGAACATCTGACTGAGTTTTCGCATCATCTTCACTCTCCAAAAAATAAGTTAGCTATGCCTGCTCGACTTTCATCCACTTAGAGTCGAGAGCGCTGAAAAGCGCAAACCGCGTTCCGGCAGGCAAGCGCCTCTGATTGGTTATTTTCGCAGCAGAATGCGCGCTTTGTCATCCGTGCTGATTCGTTTTGATTCATCAAACGAAGCCAGGATCATCTCACCACTCGTCCTGCGCATATAAATCTTCGTAGGTCTGGCGGCGGCGTGCCAGTTTCGCTTCGCCCATCTCTGTAATCAGAACCACCGCAGGGATCGGGCGGCCATTGTACTGCGACGCCTGATCGAGCGCATAAGCGCCGGTGTTTAACAGCGCCAGCACATCACCGACCCCTGTGCCTGCGGGCAGCAGCCGATAATTCGGCAGGCGCGTGCCTTTCTCAAGGTCGAAATAGACATCGCCCGAATCGCACAGCGGCCCGGCGACTTTGAACGGCGTGTCATGCACGGCGGCGGCGCGCGAGGCCGAGATAAGATGGTAATACCATTTATACATCGCCATCGACAGCGCCAATGAATAGCCTGCGTCCGTCAATAGCCAGGTGTCACGGGTTTCGGGCCGCTCTTTGATATTGCACACGCTGGTGAGCAGCAAGCCTGTATCGGCGATGATGCGGCGGCCCGGTTCCATCACGATGGTCAACTCTTCAAATAACCTGCGGTCATCGCCGGTCACGGCTTCGGCAATGGCGGCGCGCAGCACTTCGCGCGGATCGAGCGTCGCCGAAAGCATCTGCCGTTCGCGCTCGCCGATCTGATCGGCCATCGGCGTGTCCTGTAGATAATTCACCGGCAAGCCGCCGCCGATGTTGATATGCGTCAATCGGTGGCCGGTCTGCTTATAAAGATCGAGTAAGAAAAGCCACATTTCCGCAAAGGCGCGGGCGAAGGGCTGCGCATCGGGGGTCTGCGAACCGACGTGTATGTGCGCGCCTGCGAGATTGATGGCATCGCGATTGGCCAGAGCCACACGGAAAGCCTCTTCGATCTGGGCCGGCGACAGGCCAAACTTTGATGATAGCAACCCGGTCTGCAAGCCGATGTGCGAGCGCGTGATGATCTCCGGCACAATACGTATGGCAACGTTGGCGCGTTGGCCCATTGAGCGAGCGACGCGCGCCACCTGCTCAAGCTCGAACAGCGAATCGACGTTGATGGCGAGGATGCCATAATCGACGGCGGCGCGGATTTCTTCGTCGGTCTTCGAGACACCGTTGAAGATGATCTGCTCTGGGCGAAAGCCGATGACGCGGGCCTTATGCAGTTCGCCGCCGGAGTTGACTTCGAGGTCGCCGCCGGCGCGACGCACTGCGGCGAGCACAGCCATGTTCGAGTTGGCTTTCGAGGCGTAGCAGAGCTTGACGTTGGGATGCACGGCTTCGACCGCCTGGCGCAGATCACGCACATGCCCGGCGATGCGCTTCTCGGAAAAGACATAAAGCGGCGTGCCGTATTGTTCGATTAAGCCGATGGCGTCCAGGCCATCAATGGTGAGTTGGCCGGCGCGCGATTCGAGATAGCCATTGATCTGCCAGCCTGATGATTGCTCTGCCATGAACGCTCCTTACCACGTTGAGGTGAAAGGTGATTGTAAGTGAGCGGCGCACGGCACGGCAAATTGAGGGACGGATTGGAAAGGGAATAAAACACGGAGACGCGGGCGAGTGTACAGCATCGCCGCGTCTCCGTGTTTTATCCTACATTATCATTAGAAGTTGAAGCGCGCGCCGAATTGTAACTGGCGGGCGGGCGCTGCGGCAGTGAAGGCGAACGGCTGCGTCGGCGCTCGCCCCTTGATGCCGCGCGGGCGGCCATCGGTGAGCGGCGTCGTGCCGATGACGTTGTTGATGCCGATGAAGTTCGTGTGGTTGAACAGATTGAACGCCTCGAACGTCAGCTCGACATACTTGCTTTCAGCAAAGGTGAAGCGCCGCGCCAGGCGCGTATCGACGCTGTAGAACGGCTCGCCGCGCCCTGTATTGCGACCGATGTTGGAATTGGCAATGCAAGGCTGGCCGGCTGCCGTTCGCAGGCAGGGACGGTCGCGCGTCGACACCCCATCGCCGTTGGCATCAATGCCCAACAGCACGTTGAACGGGCGACCGCTGCCGCCGATGAAGATCGGCGACAACACCCAATCCTTGAGCAGCCGCGACACGCCGCCGTCGCCTCTGACCGGGCTCATGAAGACGCCGCTGAAGACGAAGCGGTGGCGCTGGTCAAAGGCCGATAGCGCGCGGTCGAGGCGCAAGTCGATAGGGTTCTGCGCCGAGAAGTCGCTGTTGAAATCGGTCACGTCATCAATCGTCTTCGAGTAGGTGTAGTTGGCGTTGATGGCGTAATTGTGCGACAGGCGCTTGCTCAATTGAATCGTCCCGGCGTGATAAAACGAGCTGGCGGTTGATTCATAGTTGTTGTCCTGCAAGCGCAGCGGCAGGCGAAAGTCCGTCGTCTGGCCGAGCGCCGGATTCGGGAAGCGTATAAAGCTCGGCGTCCCCGACAGCGGGCTGATCGGCCCTGATTGCTTGAACGGATTGATGTCGTGATTGCGCGTCAGGTGCGTGCCGCGACTGAAGAGATAACTCACCTCGACGCCGTAGCCTGCGCCCAGATCGCGCTGCACGGCGAAGCTGGCCTGCTGCGTGTACGGGTTCTCGTAATTCGGGCCGACGCGGAAGCGCACTTCGAGCGGGCGGTTCGGGCCCGGCACCAGGCCGAACTGCAACAGGTCTGCCGCCGTGATCGTCCGCTTGCCGATGACGCCCTGCGCCAGTAGCGTCTGGTAAATCTGAATCGAAGTCGGCAACCCGAGGGCGTTCGAGGTCGCCGTCGCCAGCACGATGTTGATGTTGGATGGGTCGCCCGAACTGCTCAGTTCGTTGACCACGTTGACGATCTGATTATCAATCGAGCCGACGAACAGACCATAGCCGCCGCGAATCGCCGTCTTGCCATCCTTGAACGGATCCCATGCAAAGCCGAGGCGCGGCTGCACGTTGTTCAAGTCTGTGGGCATCGGCTCGACATTGTTTTCGATGTAGTAGCGCACGCCGAAATTGAGGGTGAAGTTCGGGCGCACCTTCCAGGTGTCCTGGCCGTAGAAGGCTGTGCGATGGCTATAGCCCTCGAAGTGCGACTCGCCGAAACCCTGCTGATAAACAATCGGCGCGTTGGCGTTGAAGGCCTGCAAGGCCGAGATCGGCGTGTTCAACACGGCGATCAGGTCAGCGCGATTCTGTTGTGTAAGGAAGCCTACAAGCGGCGTTCTGACCGCCGCCGGCACAAGCGCGATGAGCGGCAGCGCCGCGCCGAAGTTGAAGCGCCCGCCGAAGAAGGTCTGCGAGTCGCTGCCGTTGAAAACCGCCTGATAGATGCCGCCCAGTCGCAGCGTGTGCGCGCCGCGCACCATCGACACATTGTCGGCGATCTCGTAACGCTTCTCGATGGCAAACGACGGCAGGAAGATGTCGCGCCCAAAGTTGCCGAAGCCGTCAATGTTGAATTCGGGGCCGATGGGGTCATTCGAGATCACATCGTTATTCACATAGCTGTACTGCAATTTCATCTCGTTGATCGTCGTCGGCGTGAAGAAGTGTGTGTGCGACGCCAGTACGCCGGCGGTAAAGGGATTGATCGTGCGCCCGCGCGATACAGCGGTCAGCGCCCCGGCGGCTTGATTTTCAAAGTGCGCATCGGCGACGTTGAAGCGCAGGTAGCCGCTGTTTTTGCTGCTGAAGGTGTGATCCAGGCGCAGCGAGCCGACCGTGTCGAACGAATCGAAAGGGAACTGGCCGCTGGCGCTTTGAAACAAGGCCAGCGTCGCCGGCTTGGTCGAGATTGCGCCGCGCAATCCGGCGGCGAGCGGCGCAAACGACGGCACGCCGCCGAGCAGATTGAACAGCGCCGTCTGCCCCGCCGTCAGGTTGAAGAGGTTCGGGTCATTGAGCAGATTGACGAACGCCGTCTGCTTCTGGTTCAAGCCTTCAAAGGCGGTGAACAAAAACGTCTTGTCGCGTTGAATAGGCCCGCCGATTGAGCCGCCATACTGCTGGCGGTTGAAGGGCGAGATGCCTTTGGGGTTGAAGTCGAAGGCATTGCGCGCATCGAAGGCATTATCGCGAAAGTAACCGAAGAGGCTGCCGTGCCAGTTGTTGCTGCCGGTCTTCGAGACGATGTTGACGACGCCGCCGAACGCGCCGCCGTATTCGGCATTGTAGCTGTTGCGGTTGACCTGAAACTCCTGCACGGCTTCCTGGCCGAGCACTTCGCGGGCCGCGCCGCTGTTGGTGTCGGTCGACGCGCCGTCCACCATGATCGAGTTGCCGCGCCCGTTGTTGCCGCCGAACGACAGGCCGGATTGCGGCGTCTGCGCGACACGAAAATCGCTTGAGTCGTTGATGTTGTCCGAGTCGCTGACGCCCGGCGTCAACAGCGCAAAATCGAGATAGTTGCGCCGGTTGATCGGCAGGTTGTTGATCAGCACTTCGTTGATCACCGACGATTGCTGCGTGCGTTCGACTTCGACGACCTGCGCGCCGGCCACGACGTTGACTTCGGCCTGCACGCCGCCGACGCCGAGGGCCACAGGCACGCTGGCCGTCTGGCCGACATCCAGATGGATGTCCGTGAGGTTCTTGGTCGCAAAGCCCGACGCTTCGACTTTCATGTTGTAGGTGCCGGGCTGCAAAGAGAGCAGGACGTAAGCGCCATTTTCATCTGTATTGACCGAGCGCGTCGTACCTTTGCTGGTTTCGGTGACGGTGATCGTCGCGCCGGCCACCGCGTTCCCCTGCGGGTCGGTGACTTGTCCGCGAATTTCTGAAGTGGATACGGATGCCTGCGGAAAAACCAGTTCAACTCTGACCGCCAGCATCATGGTCAACAACAGAGCGAGTTTGATTATCTTTCGCATAGTGCCTCCTTACACACAGCGAGCCTGTTGGTTTGCGGTTATGGACACTCGGAGCGGTTTTGCCGAGGCATTCGCCCCGTGTAGCGCAAGAGAGTCTCGATTGCGCATGCTTCGATCACTGCTATAGGTCTGGCTGGAACTGCTCGAAAATGACGTTATGCCTTTTGCGAATCGAAGTCAAGAAGGTTATCTGAGACGCGCTCGTCGCCTGTCCCGGACGTGCGAAAAGAGAGGTGGGTTACAATCTGCGACCTGGATTCGCCTGGCTTACACCACGGCGGTTTCGTGCAGCAGATGGCCCGTGCGGAAGCGTTCGATATGGAGCGCGCGGGCGTCAATCGTGCGCGGCTCGCCGTAGAGAATCCATTCCGCCGCGACCCGGCCCGAGGCCGGCGAATGCATCACGCCATGGCCGCTGAAGCCATTTGCCAGATAAAAGCCCTCAACTTCAGGCGCAGGCCCGATGATGGCATGATGATCGGGCGTCACTTCATAAAGTCCGGCCCAGCAGCGGCGCGGGTTGACTTCGGCGTCGGCAAACGCCGGCACACGTTCCGTCGCGCGCGTGAGAATCTTTTCGATGAACTCGTCATCGAACGTCGTATCGAAAGTGAATTCGTCTTTGCCGTCGTGCCAGGCGAGCAGCACGCCCGCGCCTTCGCGCCGAAAGTGAAAGCCATCGGTCATATCGATGACCATCGGCAAGTGCAGCGGAATCCGGTCGAAGGCTTGCGTGTGGACGAGCTTGCGGCGCAAAGGTTCGACGGGCAAGGCGACGCCGGCCATCCCGGCAATCAGCTTGGCCCAGGGCCCTGCGGCGTTGACGACCGCAGGCGTTGCCACCTCACCGCGCGAGGTGCGGACGCCTTTGACTTTGCCGCTGTCCGTCGCGATGCCGGTGACTTCGGTGTCGAGCAGGACGCGCGCGCCGCGTTCTTTGGCGCGCTGCGCCAGGCCGACCATCACGCTGTAAGGATCGACGAAGCCATCGGTCGGGCAGAAGCTGCCGCCGAGAATGTCTTCGCTGTGGATCTGTGGAATGATGCTGACAATATCGTCGCGCGTCACCGCCTGCACGTTCGCGAGCCCGTGCGCCGCTTGAATCTGTCGATTGGCGGCGAGGTAATCGAGATGCGCTTGCCGTGTAGCGATGAACAGATAGCCGTGGGGGCGATATTGCGCCGTGTGGCCCGTCAGTTCTTCAAAGCGCGAAAAGAAATCAATCGAGTAGCGCGACATCTCGATATTGACCGCGGTGGCGAACTGGGCGCGCACGCCGCCGGCGCTCTTGGCTGTTGAGCCGAACCCTTGCTGCGCCTCGCGCTCAATGATGAGCACGTTCGCGCAACCCATGTCGGTGAGATGATAGGCGATGGACGAACCGACAATGCCGCCGCCGATGATGACTACATCCGCTGTTTCTGTCATAACCCTATTCACCTTGCGCGCCGGTCTGGGCTTTCTGCACTCGATTAACGAGCCCTCCGCACCACCCGTCTATATAAAAATCCTGATGCCCAAGCTTTGCAGGCTTGTGATAGTTAATAAGAATTCCTTAAACTTTGGGGAACTGCAAGGCAAACGAAAATATGTCGTACTGTGAATTAGGAACCGATAGGCTTTTATGCAAGAAACAGTTTTTCGAATCTTGATACCGGGAATTCCCTTATCGAATAACGCGACAAACAGCAGAGTTAAAGATAGATTTCGAGAGTATGTCGCCAGTCAGATAAGCCTGATTCAGAGTGTCTACTCCTTTTCTACTAATGATAGATTCTATGGACGAGTTATCTACTTCAATCATGAAAAGATCGGCATCAGGGACATTCACAATATCTTCAAGCCGATGTTTGACGCTCTGGAAGGACATGCCTACGATGATGATAAACACATTCTCCATTTCGAAGGCATACGTCTGGATATGGAGTATAATAGTCAGTGGTTTGAAATTGAGTTTGTTATGCAAGTGCCAAATCTGGAAAGGGCATTGCTAGAAACTTGCTGCTTAATCGAGATAGCCAGGTTATCTTCTTCCTCTGAGAGTGCCGTCAATGTCACTTGGCTTGTTTAATATACAGCAATTATACTTAGCATCATAAAGGAGCGGTAAACCATGAGTACACAATCTGAAAATTATCTCATCAAAGCACTGCACAATGCCAAGATCGAGCAATTGGCCGACAATTATAAACAGAGAGGCTTCATTGTAGACGAGAAAGCAGGTGATCATAACTTCGACCTTATATTGCGAAATGACACAACAAATCAAGTAATTGCATTTGAAATCGAGACGCTGCCGCTTTCTCAAGATGCTTTCGAGCAGATTCAGCAGTTAAAAGACCAAGCAAAAGCCCTTGGCTATGAATTTCGATTGGTCACGATCTCCCGACCCAAAAAACTTGACGTTGAAATCAATTGGTTTAATGAAGCTCTCCTCAATTACCTTGTCTCAAACGAGCCTATAGAACTTCGGGAATTGGGTGCAGAAGTCCTTAAAGTCAGGAAGGTGGAAGCTGACATTGATTCCCTATTTATCGAAGACAATAAGGCGTTGATCAACGCTGCCGGCTCAATCGAAGTCGCTATTCCTAAGCCAGAGAGCAGTCATATTTTTGGGACCGATCTGTATACGGTGCTTCCTTTTGATGGCGAATTTAACGTGGATATGCATTCCAGGCAAATAATAAATGGCAAGTTTCATGTAGATACTAGTGAGTGGGATAAATAACACGCTGCATAAACCTATTGATGTGGCTTATTCGCCAGCGATGAGTTTTTGGAATCGCGGATCGTCGCGGAGAGCATTGAAGTCGAGGTCTATACGGGCGCGGGCGACGTTGACATCGTGCAGTTCCATGATGGCGCGGGTGAGATATTTGAGCGCCTGATCCGCGTCGCCTTTGAGCGCATACAAATTCGCCATGTAGTAATTCGTGAACGGGTCGGCGCTGCCGCGCGCCAGCAATTCTTCATAACGCTTGATGCCGCTCGCGAAGTGGGCCTCGGCTTCCTCTTGTAGTCCTTTGCGCAAATAGACCGCGCCCATCTTCTGGTCTAATTCAATCAGCGCGCGTTGGCGCAAGGCATGATCGCTCGACCGCAGGAACTGCAACTCGTAGTTGTATTCGCGCAGCGCTTCGTCATAGCGCGCCTGACAGTAATAGACATAACCCAGGCGCGTGTGCGCGCCGACGATCTGCAAGCCTTCGCGGCCCGATATATAACGCTCCTGCAATTCGACGGCGTCGCGCGCCACGGCTTCGGCGCGCTCGTAATTGCCGCGCAACGTGTGCAGATAGACAAGCTGCAAATAGGCATAGCCGGCCTGCGGGTTGATGGCGATGGACTTCTCCAACTCTTCGATGCCTTC
The DNA here is from genome assembly GCA_039648975.1 of Blastocatellia bacterium. GTDB lineage: Bacteria > Acidobacteriota > Blastocatellia > UBA7656 > UBA7656 > DATENM01. The sequence goes on from JBBWZK010000115.1 coordinate 8,634, forward strand.
GGCAAGCAGCCCCTTGCCGACCCAGTAAGCGCGCCCCAGCGCCGAGTGTACGCCGGCGTTGTTCGGCTCAATCTCCATCGCTCTCTTGATCGCAGCGATGGCGTCGTCGTAGCGGCCCACGCCCAGGTAAGCGCCGCCCAAAAACTGATGCGCTTGCGCCAGGCGCGGATTGAGCGCGATGGCTTTCTCTTCGCAATCAATCGCCTTGAGCGAGAGTTCCGGCAAGCCCAGAAAACTCCCTTTCAAATCGTAAATCGCGCCCAGACCGGCCCAGGCGTTCGCATAATCCGGGTCGATCTCAATCGCCTTCTCGAAGAAATAAATCCCCCGGTCGAGGGCGTCGCGGCTCGCCGTGCGCAGGTTCATCATGCCGCGCGAGAATTGTTCGTAAGCCTCGACCGATTGCGTTTCGTCGTGCTCGATGGCGTTGATCTCAGACGTATTGAGGCTCAGGTTCAAGCCCTGGCTCAACTCGTAAACGATCTTGTCTTGCAGGTCGAA
>JBBWZK010000439.1:0-14061 GCA_039648975.1 Blastocatellia bacterium
GCCCTGGTACTTGACGACCGGCTGCGTGCCGCCCGGCCCGAACGAGCCGACGATGATGGAGGGGCTGACGCCCATGACGGACGGCAACTCGGCGATGGCCCTGGCATCCTCAATCGTCAAGTCCTTACGTATGCGCTCGGCCTGTGAAGGGCGGCTGAAGCGTATGCCGATGTTGTCCCACTTGGTCACGAAGACGATGTCGGGGCCGAAGCGCTTCGTCTGTTCGAGCACGAACTCGCGCAGTCCCGTCAGAAATGACGAGATGGCAATTACCGTCATGGTGCCGCCGATGACGCCGAGCATGGTCAGCGCCGACCGCACCTTGTGCGTCCGCAGGGTGTCGAACGCCATCAGAATGTTTTCGCCAATCTCTTGTATGTGCATAAGTCAGTGGTCAGTGGTCAGTGGTCAGTAGTTCACCAGTCTCTTTTTGGCAGGTAAGCCCAATGCAAAGAGAATACTGACCACTGGCCACTGCTTCAATCCGCTCTCAACGCGACGATAGGATCGAGCCGGGCGGCGCGGTTCGCCGGGTAGATGCCAAAGAAGATGCCGACCAGTGTTGACACGCCGATGGCGACCATGGGCGCCCATAGGGGAATCGCTACCGGCACAGGGGCGACGCGCCCGACCAGCGTCATCAAGGTAACGGCAAACAGCAAGCCGATGAGTCCGCCGAAGCCTGAAAGCATCGCCGATTCGATGAGAAACTGCACCAGGATGTCGCGCCGCGTCGCGCCCAATGATTTGCGTATGCCGATCTCGCGTGTGCGCTCGGTGACGGTCGCCAACATGATATTCATGATCACGATGCCGCCGATCACCAGTGAAATGCCGACCACAGGAAAGGCGACCGCCGCCACCGTGCCGGTGATCGCGCCGAAAAGCTGCTCGGTCACTTCGTCCGTCGCGAAGGAAAAATTATCCGTCTGATTGTAATTGAGCTTGTGGCGCGAGCGCATGACGACGCGCACTTGATCCTGAACTTTTTCAACCGGCACCTCTTTGCGTGCGCGGATGATGATGCGAAACGAATTCGAGCTGCGCTTGCCGAACGTCTTCATGAAGGTGTTGAGCGGCACCTGTATAAAGTTGTCCTGCGACTGGCCGAGCACCGAGCCAAGTTTTTTAGCCACGCCGATGACCGTGAAGTTTTCGCGCCCGACCTTGATGTCTTTGCCGATGGGATCAGTCTCAGGAAACAGGCCGTCGGCGACTTCCGAACCGATGAAAGCGACATCGCGGTGGCTCTCGTCGTCGTAATCGCTCAGGTAACGGCCCTGCTCGACCTCGACGCTGGTCAGAAGAATCATATTCGCCGTGACCCCATTGACGCCGACGCTTTCGAGCGAAATGTTGCCGTATTTGACCGGGCGCGAGCCGCCATCCGTCCCGCCGATTTGATCGGCCAGATTGATCTGTTCACGCAGCGCCGTCATATCTTCAAGCGTCAGATCGGGATTGCGGCGCATGGCGTCGATGAACTTCTGAAAATCGCCGAAGCTGGTGATGCTGGCTTTTTGCAGGCTGAAGGTGCCTGACCCTAATGTGGCAATTTTTTCCTTGATGTAGACGTTCGCGCCTTCGATGACGGTGGCAACCGCAGTCACCACGGCGACGCCGATGATGACGCCCAGCAGCGTCAGAAACGAGCGCAGCTTGTGCGACAGAATTGACGAGAGGGCAATCTTGGCGGCTTCGAGATACTTGTACATAAAGCAGAATCGGTTATACGGGTTTGACGGCGATGCGGTGCAACCGAGCATCGCTCGATGCACAACATCACAGGAAGCGTTCTGATCAAACTACGATGCAGATTATAGCAAGCGCGCGCCGTTGCGCCCAACCTGAAGATGAGGCAGAGGACTGGCGCTGCTCGATTGGCCTTTTGCCAAATCCTCTACACTAGAGCAATTTTCAAATGCGTTTGCCATGTAGCGCAAGGCGGTTAGCTTGCGCAGTATCGGGCGCAAGCTAACCGCTTGCGCTACATTCAATTGAAAATCGCTCTAATCCCTGGCCCTCTGATTTAGAGGTGATTTCTTACTTGAGCGCTAGTCAAAGGACTTCACAAACGACAAGGCATCAGGCAGAACATCCGCCTGATGCCTTCATTTCATTTCCGACGATGTCGCGCGTTTTAGCGGCGCTCGTCCTTGTTGATGCGACCGTCGAGGATGTGCAGAATGCGGTGCGCGTGCTCGGCGATGTCATGCTCGTGCGTCACCAGGATGATCGTATTTCCTTGCCGGTTGAGATCGTCGAACAGCGCCATGATTTCCTGCGAGGTCGCCGAATCGAGATTGCCGGTCGGCTCGTCCGCCAGGATGATCGACGGATTGTTGACCAGAGCGCGGGCGACGGCGACGCGCTGGCGCTGACCGCCCGACAGCTCATTCGGCTTGTGATCCATGCGATTGGCGAGATCAACTTTTTCGAGCGCCCGCTTGGCCATGTCGATGCGCTGGCCGCGCGGCGTGCCGTTGTAGATCAGCGGCAACTCGACGTTGTGCAGCGCCGTGGCGCGCGGCAACAGGTTGAAAGTTTGAAAGACGAAACCGATCTCTTTGTTGCGTATGTAAGCCAGTTCGTCGTCGTCCATCTCGGAAACCAGCTTGCCGTTGAGCCAGTATTGCCCGGAGGTCGGCGTATCGAGACAGCCGATCAGGTTCATCAGCGTCGACTTGCCTGAGCCTGACGGCCCCATGATGGCGACGTATTCGCCGCGTTCGATTTCAAATGTCGCGCCGCGTAAGGCGTGGACTTCCTCGGCTCCCATCACATAGGTCTTCCACAGTTCGCCCGTGCGGATGACAATATCGGCTGGAGGAGCCATTTCAAGGTATGCGAGTTCCTTATCGAGCACCGCTTCATCAATCATAGCATCGCCTTCGTTTGAGTTCGGATCCTTTGTCATTAGGTGTAGCGTGGGCCGTTAATGGTCAACTGCTAACTCTTGGTTTCAGCGCCAGCCGGTTTGGTTTCGCGTTTCACCTGGTCGCCATCTTTCAAGCTGCGCAACGTCTTGTATGGGCCGATGATGATCTCGTCGTTTTCCTTTGGCCCGCTCTTCAACTCAATCTCCTGATCGCCCTTGATGCCTGTGGTGACTTCGACGAATTTGGCTTTGCCGCCCTCAAAGACGAAAACCCCTTCGACCTCTTTCTTCTTGGCCGGGCCGCCGGTTTGCGGCTGCGACTCGGCGGCTTTGTCTTTCGGCAACTCGCGCGGCACGATGGCTTGCAGCGGCACCGTCGTCACGTTGTCAGCCGTCGCCGTCGTAATCGTCGCCGTCGCCGACATGCCCGGACGCAGTTTGTTGCGGATTTCATCGGTCGGGTTCAACTTGATCTTGACGAGAAAATCTTTGGCTTCCTGCGAGTTCGCCGTCGAGGCGATGGTCTGTCCCGATTTGGTGATCGCCGAAGCGCCCTTCTCAATGACGTCGCCGTCGATCTCCTTATCGCCGAGCGCATCAACTTTGACTTTCACCTTCTGTCCCACCTGGACATCGGCAATGTCTGTCTCATCGACGTGGACTTCCGTGTTGATCTGCGCCATATCGGCGACCGTCAACAGCGGCGTGGTCGAAAAACTCGCCAGCGCATACTCGCCGACCTTGACCGGCAGGCTGGAGACGACGCCGTCAATCGGCGAAAAGCGCGTCGTCTTTTTCAACTGATCGGCCTGCTGCGCCAGATTCGCCTGGCCCTGCTTGACGCGCTGCTGCGACGAATTCAAGGCCGCCTCGGCGCGGTTGATCGCCAGTTCGGCGTCTTTGATCTGCACTTTGATCTGATTGATGCGCGACCGCTGCGCATTGACCGTAGCCCGCGCTTGATCGTAGCGCGACTTCACCGAATCGAATTGCGATTTGTTGATGACGCCCTTTTCGACCAGGTCTTCATTGCGCTTGAATTCGCTCTCGGCGTAATGGAGATCGGCTTGCAAGCGTTCGAGATCGGCTTCGGCAGTAGCGAGGTTGGCTTTTTCTTGATTGACGTTGTTGCGCGCCTGATCGAGCGCCACCTGCTGGTTCTGCACGTCTGCCTGCGAGACGCGCACATTGGCTTCGCCAGCCGAGACGGCAAAGCCGGATTGCGTCGGGTCGACTTTGACGAGCGGCTGGCCTTTCTTGACGGTCTGGCCCTCAGTCACATAAATCGCTTCGACGCGGCCCGGCACCTCTGCGGTGAGGTTGTAAATGTGTACCGGGCGAATTTCACCAGACGCCGTGACCTTCGAGATCAACGCGGTGCGGCGTTCGACCTTGCCGATCTGCACCGGCTCGCCTTCGCGCTTTTGAAAGGCTTTCGATAGAGCAATGATGGTAATAAGTCCAACGACCACCAGCACAATGATAATAGTCTTTTTCTTACGAGTAAGTGCCATAAGAAGGGATTGTCCTCCGAAATTAAATTACGATTATCTAACCGCCTCGTATTACGCCCTTGTTCTGATTGAGGTTTCAATAATCTTGTCGCCATGATAGCCGGCGCGACTGCGATTTCCACTGACTACTTTACAGGAGCTTGAATACAACTGGCCGATTTAATTTTACCGATCTTTTTATCGCCATGTCAAAAGATTGACTTACCTTTGGCGGGAAAACCAAGGCGATGCGGCAACGCGGCAAAGAGACACGGCGACGCGGCGACGCGGCGACAGATTCAGGCAAGCGACCTTTGTTCCTGTGTCTTTCCCTCACCGCGTCGCCGTGTCGCCGCGTCGCCGCGTCGCCTCCGTGTGGCGTGCGTCGCGCGGATGCCGCATTCTGTCATTTTATTGAGGCTCGTAATTTGCTAATTCAAAGACGGGAGTCCTTGTGCTATGCTAGTTTCCCGTTTTATGAATGAGCCGACCAGAAATTCTGATAACGCCTGCCCGGTTTGTGGGGCGAACGACAATGAGCCGGAGGCGCGCTTCTGCCAGGCATGCGGCTCGAAACTCGGAGCAACCTTGACCATGCCTGTACATCCTCCCTCGCCTGCGGAGCCGGGCAAAATCGTTGCGTCGCGGTTCAAGATTCAATCGCTGTTGTGGACCGCGCCGACTTATAACGCGTATTCGGCAACCGCGCTTGAGACGCCCGACGCCGCCTACACGATCATCGAGCGCCGCTTGACCGACGACGATTCGCTCGCCGGGCTTTCGCCGGTCAACGCCGCCGAAGGCAATCTGACGAGCCGCACCTCCGGCAATCTCGAAGAAGCCGGCGCAGCCTTTGAACGCTTCGGCCTGTTCAAGCCGTTCGAGCACGCCATCGAAGGCGAGATTTCTTACATTGTCTTCGAAGAGATTCATGGTCAGGCGGTCGCCCACATGGATCAGGTGGATGAAAAAGTTGCGCGCGCCATCGGCATTCAACTCTGTCATCTCGCCGAACAGTTCCATCGCAACGGCTGGGTCTTCAATGGCTTTGAGCCATACAGCGTCTTTATCGATGCATCGCTGCATGTGCGGCTCATCGGCTTTGAGCGGGCGCGGCGTGTCCTGTCTGCGGCTGCCGACGCGCCGATTTATCCGAGTCGCGGTTACACTGCGCCGGAGTTGTTTGAAGCCGACGCCGTCTATGATGTGCGCTCGGACGTTTACGCCATCGGCGCGCTGCTGCAATTTCTCTTGACCGGCGAGAGCTTGAGTCCTGAAGAGGGCAATTATCTTTATCCTGTGGCGACGGTCTTCCCGAATTGCGAGCGCCTGCTGGCGCGGGCGCTGGCCTCTCAGCCGGCCAAGCGTTTTCAGAGCGCCGCTGAATTCCGTTCGGCGCTGACGGATTTGAATCTCCCTGTGGTGCTGCAATCGGGTCATTTCACCGATGTCGGGCTGGTGCGCGAGTTGAATGAAGACAGCATACTGACGCTCAACCTGACGCAGTACTTTGAATCGGTGCAGACGCAGATCGGCATCTACGTCGTCTCTGACGGCATGGGCGGCGAAGCGGCGGGCGAAGTCGCATCGCGTGTGTCGGTGCGCGCCGTCGCCGAGTGGATGACGGACAAATTGATCTCGGCAAGCTTGCGCTCAACCCACGAAGAGAAGATCGCCGCGCCGACGCATACGGGCGGCCTCCGCCTGGCCATCGCTGACGGCAACGAGATGGCGACGACCGAGATGCTGCGCCAAGCGGTGGTTCACGCCAACCGTGAAGTGCTCGCCTATGCGCGCGCCAACCCTGACGAACGCGGCCTGGGCGCGACGCTGACGGTCGCCATGCTGGTCGGTGAAGTGTTGACGATTGCGCACGTCGGCGACAGCCGCTGTTACCTGTTGAACGGCGATAAATTCGAGCAGATCACCGAAGATCATTCGCTGGTGCAAAAGATGGTCAACACCGGCAATTTGACGCGCAGCGAGGCGCGCATTCATCCCTACCGAAATGTAATTTACCGCTCAATCGGCGCAGACGAGCAGATCGAGATTGATATCATCCGTCGCAAGCTGGTGAGCAGCGACGTGCTGCTGTTATGCAGCGATGGCTTGAACGGCATGTTGAGCGACGACCACATCCGCGACATTCTCATGGTCAATCCCGACCCCAACGCCGCCGCTAAAGAACTGGTCGTCGCCGCCAACGCTGCCGGCGGCGAAGACAACACCTCGGTCATCGTTGTGAAAATCTCCTGATTTTGGATTTTAGATTTTGGATTTTGGATTGGCCGACGATTGCCTGGTTACTAGCTGATAGATGTGCCATTTCACTAATTCAATTCTAAACCGCGCTGCTGACGCGAAGCCCTTAAATGCCTCAAGCGGCAATCCAAAATCCAAAATCTAAAATCCAAAATCGAATTGACAACATTTGTCACGCGGCCTTCCAGAATACGTTACTCCTTCAGTCAAATCGCTTTCAGCGTGCTTTGTTTCTAAACAGGTTATGCCTACCCCAATTGGGTCTAGAGGCTGGCACGAGCATTGCACCTTGCTGTGGCGTAGCTTCTTTGAAAAGTGCAACGGGCGAGATCACGGGGGCGATGTCGTTCATTGTTTTGTGATAGAGGCTACGGAACAGAATTGCAGGCTGTCGGACTGGGATGACGGGGGCCATGCCGATCACGACAGCCTGCTTGATTCTGAAGCAACCCCGCACAACAGGGTTTCCCTCATTGCTATTCCACAAAGATAAAGGACAGGAAGCGATGCGAAGACATCAACAGCTTAATGAGGAAGTGGGAATGATCAACCGGCTGATCGCCGCCATAGCCAGCGAAATCGAAATGGAGCGCGCGGCGACCACTCACGAAAACGATTTGCTGCGGGAGATGGAAGACGCGATTGCCGACTTGCGGCTGGCGCGCGGCGTGCGCTTGATGTTGCTTAATGCCTATGGCGATCAGCCCGCGACTGAGGCGCGACGCCACAGTCGTGCCGTCCGCAGTCGCCACGCGATGGATTGGTCGCGTACAGGCCAGCGCGTCGCCTAAAGCAGCGGTCAATTTGATTGACCGAAAAGCTGCAAAGTTAATCATTACCCAGAATCTCTTGCGCAGGAGGGCCGCACCATGCCAGTTGCCAATCAGACTTATCAAAACGATTTCGACAGCATGACCGAAGCTGGCAAAGGCATTTCGCTTTTTGCATTCGGCGACATCAATCAATTGTTACCGCCCGAATCCAGCCCGTCGGATGACCTGGAAGCTCTCGCCATCAGCGATGCGGATGAGAGCTTTACGGATGCCGAAGAGCCTAGCTTAACCGAAGGCGCAGGCTTACAGGCAGGTTTGGAAGATGAGGCCGAGCTGGATTTGTCGCCCGGCCAGATGGATCGCTCGCATGATCCTGTGCGCCTCTATATGCGCGAGATGGCCTCGGTTGCCTTGCTGACGCGCGAAGGCGAGATTCACCTGGCGCGGCGCATCGAGCGCGGCAAGCTGCGCGTGGTGCGCGCCGTTTCGCGCTCGCCTATATGCGTTGAATATCTCATCAGTCTCGGCGAGCAATTGCGGCGCGGCAAACTCGGCATTCGTGAGATTGTTGACTTAAGCGATCAGGACAGCGTCGATGAAGCGGCGGTCGAAGCCTACCTCTTGCACACACTGGTTGACCTGGCCGTCATCAAGAAGAGTTACGCGAAAGCCGCGCGGCTTGCTGAGCGGCTTGCTGCGGAGCCGAAGCGTTCGACGCGTCGCAGTAAGATTTATTACAACCTCTGCCGGGCGCGCATTCTGTTGGGCCGTCAGGTGCGGGCGCTCGATCTGGCGCGCCACCAGCACACACATCTGGTCGGCTTGATTCGCAGTTCAGCCGAGGAAGGGCGCGAGGCGAAACGGCATCTAGCGAAAGCTACGCAGCTACTCGAAGCCAGACGGGGCAACCAGGATGAGCGCCCTCTGAAGAAGAATCTGCGCGAAGCCAGGCAGCGGCTCGCGGCGCTCGAAGGGCGCTGGCACGTCAGCGTCAATGAAGTCGAGCGTTCGTTGTGGGCCGTCGAGCGCGGCGACTATGAAGCGAGCGAAGCCAAGCGCGAACTCGCGGAAGCCAATCTGCGCCTCGTCGTGTCGATTGCCAATAAATACTCGAATCGTGGCCTGCCGTTGCTTGATCTGATACAGGAAGGCAACATCGGCTTGCTGCGCGCCGTTGACAAGTTCGAGTGGCGGCACGGCTTCAAGTTTTCGACTTATGCGACGTGGTGGATACGCCAGGCGATCACGCGCTCGATTGCCGATCAAGCGCGGACGATTCGCATTCCCGTGCATATGTTCGACACGATCACGCGCCTGACGCGGGCGACGCGGGTGCTGGTTCAAGAGCTTGGCCGCGAGCCGAGTTGTGAAGAGATCGCCGTGTGCATGGAACTGCCCGTCGATAAGATCCGCTCGATTCTGCGCGTCGCGCAGCAGCCGGTTTCACTGGAAACGCCGGTCGACGAAGAGGAGAATTCGCATCTCGGCGATTTCATCGAAGACAAATCGAGCGTCAATCCGGCGGATGCGTTGATCGGTCACAATTTGAAAGAAGCGACCGACGAGGCGCTCAGAATGCTGTCGCCGCGCGAAGAGAAAGTCATCAAGATGCGCTTCGGCCTGTGCGCCAACGGCAATGAGCACACGCTCGAAGAGGTCGGCCATCACTTCTCGATCACCCGCGAGCGCGTGCGGCAGATCGAAGCGAAGGCGCTCAGGAAGTTGAGCCATGCAGCGCGCTCGCGCAAGCTGCGCTCATTCGTTCCGGCGGCGCGAATGTGTGGATAATCAGCAAACCTTCAACGACAAGCACTGAAACTCAAAGCGGCTGAAGCGAATCTCTCAAGCGTGAGGGATTTCGCTTCAGCCGTTTTTATTGCGTGCAGGCCATCGATAGTTCAAAGCAGTTTCTTGAATTCTTCGATGATAAGTCCGGCATCGCGGATGATGCCGCCCATTGTGAAAGCGTTGATGGGATTATTGCGCGGCACAGTGAGAAAGCGCGTACCGTCTGAGAGAACGACGTGCTTGCGTCCCTGCCGAACGATGCGAAAGCCCGCTTTCTCAAACGCCTTGATGGCCTGAAGATGATTGATGCCCGGCAGCTTCGGCATAATAATCAAGCCACTTCGATTTCACGCACATCTGCATCCTGAAGAGACTCTTCAACCGCATCAAGGTATTCTCGAATTGCGTCCTTGATGCTCTCAATCGCTTCTTCTTCCGTGCTGCCTTGCGACCAGCATCCCGGCAGGCCGGGACAATGAACGCTGTAGCCTTCTTCAGACTGCTGCAAAACAACTCTGTATTTCATGATCCAACCTCGCGTTCATTATATCGTTTCTTCAAGCGGAGCGCAGCGGCTGTTGAGATGGCTGCTTCATTGCGCGCGAAAACTGAGATTCTTTGCCACAGACAAAAACATCAAGCGCGAATAGCGCTCGAACTGGTCGCGGTTGTCTGTGGTGAGGCTCGACAGCGCAACGGGGCGATAGGCGATGCCTGTGCGTTTCAAGCCGCGCGCTTCGTTGTGCGTGCGCTCCGGCCACGCCCGTCCAAGCAAGCGCCGTAGACGCGCGAAGGCGCGGTCAACAATGGCTTGCGAAGCGACTTGTTCGAGCACGCGCAGGGCCGCTTGAAAGTTCAACTCGGCGCGAAACGACAGCGGCGCTAGCAGTCCTGAATAATCAAACCCATCGGCGCGCAGGCGGAAGCTCTGTTCAAGCGAACCGCTGTAGACGTCGAGCAGAGTCTCGTCCGAGCGAAACTCCGCCGTGTCTAAGACGTTGGCCGATTGCGTGCGCATGCCGGTCAAGCCTTCCGAATAATCGACGCGGCTATGGCGCAACGAGCCGATGACGAGCAGCTTGATGTCGCTGGCCGGTATCGTCAACGCGCCGCCGGTGTGCTGCACGGCGAGTTCGCCCTCGTTGATGTTGATGCGCCGGGCGCGCGTCAATTCGCGTTCGACGGCCATCTCTTCGTCGGCGACGACGAAAGCCACCAGCCCGCAGCCGCGAACCAGGTCAGCAATCATCTCCGCTTCCTGTCGGGTCTGCGAGCGCGCAATGGGCAGGCGCTTGTTTGCCGCAATCATCTCGCCGGCTTCGCTCACTTCGATCTGGAGCGCCGCCGAGAGCGCGGCGATGGCCGCTTCGCCGGCGACCGCGCGCGGCGGTTCGAGAATCGTGTTGAAGGCGTGTTCGGCAGCGTCGAGGTTGCGTTGCAGCGGCGCGCTGGTCAACTTGCTGATCGGCAGCGTCTCGCCGCAATAAATGCACGACCCGCGCGCTACCGCCGTGCGCCGCCGGCAACGTGGGCAGTTCATCACATCCTGAGTCACGACTGTCTCGCTTTCGTTTTAGAGAATCGGTGGGGCTGCGGCGATTATAGCACAGAAGGGAACAGAGGCTAGGGGCTAGCTACGAATACCCAACATCATACTCTCTATCAAGGTGGCGTTGACCATAACCTCGATTCTTTAACTAAATCAGAGGGCAAGGGAAGGGCAGACTCGCTTATATGGAGTGCGGTGAGTTGTCACCGCTTTGCCTCCTCGCCAAGCCTAAAAGCTGCGACAAGTCAAAGCACTCCACATGCTGCCGCCCTCCCTTTCTCTTGCGGTCTGATTTAGCCCCTAGCCCCAAGCCCCGAGCCCCAAGCCCCTTTCGTGCTAAGATTCGCTTGAATGAATCTGCGCGACTGGCTCACTCGAAGAAACATCGTCATTGCAACCATCGTGCTCGCGGTCATGGTTGTGACTGCCTGCTACTTCGCTTTCCGCAGGCCGGAGCCTGTCGCCATCGAGCGTTATGTGCCCGCTTCATCGTTGGCTTATCTCGAAATCAACAATCTTGCAGACGCGGTGGATGGCTTGACGAACACGCAAGCGTGGCGCGAGCTGGGGCCAGCCTTCGGGCTGTCGAGCCAACTCCGACAGATCGGCTTGATGGCCGACTTAGTCGGGCGCACAGGGCTTGGCCCCGAAGAAGCTGTGCTCGCGGGCCGCGCTCAGTTGGCCGTGACGCTGACAGACATTGAAGCCGAAACCGGGCAGACCGACGAAGGCCCCTATTTGCACTTCAAGCCGCGCCTGGCGCTAATCATCGAAACTCACGCGCGACCCGCGACCGCCGCGCGCCTGGCGGGTGAGCGCGCCATCATCGTTGCGCAAAGAATCTATGGCATGGCGGTCGAGCAGGAAGAACAAGAGTACCAGGGCACGCGGCTGCTCGTCTTTCGCGGCGCGAATGTCGACCGGCCACTGGTCGCGGCGGCAATGGGCTCTGTCATCGTGCTTACAAATCACCTCGAAGCCATGAAAGCCAGTCTCGACACGATTGCCGGTCGCGCGCCGTCAATGGCCGAAGATGCGGCGCTCGCGAGACTCAAGCCCGACATTGCCGGCTCAGCCGCAGTCACGGCGTTTTTCACCGAAACCGGCATCAATAAATTGATCGCGCTGCTGCCGGCGCTGGCCGCCAGCCGCTACGCCGCCGAGCCTGAGACCGTCGCGTCGGTCACTAACCTGCTTGAACATCTGGCCAGTCATGCCGGCGCCGGCATGCTCTATAGCGCCGAGTTCAAAGACGGCGGCGTTGCGGATCGTTACCTGACGGCGTTGAAACCGGGCATCGGCGAAGCCCTGTCCGAAGCGCTGAAACCGGCTCAGGCCGCCAGTTTCGCGTCGCCGCAGTTGATCCCGCGCCATGTCGAAGAAGTGACGCTCCTCAATGTCGAGCGCGCCGGTGAATTGCCTGAGCGCGCCTTGAAACAGCTTGCGCCGCACGTTGATCTTGTCGCCGGCATCGCGCTACGCGAGTTCGTCATCAACCTGCGCAAACAGTATGGCATTGAAGGCGGCGAATCGATTGGCGACGCGGTCGGCCATGAGATCGCTCTGGTCAACTTCGGCGACGGCAGCCCGCAGGCCCTGCTGGCCAGCGTCAAAGATAAAAACAAACTCGCGCCCTTCATCTCGCGCTATCTGTCACGCGGCGATGCGAAGGTCACAACCGAGAACCTGCACGGCACAGAGACGCTCGTTTCATCGCATGAGGATGGCCGTGCCGCTGCGTTCATCGGCAGCTTTCTGGTTCTGGCGACGCGACAGCAGATTGGCCAGATGATCGACGCGCTGGCCGACGGCAACGTCATTGCTGCGGATGAAAGATTACAAATGACGATTGCCCTGCGCCCACCAGGCACCGCTCTCGTGTCATTGAAACCGGACGCCAGGCGTGCCGGTGAATTGCTGCTCGGCGTCTCGAAACTGACCCGCGTGACCGACGGCTCGCGCGAGTTGCTGGAGCAGGAGACGATTCGCCGGGCGTTGGATCGTTTGCCGCCGACCGTCGGCTTCACAGAGTTTCGCGCTTACGGCATCTACAGCGAAACGCGCTCGGCTATCGGCAACTTCGGTTTGCTGGCCTCGCTCATCGGCGGCGGCGAAGCCGAGAAATGAGCGAGCGGGTTTGCCGCAGCCTGCCCCCGTAGTAGCCACATTGTCAGTTAAGCGAAGCGTGTGCAGATTAAAAGAGGCAGGCGAGCGGATGCTTGCGCTGGCGGCAGTCTATGGAGTGCTGCGACCTGGCGCAGCTTTGATAGTCTCTTCCGATAGTGCGCGGTCAAGACAGACTACCACAGCGGTGACGGGTCACCGCACTCCACAGGCTTCGCCCGCCAGATTCATTCGTTGATGTTGGAAGCGGCTATTGCCGGCGGCCTTCGGCTTTGATGGCTTCAGCGGCGGCGAGCCCGGCGGCGGCTTTGCGGCGGCGGCGGCGCAGGATGCGCACACGGCGGCGCTCGCGCACTTCGATGCGGTCGCGCACCTTGCCATAGAATTTCGTGAAGTAATCGACCATTGACCAGAGCGCCAGGAAGACGACGACCCAGAGCATCGCGCGGCCCGCGCCATAACAGAGGACGCGGAAATCATCGAGCGACATCGCGCCGCTGCGGAAGACTTCGGCGAGCGTGCGGGCGGATTCTTGAAACGAGGCGAAAGCGATTTCAGGATGAACGTGCGGCGGCGGTTGCAGGCCGGAAGGCCCGCCCGGCACGCTGCCTGAGATCAGCAGCGTGATGGCGATCACCTGGGTCAGCATCTTGAACTTGCCTTTCATCGACGCGCTGATCGTGAAGCCTTCAGCCGACGCGATGGAACGCAAGCCGGTGACGGCGAATTCGCGGCCAATGATGATGACGATGGCCCACGCCGGAGCGATGCGGTTTTCGACCAGTGAAATGAGCGCCGCCGAGATCAGCAGCTTGTCGGCTATCGGGTCGAGCAGGATGCCGAGCGTCGACACCTGGCCGCGCTTGCGGGCGAGGTAGCCGTCGAGCCAGTCGGTGATCGACGCGCCGACGAACAGCGCCAGCCCGAGGAACTGTTGCGGTACGTCGAACCAGTCGCTGGGGAACTTCGTCAGCAGGACGACGACCAGCAGCGGGACGATGAAAATTCTGGAAAGCGTCAGCGCGTTCGGCAGATTCAAGGGATCATTCCTGAGCCGGTTTCGCGGGCACGGAAACCAACTTCCGTTTTAATTAAGTTAGCGCGAGCAGCACATCTACGGTTTGCAAGTTGACTATATGGGCGGCTCGCCAGGTTGTCAAGATATTGAAGCGTGGTGCGTGAAGCGTGATGCGT
>JBBWZK010000441.1:0-7803 GCA_039648975.1 Blastocatellia bacterium
AGATCCATCGGCTTGCCGGCAAAGCGCAGGAGAAAGGTCTGACGCTGGTGCCGACGAAGATGTATTTCAAAAACGGGCGCGTCAAAGTCGAACTGGCGATTGGCAAAGGCAAGAAGCTTTACGATAAGCGCGAAACCGAGCGCCGCCGCGAAGCCGACCGCGAAGCGCGCGCCATGCTAAAGGAAAGAAACCGATGAAAGGAGGATTCAGGATTCAGGATTCAGGTGGGAAAGGAGCCTGGTGCATTACGCCCTTCCTTCCTCTCTGAATCCTGAATCCTGAATCCTGAGGAGAAGGGATGGAAGTCAAAGCTGATTCTGCGAAATTCTATGAAGTCGAGGCCGACGCGCTGGCGGTGACCATCTACGAGGGCGAGACGGCTAATGAGGGGGCGCTCAAAGAACTGGATGAACGCACCGGCGGTATCATCAGCGAGATGCTCGGCTCGGACGAGATGCGCGGCAAGCAAGGCGATATGGTTTACGTTTACCGGCCCGGCAATATCCGCGCGCGGCGGCTGCTGTTGGTGGGCGCGGGCAAACGCGAAGAGTATTCCTTAAATACGGTGCGCAAAATCACCGGCTCGGCGGCGCGCTTTCTGCGCGGCAAAGGGGTGCGCTCGATGGCCATACTGCGCCGTTCGCAACTCGATTTGGGCAAGGCCGTGCAGGCCGCCACCGAGGGCGCCATTCTGGCGCTGTTCGAGCCGGATATGTACAAGACGCAGAATAAAGAAGAGCGCCGCATTGATGAATTGATCCTGATTGCGGCGGCGTCGGGAGCCGAAGCCGAGCTGGCTGCCGGCGTCGAACGCGGTCGCATCATCGCCGAAGCCGTCAACATGGCGCGCGAGTTATCGAACGAACCCAGCTCGGTGCTGACCCCTTCAGAGCTTGCCGAGCGCGCCAAAGAAGTCGCCACGCGCTTTGGCCTCGACATTGATGTGCTCGACGAATCGCGCATGAAAGAACTCGGCATGGGCGCGCTGCTGGGCGTGGCGCGCGGCTCAGACGAACCGGCGAAGCTCATCGTCTTGCGCTACACGCCGGATGAATCGGAGCCCATGGGCAACGACGCCGACGTGATTGCGGTGGTCGGCAAAGGCATCACCTTCGATTCGGGCGGCATCTCGATCAAGCCCGCCGAAGGCATGGAGAAGATGAAGTACGATATGTCCGGCGCGGCGGCAACGCTGGCGGTGATGCGCGCCCTGGCGCAACTCAAGCCGCGCGTCAACGTTATCGGCGTCATGCCGGCGACAGAGAATATGCCGTCAGGCCGCGCCTATAAGCCGGGCGACGTGCTGCGCGCCATGAGCGGCAAGACGATTGAAGTCATCAACACAGACGCCGAAGGGCGCTTGATATTGGCCGATGCCATCAGCTACGCGCGCAAGCTCGGCGCAACCCGCATCATTGATCTGGCGACGCTGACCGGCGCCGTAGCGATTGCGCTCGGCACTACCAATGTAGCGGCGCTTACTAATGATCAGGCTTTCGTCGATGAGGTGCGCGCGGCAGCGCGCGAAGTCGGCGAGCGCTTCTGGCAATTGCCGATGGACGACGATTACCGCGACCTGATCAAGAGCGACATCGCCGACATTAAGAACTCTTCGGGACGCTACGCCGGGACGATCACCGCCGCCTGGTTTTTGCGCGAGTTCGCCGACAGCACGCCCTGGGTTCACCTGGACATCGCCGGCACCGCCTGGGAGAACGAACGCAAGTCACACACGGCGAAAGGCCCCACCGGCGTCGCCATCCGCACGCTGATCAATTACATCTGCAACCACGCCACTAAGTGAGGAAGGGGGAGTGGGAGACGCGGCGACGTGTCGCCGCGTCGCCGCGGCGAAGGGGAGACGGGGCGAAAAAGAGCCGAAGAACAAAGAGAGCTTTTGCTTCGCATCCTTTGCTCCCTATCGCCCCCTCATCCCGTTTCTCACTCGCCTTTACTCTCTATCGCCGCGTCGCCGCGTCTCCGCGTCTCCGCGTCTCCCCTTCGCCGCGTCGCCGCGTCTCCCCTGCTCCCCACCCGCTTGAGCGCTGCAAACGGCACAGGTGTTGCCCTGTTAAGACGTATGATTTATGCGATTGCGCGTTGCGCACATCAGGCGAGCCGCTACGCGCGCTTTGAATGAAATGCCACAAAACCGATGTGGCAAATACGTCTCATGGAGGGGCCGTTGCGCCCCCGGAACGAGTCAATGAAGGGAAAGGAGATACTTATGAGCAGGAGAGGATTGTTCAGCCTCATGACCATCGTCATGCTGGCAACGTTCGTTTTTGCATCACCGATGCAACAGAGTGACACGCAGAGCAGCCCCACCAAGCAAGACAAATCTGTAAGCAGTTCGACAAAGAGCGACAAACACGATCACTCGATGAAGACCGACAAGCATAGCGATTCGATGCAGGACACGACATCAGGCACGTCGCTTAATTCCGATGATCGCAAGTTCATCATGGACGCAGCGCACGGCGGCATGATGGAAGTGAAGCTTGGCCGTCTGGCCGCCGATAAAGCGGCCAATGCTGATGTCAAGCAGTTTGGCCAGCGCATGGTTGACGATCACTCGAAGGCCAACAGCGAGTTGATGGCGCTGGCGTCGCAAAAGGGAATCACGCTTCCCGCTTCAAGTGATTCGGCGATGATGAACCAGACTGATCAGTCGTCCAGCACATCGAGTTCGACGGCGCAATCGACCGATCAAACAAGCAGCACCAGTTCATCCACCACTGGCCAGCCGAGCAGCACGGATACGTCGGCTGCGGGACAACGTCACGCGCGGATGGATGCCAATACCGGCGAGACGATGGACGATCAGAAAGGAATGAACCATCTGTCAGGACTTTCAGGCGATGCCTTTGACCGCGAGTACATCAACATGATGGTGAAAGACCACGAGAAAGATGTGAAGGAGTTTGAGAAGGCTAGCACGAAAGCCAAAGATCCCGATGTGCGCGCCTTCGCCGCCAAGACGCTGCCCACCCTGCGTGAACACTTGCAACAGGTGCGCGACATCCAAAACCGCATGAAGTCGTCTACTAAATCGACGAGCAAGACATAGGCGACTGGCGCAGAGTTTGCAATAAAGCAGACTGCGGTTCGATGTTTGGCAAAACCGGCAGGCTGTCGTGCCTTTAACTAAAGCGCGACAGCCTGCGCCGGTCTTGGCGTGCATGCGCGCGTCTCGCAACCGAACGTTCAGCGGGTATACTTATCAATCAGCATTGTGGACTTCAGCGATCTGCCGCACTGCAATCGTGAAAGCAAGCGGCCAGCCGAAGGAGATACTCATGAAAACACCGGCACGCATTCTTGGTCATCCGATCCACCCGATGATCATTCCGTTCCCATTCGCGCTCTGGACGTTTTCGCTGATTGCCGACCTGATCTATTACTTCGGCAGTCACGATTACCTCTGGGTGAACGTGGCGTTCTACACGCTCCTGGGCGGCATCGTCGGCGCGGTGCTCGCAGCCGTACCGGGCATTGTCGATTACTTCTCGATCCGCGACCGCAAAGTCTCAAGCATTGCCGCCTGGCATGCGCGCTTCAACATCATCGCGCTGCTCGTCTTTGGCGCGAGCCTTTATCTGCGCACGACGAGCGGTTCGCAGATCATCAACGGCAGCATGACGATTCCTGTGCTGCTGTCATTTCTCGGCGTTCTGCTGATTGCTGTGTCGGGCTGGCTCGGCGGCGAGCTGGTCTATAAGCATCACGTCGGCATCGAAGAGAGAAGCGAAGCGGCCAGCGATCCACGTTATCCGCGCCGCGTCGCGTGAGCCTTATTCGATTGGAGTGAAATGTCATGGGCGATACAAGCGTGAAGAAGGTGCAATCGGCGACTTCGCCGAAGGGTGCACAAGGGCAGAAGTATCTGGTATCAGGCAAACGGCTCTCTATGCGACTGTGGGAGAACGAGCCACCAATGGATGACAAGCCGGAAGCCGTGCGCGATTACGAAACCATCGGCTATGTCATTAAAGGCCGCGCCGAGTTGATTCTTGAAGGCCAGACCATACGGCTTGAGCCGGGCGATTCGTGGCTGGTGCCGCAGGGCGCGCGTCACACCTACAGGATACTCGAAGCCTTCACCGCCATCGAAGCGACCGCGCCGCCGGCGCAGGTTCACGGGCGGGACGAATGATGCGTGATGCGTGATGCGTGATGCGTGACAATACCGCTGTCCATTCAATGGCCTGCCGCGATTCATTCACGTATCACGCATCACGCTTCACTCTTCACTTACTGAGCGGCGAGCACATCGTGGCGCGTGATGATGCCGACGATGCGCCCGTATTCTTCGATGAGAATCGCCGGCGAGGTTTTCAAATACTTCACTGCCGATTCCATGCCGACATCTTCGCTGACGACGGGGAAACCTCGCTCCATCACATCGGCGACTTTCGCCTGCATCAATTCGCGATTGCCGACGAGTTTCGCCATCAGCTTGCCTTCGCGCAACGAGCCGACCGATTTGCCTTCGTCGAGCACAGGCAGTTGCGATAGCCCATAGCTGTTCATCAACTGAACTGCATCGTTCACCGTGTGGTTCGGACTGACGGAAACCAGGTGCGGCGTCTCGTCGTCTTCTTTGAGTTGCGCGACCAGCCCGACGGTGATCTTGTCAGGCGTTAGCAATCGCTTCTCGTGCATCCATTCGTCGGAGTGGAACTTCGATAGATAACGCTCGCCGGTGTCGGCGACGATGAACACGACCACGTCTTCGGGGCCGAGATCGCGCGCCACCTGTAATGCAGCCACCACGTTGGTTCCCGTCGAGCCGCCGCAGAAAATGCCTTCTTCGCGCCCCAGCCGCCGCGCCATCTGGAAAGAATCTTTATCAGTGACGTTGATAATGGCGTCAATGTATTTCATGTGGACGTTTTCAGGAATGATCTCCTGGCCGATGCCTTCGACAAGATATGGCGTCGCCTGCATCAACTGGCCGGTTGCCTTGTAGGTCTTGAAGACAGAGCCATAGGGGTCTGCGCCGATGACGCGGATGTGCGGGTTCTTCTCTTTCAGGTAACGGCCTGCGCCGCTGATCGTGCCGCCGGTGCCGATGCCGCAAACAAAGTGGGTGATGCGGCCATCGGTCTGCTCCCAGAGGTCCGGCCCGGTCGTGTGATAATGCGATTCGGGATTCGCCGTATTGCCATACTGAAAAACGAAAATCGAGTTCGGCGTTTCGCGCGCGATGCGCTTCGCTGTGTTGATGTAATGATCGGGCGAATCAGGTTTCGCGGCGACCGGAACGACGACCACATCCGCGCCCAGCGCTTTCAGGTAGCGCACTTTTTCAACAGAACATTTGTCGGTCATCACGAAGACGGCGCGGTAGCCGCGCACGGCGCAGACGAGCGCCAGGCCGATGCCTGTGTTGCCGCTGGTCGCTTCGACGATGGTGCCGCCGGGATTGAGCCGGCCATCGCGCTCGGCAGCGTTAATCATCGAGATGCCGATGCGGTCTTTGACCGAGCCGCCGGGATTGAGCGATTCCATCTTGGCGAGCACGGTCGCCTGAATGCCTCTGGATAATTTATTGAGCCTGACGAGCGGCGTCTGCCCGATCAGCCCAAGGATATTCTCTTTGTAGTCCATGTCACCTCAATAAATGTCCAGCGTCAGTGGCGGAAAGAACAGGTATTTTCCAAAACGAAATTCTAGCATCCGGCAAGGCGAGAAGTCATCCGACGGGTTCGGCCCACAAATCACGGCCATTCAATTCTCAGGAAAGAAGAAACCACAGATGAACACAGATAAACACGGATGAAAAGATTATCGAATTCGTAGCTCGTCTTTATATCTGCGTTCATGTGTGTTCATCTGCGGTTCCATTTCTCTTTTTGCGAAATCGCCGCATCAGCGCATTGGTCGCGGCGTGCAGTTCTTCAATCCTGAGCAGCCATGCGCCGACATAAAAAATCACTGCGCCGAGGCCGACCGAGACGCTGACGTTGATGACGCGGGCGGCGAAGTGGTCGCCAATTAGTCGCGTGATGCCGGCGTTCATCGCCCAGCAGGCCGCGCCCATGGCGGCTGAAGCGATGAGAATCTTGATGATCGTCAGCAGCGTGCGGCGGCCTTCCATGCCCTGAATGCGCCGCTGCATGATGAAGTACAACAACCCGAAATTGAGCAGCGCCACCGTCGAAGTCGACAGCGCCAGGCCGCGCTCCTGAAAGCGACTCGCCAGCAGCCAGTTCATCACATAGTTCGTGCCAATCGACAGCAGGCTGACAATCATTGGCTTGCGCGCATCGCCCAATGCATAAAACGCCGGCGCGAGAATCTTGATCGCCGAATAGCCCGCCAGTCCTATGGCATAAAAGGCCAGCGCGTTCGCCGTATGCATCGTGTCATCCGTCGTGAAGTGGCCGCGTTCGTAAATCAACGCGATGATCGGACGGCCCAGCACGATGAGGCCAACTGCCGAAGGAATCGTCAGCAGAAAGGCCAGGCGAATCGAGCTTGCCAATGTGTGGCGAAAATCACCGATGGCTTCGAGCGCGGCATTTCGGGAAATCGCCGGCAAGGTCGCCGTCGCGATGGCGACGCCGAAGACGCCTATGGGAAATTGCATCAGGCGGAACGAGTAACTGAGCCACGACACAGGACCGCTGCCGGGACTGTTCGAAGCGAAGTTGCTGTTGATTAACACATTCACCTGCACCGCCGCGCCGCCGATGATGGCCGGCCCCATCAAACGAAAGATGCGCCGCACGCCTTCGTCGCGAAAACTCAGCATCGGGCGATAGCGAAAGCCGGCGCGATAAAGACTCGGCCACTGCACGACGTATTGCAGAAAGCCGCCGATCAGCACGCCGTAAGCCATGCCGATGATGCTTTCAGTCGGTCGGTCGACGATGCTGCCGAGCGGATGCGTGAAGGTCGGATCGGCTAAGAAAGCTGCCGTCACGACGCCGCCGATGATCGAGCCGATGTTGAAAAACGACGACGCCAGGGCCGGGATGCCGAAGCGGTCGCGCGCATTGAGCACGCCCATGGCCTGCGCCGCCAGCGCCACCAGCAGGATGAACGGCATCATGATTCGCGTCATGCGAACCGTTAACTCGAATTTCGCCGGATTGCCCTGAAAGCCCGGCGCGATAAACGCAACCAGCGGCCCGGCGAAGATGATGCCGAGCACGACGAGAAGGCCAAGAATCAAAACCAGCGCCGTGGTGACGAGATTCGACAGGCGAAAGGCTTCGCGTTCGTCGCGCTTCACGAGGTATTCAGAAAAGACCGGCACGAAGGCGCTCGACAACGCGCCCTCGGCGAACAGGTCGCGCAGCAGGTTGGGAATGCGAAAGGCGATGACGTAAGCGTCGTTGGCAAAACTCTTCGACGCGCCGAAGAAGTAAGCGAAGACCATCTCGCGCACGAGTCCGAGCACGCGGCTGGCCATCACGGCGAGGCTGACGATGCCAGCCGAACGCGCCACGCTCGCTTTCTTCGGCGCGCTGGTGGATACGGTTGCTGCGCCCGCGGCGGGATGACCCGTCGGCGTCTTCGCTTCAGCTTCGGCCAGGCCGTCTTCGTCCATGGCGTTTTCGTGCTCGATATTTTGATTGACTATGCGAGCCTCGGTGCGCTGGTCTGCTTGAGAAGGTGGTCGCTTCTTCATTGCTTTGATTCTACCTGCTCGCGGAAAATGAATCCAAGATCATGCCTGCGCAAATCAAAAGCCTGCGACCGAGACTGGCTTAGTTGCAGGCTTTATCGATGTGGTTGCGCGCGATGAATAGAGTGCTTACCAAAGTCTGCGGTTTAGAGGCGGCCTCTGGC
>JBBWZK010000450.1:0-4237 GCA_039648975.1 Blastocatellia bacterium
CTCCCGACCACGATGGTCGGAATCAAATTGCTCTGGCTCGTCCGTACCAGGATCTGCGAAACCCGCACAATCATGCGGATCGCCCAGAACGCGCCCATCGACAGCAACCAGTCGTAGATGAAGACCATGCGCGAATAGGTGAAATCGAGCAGCTTGAGGTGGCCGCCTTCAAAGGCAAAGCCCTGGCGAAACAGGAAAGCGATGAGCACGAGAATCAGAAAGGCCAGCGTCACGGCGTTGAAGATTTTGATGAAGTCGCCGGAAAACGAAAACTCGCCGCGCAGCTTGTAAAGGCCGTAGCGGCGCAGCGCGTAAAGCTTGACGAACGGCACGAACAACATCAGCGTGAAATAGGGCTCGAAGGCATCCCAGACGCCAATCGGCAGGGCGGATCGTTTGTGCTTCCAGATGAACATCGGCGAGTTGTGGTGCAGCTTGTAAGCCGCCACAAAGATGGCCAGCGAGACGACCAGATCAATCAGCACCAGCGCCACCAGGGGAAGCAGCGACCACAGCGCGCTGCGCCGCGGGGCGCGCGCCCGTATGGCTTGTTCGGCTACGGTGAATGCACGTTGTGACATTTCAGTTAAGCGACCCGTGAAAGATATAAGCTCAATGCATAAAGCATCCAAGTTTGCGCCCAGCGAATGTGAGGAGTGCGATTCGTGTAAAACCGATGACGTTGAAAGTAGAAGAATCCGGCACTGTCCTGTAGATTGCGGATGGCCCATTCCACTGCACGGGCGGCCTGCTGGTCGGCGTTCGGCATTAGCTCGATCATCTCCGTGAAAGTCACGACGGCCTGCGCGGCGCTGTGAACGTCAACGGGGAAGAGACTTTTATGATAGTAGGCGGGCGTGCCGTCCGCAAGAAAGAATCGGCTATCATAAAACTCATAGGCCGATTGCAGCGCCGCCGTCCATTCCGTCTTATGAAGATGCCGGATGATGTGATTGAGCGAGACGATTATATAGCCTGTGTGAAAGCCATCGATCCACTGCTGCGCAGCCGATTCACCATAAGGCCATGAGCCGTCGGCGCGCTGGTGTGCCAGCGTGAAGCGCACCGCACGGTCGCAGGCATCGCGGTACTCGTCTTTGCCCGTCAGATGAAAGGCGCGCGCCAGCAGTTCAGCCGCCAGCAGATTGACGTTGTGAACCTGTGACGAGTCATGTGGCGTGTAGCTGAAGCAGAAAGCTTCGCCGTCCGCCGTGCGATTGAGCCGGTCGAGCAGAAAGCGGCAACTGCTTTCGCCGATTCGCAAAGCCGCCGCGCTGCCGCTTTGTTCGTGCCAGTCGAGAAAGGCATGCGCGGCAAAGACCGTACAGACCACATTCGGCGTGCCGCGCGGCGCGAAGAAGGCGCGCGATTGCCAGTCGAAGTTATAGCCCCAGCAAGCTTCCGTGTATTCAGCGCAACGCATATCATCGAGCTTGTGCATGAGCGCGCGCAGGTCGTTGGCAAGGCTATCGCGCGACTGACTCAACATCGGTGTTGACGGCACGGCATCATCGAGCAGATCCGCCGGCAAGATTTCGTTTTCACGTTGTGCAAGCAGCAGGACGGCACGCGCCGCGAGCGCCAAGCCTTTGGGATTGGCGGCTTTCCTGATGCCCAGCAGCGGGCGCAGATTCACAGGGCTGCGTTTGACCATTTGCGTCAGCGCCGTGCGCGCCAGCCGGTTGCGCATCGGCCACCATCGCGCCAACGGGCTGTTGAGTCCATCATAAGGATCGTAGCCCATCCACGATTCGCCGCGACACCAGCGCAATAGCTTTCTGATGGCTTGCTCGCCGAGTTGTTGGGTAGCGCTTTGCATCGAGAGTTCATGTAGGGGCGACCGTCTCTGGTCGCCCCTGACTCCGACGAGGAGTAATTGAAAAAATACAAGCAAACTACGAGAGCCTGATGGTTACGAAAGCTGATGGTTTCGCAGTCTGGGGCGGCCACAGAGGGCCGCCCCTACATGCCTTTCACTTACAAACCAAAAGCGTGGCACTTATTCCCTACCGCGCTCTTGCCTCGTCAATCGCCTGGCAAGCTCACTTGACGACTTCAATGGGGATCGCCACGTCGACGGTTTGCGGGCGCAGGCAGACCTGGTTATTGCACGCCTGCACGGTCAGCTTGCCGTGCAGCGTTTGAGCGCCTGCGGCAAGCGATGGCAGAGCGCGCGCCGTCACTTTGAATGTTGCCCTGCCTTCGTAAACCGACAGCGGCTTCGGCGAGAACTCAAACTTTTGCAGCTTCGCTTTTGGATAAACCACCGGCGACACGGTGAGCCCCGCCCGTCTTTCGAACTTCAGCGCCGTCGCGATCAAGTTTTTATCCGCCGGGCGATTCGAATTGATGTGATATAGGTCATCAATTTCAACGACCAGCACGAGTGGCGTCGCCGCACCGGCTTTCACTTTATAGCTTGCTTGCTCGGGCCGAATCTTGATGACCGACGCCGAGGTCTGCGCTGCCGCCGTCGCACTCAAACCAGCGAGCAGGACGAACAACCATGCCAAAGTTCTAATTTTCACAATTACCTCCGAAAATCGATGATTGCGCTAGCCTATGGATTGTTATGGATTGTTTCCAAAAAAGTAGCTCTATAGGAGCGTAATGTTTATAGTTCTCTGCTCATTTATTGATCCAAGTTCCGTTAGGAGCGCAATGTCGACATTTCGCCCTTATAGGGCTTGAATTCTTTTTGACACCTGTAACTATAAACATCTCGTCCCTAACGGGACTTCTCAGAAACACTCTAAAACATAGAAACACTCTAAAACATCATGAGGCCATCACTGCATTGATGTCGACCGCGACGGCTGTGCCGCTCTTCGCCGATTCGACGATGGCAAACGTCGCCAGCGTCGTTGCCGCAAGCGACTCTAAACTGATCGCCGCCGCCGCGCCACCGCGCACGGCATCGAAGAAGGCCGCGATCTCAGCCGCGTGGCCTTTGTCCTGCGCGCCGCCGCCAAGCTTGGTGCGCTTTCTTCCCGCAATGAACGCGCCGCTCTTAAAGTCATCCAGGCTTGCGACTCTGCGCTCGCAGAAAATCTCCACCTGCTCTTTCGGCACTGTCGGATCGCCGCTCGCCGTGTAGATGATCGAAGCGATTGAACCATCCGTCATGCCGAGCGACACGACCGTGCTATCGTCAACGTAACCGGCGCGCTGCGTCTTCGGGACGGCGACGGCGGAAACTCTGGCGGGCCGCGCATCGGTGAGGAAGCTTACAAAATCGACAAAGTGGCAAGCCTCGCCGATGATGCGCCCGCCGCCTTCGCTCTGGTCGTGTGTCCAGTGCTCCGGCGGCACCTGGCCGGCGTTGACGCGATAGATGATCGTCATCGGCCCGCTACGCGCCGCGTACTTTGCTTTGATCTCACAGGCAAGCGGCGCAAAGCGGCGATTGAAGCCGACCATCAGTAAACCATCCGTCTCGCGGGCCGCGCGCACGACCTCGCGCAAGCCTTCTTCGCTCGTCGCCAGCGGCTTTTCGACAAAGACCGCTTTGCCGCGCCGCAAGGCTTCCGCCGCCAGGCTCGCATGCGAATCGTGACGCGTCGCAATGAAAACCACCGGCGAGTCGCTGTCGCCGAGAATCTCTTGGTAATCCGTCGTCGCGTTTGCAAAGCCGAACTGCGCGCCGGTATTTTTGGCGCTCAAGCCGGTCGCCGTGGCAACTGTAATCAGTTTTACTTTGTCAGCCCGCTTGATGATCGGCAGCAAGACGCCGCGCGCGAAGTTGCCCGCGCCGATAAAGCTCACACCCAGTTCATCGCTCGCCAGCCCAGCCGCGCCGGCAACTCTGGCGGCAACCGACGGCTTGTCGCCTTCAGGGTATTGCAGCACGACGCCGCAACAACGCTCCTTGCGATTGAGAATCAACTCGTAAGCCGCGTCCGCATTGGCCACGTCGAAGCGATGCGTCGTCAGCAACTCGGTATTGACGCGGCCTTCGGCGACCAGCCGCAGGAAGGCTTCGAGGTTGCGTTTTTCCGTCCACCGCACGTAGCCAATCGGGTAATCGTTGCCCTTCACTTCGTACTCAGGGTCGTAGCGCCCCGGCCCATACGAACGCGACAGGCGCAACTCAAGTTCTTTGTTGAAAAAGATGTGGCGCGGCACGTCCATGCCGACAAGCCCGACGACGATAATTCGTGCGCGGTCGCGCGCCAGTTCACCTGCAAGCGTACTCGGTTCGCTCGACTTGGTTCCCGCCGTGATCAAAATGCTATCC
>JBBWZK010000444.1:0-12285 GCA_039648975.1 Blastocatellia bacterium
CATAAAGACCGGACGCGCCGCTTCGCGCCGGAACGCTTTGAAGCCGCATTGCGTGTCTTTGAATCGCAAGCCGGTGATCGCCTGCATGAAAAAGTTGAACACCTTGCCGCCGAATTCGCGCATCGCCGGCTGATGCACGCCGATCAATTGGCGATTGATGGCGCGCGAGCCAAAGACGACGTCGGCGCGATCATCGAAAATTGGCGCGATCAGCTTGGGCGCTTCGGTGATGGGCGACGACAGGTCGGCGTCGGTAAACAAAATGACATCACCGCGCGCTTCGCTGACGCCGCGCCGCACGCTATAGCCTTTGCCGCGATTCGGCGTGTTCGTCAGCAAATGCAATTCGTGCCCGGCGTCGCGGTAAGCTGTAGCCCGCTCGTTCACCACGTTCGGCGTTTGATCCCCTGAGCCGTCGTTGACGACGATGACCTCTGCACGATAGGGCGCGGCACGCAGAAAGCGAAGCACTTCATCGAGAGTCGGCCCGATGCGGTTCGCTTCGTTGTATGCAGGAATGATGATAGACAGCGAATAAGACATAATCGTTCGATGTAATCTCAATCGTCAGCTTGGAATATACCACACGGCTCGGCGCTAGTCAGCCGCCTTCACAGGGAAGCAGCGTTCAGGGAACGATTAAAAGTGGGATGGGTAGCCGGAGTGTTTGACTCGATGTCGGCTCTGGCGGTAGCGCAGCATCGCCTCTAGGTTCTTACTTGTCTCATTGATTACCAGTTATTCTTTCCAGGACTTGATTGGCTCTTCTGAGTTGATCGATCACCTCTTTTTTCTTGCGCGCCGCCTCATATTTTTCGAGGGCGTCCTCGACCTGGGTTAAGATCTTCGCCGGGTCCCAGGGTTTATTGATCACGCGGAGCGCGCCGGACTCGACAATGGCATTCATCAAGGTATCCATGTCACTCTCCGCCGTCATCAATATGCAGAGCATATTCGGGTCAATCAGCCGGCTCTGACGCATCAGCTCGGTTCCGGTCATGCCGGGCATCCGCTGATCTGTGATCAACAGAGAAACCGGCTCGCGTTTAAGAATCGTCAGCGCCTCCTGACCGGAGCCTGCCGTCTTCACACTGAACTTTGCCCGCAGAACCTTTTGCAGCATCATCAGGTTGATCGGTTCATCGTCAACGATTAATACAAGGTGATTTTGACTTAGCATGTGCTCTCTCCTATCGTTCCACGGATTCGATGATTCAGTCGTTCAAAAATATTTCTGAAAAGAAAGCTCCGTAGGAGCGCCATGTTTATAGTCACCATTACAGATAAGGATCCAAGCTCCGTTAGGAGCGCCATGTCGACATTTCGCTCCAACGGGGCTTGGCCTTTATAGTGTCTGCCTACTATAAACATTGCGTCCCTAACGGGACTTCTTAAAATGCTTACCAGAGCCATTCCTTAGCCATTCCTTGCAATCAGCATTCGCCTACAGGCTCGCCAACGATTTCATCCAATGCCAGCTTGAGCCGCTCAATTTCGCTTTGCAGATCAGCCAGCGACTGCCTGGCGCCGGCGAAATTGTCTGCCCGCGCAAATTTCTCAAGCACCAGCGTCGCCTCGTAAGCGGCTTTCGCCTGCAACCCGCCCAGCGCTCCCTTCAAGGTGTGGGCCGCTTCCTGTATCCGTTCGCTATCCTGTTGTCTGATTCCTTCCTCAACCTGTGTCAGATGATTTGGATAGCTGTCGAGAAAGACCTGCACTACACTGCGCAGGAATTCAACGTCGCCGTCCATGTTCGCCAGCAACTCAGGCGCATCGATAATCAGATGTTCAGATATGGATGGCGCATCAAACGCCCTGGAGTTCAAGTCGGCTATCCCCGTCTCGGTTGTCTCTTCGGCGTTCGGCAGCAACCTTTGCATTGCAGCGAACAGCTCATCAAACTGGACAGGCTTGGAGATGTAGGCATCCACGCCTGCGGCAAAGCATTCTTCGCGGTCGCCTTTCATGGCCCGCGCCGTCATGGCGATGATGGGCAGATGCTCAGTCGTGCCTTCTTCTCTCTGGCGGATGATCGTCGTCGCTTGCAGGCCGTTCATTTCAGGCATCTGCACATCCATCAGGATCAGGTCGAAAGCCTCATGCTCATAAGCGGCCAGCGCCTGTTTGCCATTACCGGCAATGATGACCTGATAGCCGCGCTTCTCCAGCACTCTGGTGGCCAGCAGTTGATTAACCTCATTATCTTCTGCGACCAGTATGCGAGCGCTGCGGCGCTGCGGGTTGACGACTATTTCGGGATCAGCGCACATCGACTCCAGGGCTTGCTGCGAGTGACCGACAAAAGCGGAAATTGCATCCAGCAGGTCTGATTGCGAGATAGGTTTGGTGAGGTAGCCCGCGAAGCCTAGTTGCCGGCAGCGCACCGCCATGCCGTGCTGTGTCGCTGAAGTCAGCATGATAATCGCCGTGTCTTGAAGCGCGGCATCGCGGCGTATTTGTTCGGCGACGCTGAAGCCATCCATTCCCGGCATATGGAAATCAAGCAGCACGAGTTGGAAGGGTTCGCCCTGCTCGTGTGCCTGTTTGAGAGCCGCCAACGCCGCGTCGCCGCCTTCGACTACCGTCGGTCGCATCTGCCAGTTGGTCAGCACATCTTTGAGGATGCGCCGGTTCGTGGCGTTATCGTCGACCACGAGCACAGCCATGCCTTGCAGGTCGAGCGGCCCGGCAGTGACCGTGTCGGCTGCCGGCTGATTGCTCAAAACGAAACGCGCCATGAAGTGGAACGTGCTGCCCTTGCCAACCTGGCTTTCGACACGTATCTTGCCGCCCATCATGTCGACCAGTTGCGAAGAGATCGCCAGGCCCAGCCCTGTGCCGCCATAGCGGCGTGTCGTCGAGCCGTCGGCTTGCTCGAAAGCTTCAAAGATGCGCGCCTGTTCATTTGCAGGAATGCCGATGCCTGTATCGCTGACCGTAAAGTGCAAACAGACTTCATCAGCCCTCAACGATTCGACCGCGACGCTACAGAGCACTTCGCCGCGCTCTGTAAATTTAATCGCATTGCCGACCAGGTTGACGATGATCTGTCGCAGCCGTCCCGCATCGCCGACCAGCATATCCGGGACATCGTGCGGGATGTCGCAGGCGAGTTCCAGCCCTTTTTGATGTGCGCGCACGGCGAGCGTCTTGAGGGCGCTGCTCAGTTTATCGCGCAGGCTGAAATCGTTGCAGTCGAGATCGAGCTTGCCGGCCTCGCTCTTTGAGAAGTCGAGAATCTCGTTGATCAACGTCAGCAGCGAATCGGCTGAAGTTTTAACCAGGCCGAGATAGTCACGCTGTTCGTTGGAAAGGTTGGTTTCCAGCGCCAACTCTGTCATGCCGAGAATGCCGTTCATGGGCGTGCGAATCTCATGGCTCATGTTGGCAAGGAACTCGCTCTTGGCGCGGCTTGCCGCCTGTGCGGCTTCCTTCAGCGACGCCTCGGTGGTCAACTGGCGGCGAATGAACTCGGTCTGCTGCCGCACGCGCCGGCGCAATACCACCACCCAGATGAATGCGGTCAAGATAATCGCCGCCATCGCCGCCACCAGGCCGAGCACATGCTTGAGCGACCACCACGGCGCGTTTGTAAGCACAGCTACATCATTGGGTGAGCGCAACAGAAAACGGAAGGATTGAATCGGCGCGCGGCCAATACGATTCTGCTGCGAGCGGTCGGCCTGAACCTGGCAAACGCCGGTCAACTGAATCAGGCTGCCGTTGCGCAGCGCGGTCAAGGCTTCGCTGCTGCGCGCATTTTCGAGGAACGCATTGAACGTATATTTGCCGGCCTGCAAGGTCAGCACCTGTTCGGTCGTGTTGCCCATGCGATCCAGCAGGTTGGCTTCGATCTGCACCAGTTGAGAGTCGTAGTTGCCGCTCAATGCTTCTTCCGGCGTGATCAAAACCGGGGCGGGCACGGCCCCTGCGTCGAGCTTTTGAAAGGTGGTATCCTGCAACACAGGCGTATAGTCGCCCGCCGCCGCGAAGCCGACGACATCGACGCGATCTCCGGGCTCGACCGTCGTCTCCTGCTGTGTTTGTACGGCCAGCCCGCTGGTTTCGTCTTTGATGAAGATCAAGCCGCCCGGTCGCTGCAAGGTAACGACGCCTTGAACCCTGACGCGATGGCCGACCGATTGTCCCGGCGTAAAGCGCATCAGCGTATTGATCGGTTGAACCGGCAGCGCGAACGCTTCAGCCGGAGCGGGCTCCAGCACAGAGATTTGATCGAGACGCGGGGCAAGGATTTGAATGCCGATCAGTTGTCGCTTTTCATTGAAGATCGTGCCGCATACCCCGCGAACCTTAATCCTGGCGTCGATCAACTGCGAGGGGAGCGGCTGGTGGGCGATGGCTGGAACCAGGGCCATGAACTTGTGCGAGCCGGAGACGATGCCGATCATGACGTGCGCATCATCGCTGCTCACCGTCTGCACAATGCCGTCGGCTTCGACCCAGTTGCTATCGTGCAAACCGGAAAACAACTCATCGAGCGTCAAGGCAGGAGCCTGCGGCAAGGCCGTCTCTCCCAGAACGCGTATGCGCAGGCAGGAAAGATCAGGAGCGAAGCCGCCCGGATCGCTTTCGCCCTCGACGTCCACCAGTTGACCTGCCTGTAAGGAAACTTCCTTATCCAGGCGGTTGAAGTTCATGTAGATGCCGGTCAGCGCATCTTGTATGAAAGCCGAGCCCGTCATAGGATTGTAATAAGTCACTACCGCGCGCAGGTGTATAGGGTATTTGCGCTTTGCTTCGACGAGCGTCAGTTGATGAACCTGCGCGATGGTCGTGAGGACGGGCAGTTTGCCGTTTTGCAGAGGCGAACCGGGGCGCGGCTTGTCGGCCTTTGCCCCTATGACCTCAGTGCCGGCTTCGCGAAAGATGGCATCTTCGAGAGTGACTTCGGCTCCCGCTTGCCCCGGAAAGCCCAACACATCGACCCGGCTGCCCGGTCTTAGCGAAGTCATCTGCGCCGCCTTTACAGCCAGGTCGCCGGTTTCATCTTTAACCATGAGGTCGCCGCCGGGCTGCTGTGTCATGACGCCCTGCACACGCACGCGATGGCCGGATGCCGTCTCTGGCGAGCGTTGCCACAGACTCTTGATCGCCTGCACAGGAATAGAGAAAGGATCGTCCGGGCCGGGCTCTTCGATTAGAACGTACTTGAGTTGAGGAACCAAGAGTTGCAGGCGAATGGCTTCACGGCTGGCATTGAAGATGGTGTGCGCGACGCCCTGAACTTTCACTCTGGCGTCAATGAATGCATTGATGTCTGTATTACCGTGCTGCGCGATATGAACCTTGAACCGGCCATTGTCTGAAGCGACATCCAGCGCAATATGCCCGTCGTTTTCGATGATCGATGATCTAACGAGACCTTCCAGTTCGACCCAGCGGTAAGGATAATTCCCTGCGGCCAAATCTTTGAGTGAAACGGGCAGGGCTTCCGGCATCTGTCCAGCGCCAGCCGCACTCAGGCCGTGGCTGATCACGATGTTGGACGACTCGCGGCGTCCCGTGACTCCCTCGACCTCCACTTCCTGGCCGGCAACGAACGCGCCCTGCGTGCGTGAGGTGTCAATGAAAACGCCCGCCGTCGAATCCTGCACAATCATCGTGTTGTAATCGGGGAAGGAATAAGTGACCACTCCATGAAGTCGAACCGGACGACTATGTTCCGCATCATCAGGAGCAAGCTTGCTGATCTGCTCGGCGCTGGTCAGCGCCGCCGAATCATTCATCAGCGAAGCCTTGCGGCAGGCCGCGCCCGACACGGCCAATAATAGAAGCAAGGGCCAGACGATCTGAGACCAAGAGAACGGGCACAGAGGCAAGCGCCGTGTGTGAGGATAGTCAGCTTTCATGTTGGATCAGGTTCTGATGTGCCGCAGGCGTTTGAACGACCTCGCGTGTGACTCGATGACCCCAAGGGGCAATGCTGACGATAGATTAGACGGGAAAGGCTTACCTCACAATAGTTTTTTTCTCCCGACGGTTGAGAGTTATCCACGGCTATTTAACTCTCAGGCGTGCGGCTCTGCCGCTTTGCTGTGTGGCAAGTCTGTGACTTGCCGGCAGCGATGCTTAATAACTTCGGCGGCTGCGCCGCCGATTGGCGTCCTCGCCGCCAAAGAACGACCGGCACAGTCACACGTTGCGGAAAAGCTACCCCGCAAAGCAACGCGGCAGAGCCGCAACCACTCCACAATTAAACCGTCTTAGGAGTTATTTCCTCGTTCTCAAATTGACTAGCGATAACTGGCAGGCGGCGGCAGTTGTGTGCTAGACTGCCTGGACTTTAGTGCAGCCTGCGCAATCACACACATCAGGAGAAAGGGAGTGACGCGACGCGCAATCTACCCTGGCTCGTTCGACCCGATGACCATGGGTCACCTCGACATCATCGAGCGCTCGGCGAAGTTATTTGATGAAGTCATCGTCGCCGTGCTCGTCAACCTCGACAAGCAGCCGATGTTCACCGTCGAAGAACGCGTCGAGATGATCCGGCAGGCGGCGCGCTGGCCGAACGTCCACGTCGGCACCTTTGCCGGACTGCTCGTCGATTACGCCAACGAGCAGAAGGCCCAGGTGATCGTGCGCGGCATCCGCGCCATCAGCGATTACGAATACGAGTTGCAGATGGCCTTGATGAACCGGCGGCTGGAACCAAGCGTCGAAACCGTTTTCCTGATGGCCGCAGAGGCCTATTCTTATCTCAGCTCCCGGCTGATCAAAGAAGTCTTCAAGCTGGGAGGCTCGATCAACGGGCTGGTGCCTGAATGGGTCGAGCAACAAATGCGAGAAAAAGTAAAGGGGCAGGAGAAATAGGATACAGGATACAGGATTCAGGATTCAGTTTGGGCTCGAAGGCTAATCACCCTACGCTGAATCAGACGGCAGGATCGCAACTGCGCAACGCCCCTGAATCCTGAATCTTGTATCCTGTATCCTGATTAAAAATGAGCAAAGCGGAATTCAAGGAATCGGTCTACGTGGCCGATATGGAAGTGTCTTCAACGCTGGCGGTGCTGGTGGCCGCTGAACGTTTGCGCGCGCAGGGGGTCGAAGTGATCGATCTCGGCGCAGGCGAGCCGGATTTCCCGACGCCGGAAAACGTCAAGCAGGCGGGCCATCAGGCGCTCGATCAAAACTTCACGCGCTATACGGCGACCAGCGGCATCGCGCCGCTGCGCAAGGCGATTGTCGACTTGCTCAGGCGCGACTTCGGCGCTGACTACGACCCGGCGCAGGCCATCGTCACGGTAGGCGGCAAACAAGCCATCTTCAATGCGATGGCGACGCTCCTCAATCCCGACGACGAGGTGCTGATTCCAGCGCCCTACTGGGTGACGTTCCCTGAGATCGCCAAGTTCCTGCGCGCACGAATCGGCATCATCGATACGGAAGCGACGCAATTTCTGCTGACCGCAGACATGGTGCGCGATGCCATAGGGCCGCGCACCCGTTTGCTGATCCTCAATTCGCCGAACAACCCGACGGGCCGCATCATCCCGCCCGACGAGTTCCGCAGGATTGTCGAAGTGGCGGCGAGCCGCGACGTATGGGTGATCAGTGATGAATGTTACCTTTACTTCGCCTACCCGCCGGCGACGCCATTCACCGCCGGCCAGTTGCCGGAAGAATTGCGCGAGCGGTTGATGATTTGCGGCTCGTTCTCGAAATCGCATGCCATGACGGGCTGGCGGCTGGGGTTCGGGCTCGGCCCGCAAGCCTGGATTCAGGCGATGCTCAAGGTGCAAAGCCATTCGACATCGAATGCGAACTCGATTACACAAAAGGCGGCCATCGAAGCGGCAAATGGGCCGCAGGAATCGATTCATCTGATGATCGCTGAATACCAGCGGCGGCGCGACTGGCTGGTGCCGGCGCTCAACGACATTCCCGGCATCTCCTGCGATATGCCGGAAGGCGCGTTCTACGTCATGCCGAACATGAAGGGCTTGCTCGGCGGGCGCGTCACGAATTCGGCGGAACTGGCGAAGTTCCTGCTTGAAGAAAAAGGCGTGGCGCTGACCGCTGGCTCGGCCTTCGGTATTGAAGGTTACGTTAGAATTTCCTATGCCAATTCGCTGGAGATGATTCAGGAAGGCGTGCGCCGCATCCGCGAGGCGGCACAGGAACTGCGCCGTTAATCCACGGGCGCAAAGATGAGAAGACCCGGCACGGGTCGCCGGGTCAATGGGTCAAGCAAAAGGTTCCCGTCCTCACGCTTCACGGCTTGAAGTGTGAGAGATTGAGTTTGACGACAGGCGACCGGACGATGACAGTGTGCCGGTCGCTTGCCGTCGGTTTCGGTCAAGGCCGTCGTTTGCCGATTTCAAAAGGCAACGTCGTTTAGAACTTGGTGATGCTGATATCCTGGTCAGCTTCTGAACGGAATTTCTTGAAGAAGAAAATCGCGAAGCAGATGAGCGCCACGACAAAGAAAACGGCGGCCACAATCAGGCTCGACTTGTCGGAGGCTTGTCCGGGGACCTGGCCTTGATTGACGAACTTGACCATAAAGTATCCGCCGGCACCGATGCCGATGACACCCAAAAGCAAGAGTAGCTTATTCATGGCTCCTCCTCGGTAGTTGATAGAACGCCTGTACTACTCAATGATGGATGCGTTGCAAATGCTTAAACCCTGCGACAGCGATTATACACAAATCCTTCGGCGTCGAGAACCCCCCGGCAACTTTCTGCGCAGCTATTTTTAATCCAATCGCTCAAGGCTCGGAAAAATTCAATGCTGAAAGAGCTGCGCGCTGCGGCTCGATTGAATCAGCGTGCAGGCCAGTTCGTAGACTTCATCCGTGCTGATGCGCCCGCGTGAAGGCCCGCGAATGAGGCGATGAAAATCGGATGCGGCGCGAGTCGCGCTCTGGTTTTCGGTAATTTCGATCACCGGCGTGCCGACATCTGTGGCCATCTGCGCCGCGCCGCGCGCATCGGTGACGACGAGGCTGGCGCGCGCCATCGCAGCGGCAAGTTGAAGGGCGCGCGGCGCGGCAAGTTTGATCGCCGACTTTGGCAGCAGCGCGCCGATAGCGCTGGTGAATCCTTCGTCGCCGGGCTCGTCTAAAGCGACAATGCGCGCACCGAAAGCGTTGGCAAGACGCTGGCCGGTTTCGCCGAATGCGCTGACCGGCCAGCCGCCTTCCTGGCCTGCATCAGCCGCGTAGAGCAGAACGATTGGCTCGCCGCCACGCGAGCCGCTACGTTCAAGCATTTTCTCAAACTGCGCGTGTTCGTCTGCCGGAACGATGATGCCGAGCCGTTCATCGCGCAGTTCAACGCCGATCTGGCGCAGCACCGCTTCATAGCTGCCTGCGCCCGCGCCGCCACGTGCGCCGCCTATGAGCAGATCAATGACGCGCGGCAATCGCGCAGGGATCACCGTGCGCGCACGCATGACAAAGCGCGACAGCACCTGCGTATCGAGCTTTGGCGAGAAATCAAGCACCAGATCGTACTCTCGTAGGCGTGCGCGTTTGAACAGACGCGCCAAGCGCTTGAGTCCGTCGCTGCCGCTGTGCGGCTTGATCACGCCGAGATCAATCGTCTCGTCAGCCAAGCGCGCTGCCGCCAGCAATTCGCCAACACCTGTCGTCGCGGCGACGGCGACGAAGGTTTGCGGCATGCCGATTCGCAGCGCCCGGATTGCCGCCAGCAATGAGAGCGAGTGAGCGAACGGCGCAGTGTCTATAGCCAGAATAGCGCGCGGTGGTTGCATAGCCCCTTTGGTCATTCGTCATTCGTCCTTTGTCATCGGTTCATGAACCAGAGAGCAGTGACCAATGATCAGTATATAACAATCGTCATGGGCTACGCCCTTTGGGGATGAATTGTTCTTCGGCTGCCCGCTTGCCTCGATCAATTGATTATCGCACTATCATTTTGGCAATCTCGATGCGCGGCACGCAACGCATCTCACAACTTTGTCTGGAGGAAGGCTTCAGTGGAGAATCTCATTCGCCCGGTCTTGCTGTTCGCGACAGAGGGTCACGGCAAAATTCTCATCGCGCTTTTCATCGCGCTGCTCGCCGCCAAGTTGATGGCCGAGTTGTTCGAGCGCTTGCGTCAGCCGGCGGTGATCGGTGAAGTCCTGGCAGGCATCCTCATCGGCCCGGCGCTGCTCAACTGGGTGCAGCCCACAGACGTGCTCGACGCGCTTGCCGAAATCGGCGTCATCTTTCTACTCTTCACCGTCGGACTTGAAACGCGACCGAGTGACATCTTTAAGGTCGGCGGCACGGCACTGGTTACGGCGATCCTCGGCGTCATCGTGCCATTCATCGCGGGCTGGGGGCTGCTGTCGCTGTGGCCCGGCTATTCGTGGGTTGAAGCAATCTTTCTCGGTGCGGCGATGGTAGCGACCTCCGTCGGCATCACGGCACGCGTGCTGTCGGGAATGGGGTTGATTACTGCCGCCGCCAGCCGTGTGATACTGGCCGCCGCCGTGATTGATGACATCATCGGCTTGCTCGTGCTGGCCGTCGTCAGCAGCCTCGCAGCCGGGCAGGTCAACTATCTGCACATTGCGCTGACCGCAGGGCTTGCCATCGGCTTCACCATCTTGACGATCACGCTTGGCACGCACGTCGTCAAGCACGTCAAGCAGCCAGTCATAGATCTTAGAACCAACCATTCGCTGCTGATCTTTGCGCTGATTCTCTGCTTCGGGCTGGCGGCGGTCGCCAGCTTTATCGGTATCGCCGGCATCATCGGCGCTTTTCTGGCGGGCGTGGCGCTCTCAGAAGCGACCGACGGCACGCGGCTGCATCAGCAGTCCGAGGCGTTGAGCGAATTCCTGACGCCCTTCTTTCTGGTCACGATAGGCATGAAACTCGATCTATCGATCTTCCTCTCGCTAAATGTAATTTGGCTCTCACTGTTTGTCGTCGGGCTGGCCATCCTGTCGAAATTCATCGGCTGTGGGCTTGGCGCTTTGCGGATGGGCAAGCGGCGGGCGATGCAGGTCGGGCTTGGCATGATTCCGCGCGGCGAAGTCGGCATCGTGGTTGCCCAGATCGGCCTGGCAATGACCAACAATCGCCTACTCTATGGCATGGTGGTGGCGATGGCCGTGATTACGACGCTCGCCGCGCCGCCATTGATTCGCGTAGCTTTCAAAGGTGAAGACGCAGTGGCCGAGGACGGCGAATATGCCAGCGAATTACAGCACGAGATTAGCTAACTGAAACACTCTCTCGACCCGACTGCTTTACGCCAGAATCTGGATGACGATTGCCGCGCTTTGCAGTGCGACGTGGCGGCAACGGCTTTGTAGTCCAGCCTCTTATATCGGCGTCCCTTGCCGCATTTTGACGCTGCAAAAATGTGAAAACAGGTATAAAAAAGAGGGCCGCATTGCTGCGGCCCTCTAGTTGATGCTTGTGCATCCGGGAGAAAGATTTGCGCCTCTCTCCTGGATCGAAGCGGTTAGTTAGCTGGGCAACGTTCGTTGCAGAAGAACGCCGCAGAAGTTACGGGGCCGTTGGTTCCTGGATTCGTCACCTTGATGTCTCCAGGCAAGC
Organism: Blastocatellia bacterium; assembly: GCA_039648975.1. Classification (GTDB taxonomy): domain Bacteria; phylum Acidobacteriota; class Blastocatellia; order UBA7656; family UBA7656; genus DATENM01. The sequence goes on from JBBWZK010000444.1 coordinate 11,549, forward strand.
CGCCGCAGACCTTCTTGACCAGACGGATCGTTCGGAAAGTGGTTGTTGAGCCAGATTCAAATTCAATGAACTTGATCTTCTTGGGCGTCACACCACCGACCGTTGCCGTAGCGCCAGCCTTAATGTTGGCACCGAAGACCTCCAGCGTGAAGGAGCCATTCGCCTGACGATCCAGGCGGCATCCGTTGACCACCGGAACGTCTTGCGGAAGAGGCGGGCATCCTGGCGTGCCCGGCGGACAAACCACCGGAGGAGTCGCGTTACAGGTGAATGTAACGATGACGCCTTGCTCATTGCCAAACGTACACGCCGGATCTGCCACCAGACGGTTGCGGCTCGTGCCGTTCGGCCCGCTCACGAAGATCAGGAACGAGTGGCCGTTATTAGCACTGCCGAAGTTGAAGAACGCATCGATCAGGTTCGCATTCACGATAAAGAACTGACTCGCGTTGATACGCGCGCCGGTTGCTCGATCTATCGCGAACACTGATGTCACGTTCGGCACGCCGTTGATAATGAAGCACGCACCCGTGATCAGCACATCTTGCGGCACCGCACAGTTGCCATTCGACGGCGTCACCGAGAACACCACCGGCGCTCTCGCGCCCAACGCCAACGAACATACCACCGTCCGCGTGAACGGCCCGAAGATGTTGTTGTCGCCTTCTGTAAACGTCGTCGTGATCGTGATCGTTCCCGTCCCGCCGCAGCACGCCGCCGGGAAGGCCGTGTTCGAG